>JALYKM010000082.1 GCA_030774785.1 Gemmatimonadota bacterium
GTGACGATCGTCGTGATGTATGGCGTCCTGAACTTCGGATGCACCTTGCCGAAAATCGGCGGGAGCAATCCGTCGCGCGACATCGTGAAGAAGATCCGCGGCTGCGCCAGCAGCATCACGAGGACCACCGAGGCCAGTCCGGCGATCGCGCCGACGTTGATGATCGGCCGGAGCCACGCCAGCGCCGGACCCGCGGCGGCAATCGCCACGAAAACCGGATGCGGAACGTTGAGGTTCGTGTACTTCGTGAGGCCCGTCATCACCAGTGCCATCAGGATGTAGAGCACAGTGCAGATGGCCAACGACCCGAGAATTCCGACGGGCATGTCGCGCTGCGGATTCTTCGCTTCCTGCGCCGCCGTGGAAACAGCGTCGAATCCGATGTACGCGAAGAAGATCACCGCCGCGCCCCGAACGATGCCCGACCAGCCGTACTGGCCGAATGTCCCCGTGTTCTCCGGAACGAATGGGTGCCAGTTGTCGGAGTTCACGTACATGAAGCCGAATCCAATCACGAGCAGGACGATGCACAGCTTGAGAATGACGATCACGTTGTTGAATCGCGCGGATTCGCGGATGCCGATCACCAGCAGCGCCGTCATCAGGCCGACGAGTATCATCGCCGGCAAATTCACCACTCCCTGCACCGTCGAGTATTTCGTCAGGTCGCAAACCTGGCCCGCCGCGACGCTGACGACCGAGTTCGTGGCCGGATTGAAGCAGATCTGCGATGCCACCAGGTTGTGCGTGCCGACGACGCCCATTGGCGCGCCCGTGAATTGCACCGGTATGCGGAATCCGAGCTCGTTCATGAAAGCCGCGAAATATCCCGACCAGCCGACCGCCACCGTCGCGGCCCCGAACAAATACTCGAGGATCAGGTCCCAGCCGATGATCCAGGCGACGAGCTCGCCCAGGGTCGCATAGCCGTATGTGTACGCGCTGCCGGCGATTGGAATCATCGCCGCGAATTCCGCGTAACACAGCCCGGCAAACAGACAGCCGAGGCCGGCGAGGATGAACGAGTAGACAATCGCCGGCCCCGCGTAGTTTGCCGCGGCCGTGCCCGTCAGCACGAAAATGCCAGCCCCGATGATGGCGCCGATTCCGAGCGTCGTCAGGTTGAGTGCGCCGAGTGCGCGCCTGAGGGTATGCACCCCTTCTTCACCGCCCGCTTCAGCCTGCAGGATGGCAATGCTCTTCTTAGTCCAGATACCCATGCGATTCTCCGGAAACCGGTCGGTGTGGGACGAACGGACGAGTGGGCACGGCTGGTTGATCGCTCGCTACTGCATGCTAGACAACGCGAACTGGCGAGAAGTTGCTGCGCGGAAGGAGAGGTTGTCAAGCAAAAACCTCTTTCTTCCCCTCTGCTGATTCCTTACAATTTCGCGACAAACATGCGGTCACACCGAATAGTTGGGAGCCTCGCGTGTGATCGTGACGTCGTGTGGATGCGATTCGCGAAGACCCGCGGCGGTGATGCGGACGAACTCCGCTTCGGTGCGCAGCGTGTCGATCGTCGCGCAGCCAACGTAGCCCATTCCCGCCCGCAGCCCGCCGACCATCTGGAAGATTGTGTCGGCAACGGGGCCCTTGTACGGCACTCGTCCCTCGATGCCCTCCGGCACGAGCTTGCCCGCGGACATCTCGCCTTCCTGGAAATATCGGTCGGCGCTGCCGTCCTGCATCGCCGACAGGCTTCCCATTCCGCGGATCATCTTGAACCGCCGCCCTTCGAGAAGAATGGATTCGCCGGGGCTCTCCTCGGTGCCCGCCAGCATCGATCCCATCATCACGCTCGACGCGCCCGCGGCCAGCGCCTTCACGATGTCGCCCGAGTACTTGATTCCGCCATCGGCGATTACCGGCACGTCGCCGGCGCCCTCCACTGCATCGAACACCGCGGTGAGCTGCGGGACACCTACACCCGTCACGACGCGCGTGGTGCAGATCGAGCCCGGACCGACTCCCACCTTCACCGCATCCACTCCTCGCTCGACGAGAGCGGCCGCTCCCTCGCGCGTGGCGACATTTCCGGCGACGAGTTGAATGTCGGGGAACATCTCCCGCACTCTCGTAGTCGCGTCGACTACGCCGCCGCTGTGTCCGTGCGCGGTGTCTATCACCAGCACGTCCACACCCGCGTCCACCAGTGCCTTCGCGCGGTCGATGTATTCGGTCGCGCCGATCGCGGCGGCGACACGCAACCGACCGTGCTCGTCCTTGTTGGCGTTGGGGAAAGCCCGGCGCTGGTGGATGTCGCGCACGGTGATCAGTCCGCGCAGCGCGCCCTTCTCGTCCACCACAGGCAATTTCTCGATGCGGTGCTTGCCGAGTATGCGCTCGGCTTCCTCGAGTGTCGTCCCCACCGGTGCGGTGACGAGTTTCGACGTCATCGCCTGGGCCAGCGGCTGGTCGAGGTTGCGCTCGAACTGGAGGTCGCGGTTGGTGATGATGCCCACGAGATGTCCGTCGCGATTGACGATTGGAACGCCCGAGATCCGGAATCGCGTCATCAGCGCGACCGCTTCGCGGAGCGTCGCCTCGGGTGGAAGCGTGATGGGATTGAGAATGATCCCGCTCTCCGATCGCTTGACGCGATCCACCTCCGCGGCCTGCCGGTCGATGGACATATTCTTGTGGATGACGCCGATTCCGCCGGCTCGCGCCATCGCCATCGCCATCGCCGACTCGGTAACGGTGTCCATCGCCGCCGAGGCGAATGGTACGTTGAGCGTGATATCGCGGGTGAATCGCGAGCGGGTGCTCACGTCCATAGGGTGAACCACCGAATGACGCGGCGAGAGAAGGACGTCGTCAAATGTCAGGACCACGTCTTCCCGCACGCGCTCGGCGCCGTTGGCGGCGCCGGCTTCGCCGCTCTGGTCCCTGACACGCGAAGACCCGCCGCCGGTGGGTGCCGGTTGAGCGGGTCTGCTTGTCGGGCGAGTTGTGGTTGCCATTGCTGAATGTAAGACGCTAGCCACCTTCAGTCCAGAGGCTGACGGACCCGCTGCCCGCTGCCCGTTACGGGTTACGGGTTACGGGTTACGGGTTACGGGTAACGGGTAACGGGTAGCGGGTAGCGGGTAGCGGGTAGCGGGTAACGGCACCACAATCCGCTAAGAAGTTTTTTTGCCCAGACCGAAAGGATCAGAACTTCATGATCTCCTCGTAGGCCCGCTTGAAGTCCTCGGCTTGGGGAAGAATCGCGTCCTCGAGTCGCGGAGCGTATCCGACGAACGTGTCCGCCGATGCCACGCGCTTCACCGGCGCATCGAGCCACGCGAAACATTCGTCGGCGATCGCGGCCGAGATCTCGGCGCCGTATCCCCACGAGATCGAATCCTCGTAGGCGACGATGACACGAGAATTCTTCTGGACGGACTCAAAAACCGTTTCGCGGTCCCAGGGGCTCAGCGTGCGAAGGTCGATGACCTCGACCGATATCCCGCTGTCCGCGACTTCGTTGGCCGCGGTGATCGCGCGCTGAACGGTCGCGCCGTAGGTCACGACGGTAAGGTCGGTCCCCTCGCGCACTACCTTGGCCTTGCCGAAGGGGATCATGAAGTTGGGACCCGGATACACCGACTTGTTGTACGTCTGCCGGTAGAGATGCTTGTGCTCAAGGAAGAGCACCGGATCGTCGCACCTGATCGCGGTGCGCAGCAGCCCATTCGCGTCGAGCGCCGTCGCCGGACAGACGACACGCAGTCCCGGGCAATGCGTGAAAATCGAAGCGCCGGTCTGGGAATGGTAAATCGCGCCGCGAATGTAGCCGCCGTAGGTCGTCCTCACGACCACGGGAGCCGAGAAGCTGTTGTTTGACCGCCACCGCATCGTGGCGAGCTCGTCACGCAGCTGCATGTAAGCCGGCCAGATGTAATCGAAGAACTGAATCTCGACGACCGGCTTGAACCCGCGTACGGCCAGACCAATCGCGCGACCCACGATGTTCGCCTCCGCCAGCGGCGAATTGTAGACGCGCGAGCCGCCGAACTCCTTCTGCAATCCCCACGTCACTTTGAACACGCCACCCTTGCCTTTCACTTTGCCCAGGTATTCTTCGCGCGATACGTCGGCAACGTCCTGGCCGAAGACGAGGATCTTCTGATCCCGCCGCATCTCGTCCTTCATGCAGGCGTTGAGCAAATCGACCATCGTAGTCGGATCACCCGAGAACTGGGGATCGTCTTCCGTGTCGAACTGCTCACTGGTCGGATCGACATCGGGCGAGTAGACGGCGTAATAGACGGTCTCGGGTCCAGGCTGCGGCTGCGCGAGCGCATCGTCGGTTGCGGCGAGGACGACTTCGTCGACCTCCTCCAGGATCTTCCTGATCTCGTCTTCCGTCGCGTGCCCTTCGCTGACGAGCCACTTCGGGAATTGAGTGACCGGATCGCGCGCGGCGTCGGCTTCGCGCTCAGTGGGCGGACGGTACATCGTTTCGTCGTCCGACAGTGAATGCGAGTAGGGGCGGATCACATGCGCGTGGACCAGGGCGGGCCCCTTCCGTTGTCTCGCATGATCGACAGCGCGCTGCATCGTGTCGTAGCTCGCCAGCAGGTCGCACCCGTCCACTTCCTCAATGAGGAAGTTGGGGAACGAGCGCACGAGCTTGGAGATACTTCCGCCAGCAGTGTTGACCTCCACCGGAACCGAGATCGCGTAGCCGTTGTCCTCGACCAGGTAGACGACTGGCAGCTCGAGGTTCGACGCGGTGTTGAGCGATTCCCAGAACTCTCCCTCGCTGGTGGTGCCGTCCCCGGTCGACACCAGTACCACCTCATCCTTCTGAAAGCCTTCGGAGATGTTGAGCAGCTTCGCCCGCAGCGACGCTTCCGCGGTGCCGACACCCTGCAGGAACTGCGTCCCCGTCGGTGAGGACGAGGACACGATGTTGTATGCCTTGTGTCCCCAGTGGCTTGGCATCTGGCGCCCGCCGGAAGCAGGATCTGCCGCCGCGCCCACCGCCTCGTAGAGCATCTCGGCCGGGGTAACGCCCAGCTCGAGGCAGAGCGCCCGATCGCGATAGTAGGTGTAGAACCAGTCGTACGCGGGTTTGAGGATCATTCCCGCCGCCGTCAGGATCGCTTCGTGCCCAGCTCCCGAGATCTGGAAAAAGATCTTGTTCTGGCGCTTGAGCTGTACTTCCTTGTCGTCGAGCCGCCGGGACAGCAGCATGTTCCTGTAGGCGCCAACGAGCTGATCCGACGAGAGACTCGCGCTTGGTCCTGTGGATGATTTTCGATCGGGAAGTGTTCTCGTAGCCATTGTTCTCCGACGGAGTGTCGAGCTCGACTTCCAAAAATAGCAGATAGCGCGCCGCACAGGCTATGCACTGAGCGCCGATGACGACTGGCCAGCTTCCTGCCGAATGGCCAGCGTACAGGTGCCAGAGATTACCATGTTAACTCGAAGTGTTTCCGCCCTTTTTGCGATTTCGCTGGCCGTAGCCGCGTGCACTCAGGGCTCGTCAGGTACCATACCTGTTGGCCCGGGCAGCGATAAAATCGTCTTCACGGGCGATCAGAAAGCCGATTGGGCGCAGATCGTTAAGCTCGAGGACCAGGCCAAGGAGCTCGTGAAGGCCGGGGGATGCAGCTCGGCCTCGCAATGCCGATCGGCGCCGGTGGGATCGAGGGCTTGCGGCGGTCCGCGCTACTACCTCGTCTACTGTGCGCAGACGACGGA
>JALYKM010000083.1 GCA_030774785.1 Gemmatimonadota bacterium
ACTTCCACGGTCCGGTGCCCACCGGTTTCTGGCCGAAATTCGCGGGCGGATTCTCGGGAAGGACGGAGGCAACGGGCATTGCCAGCAGCTTGGGGAAAATCGCGAACGGCTCCTTGAGCGTAATTACCACGGTGGAATCATCGGGAGCGGCCAATCCGCTCACCGTTTTTGTCTTTCCGGCGGCGTAGTCCTCGGCACCCTTGATGGGATAAAGAGGCCAGCCGCGTCCGCCCTTGGTGGCGGGGTCGAGAACGCGCTGGAATGACGCGACGACGTTTTTCGCCGCGAACGTTCGTCCGTCGTGGAACTTGACGCCGTTATGCAGATGGAAGGTGTAGGTGATTCCGTCCGCGGTTACGTCCCATGACTTGGCCAACCCGGGCACCACCTTCGCATCGGGGGTGAAGCGTGTCAGCCCATCGAAGAGATAGGACACCACGCGTCCCGTCGGAACATCCGTCGACAGGGCGGGATCCATTGATCTTGGATCGTAGGTGTCGCGCGAGTCGATGATGGTCCTGCGCAACGGAGCCGATTCGCCACCACCGCCGCAGGCGAGAATCGCAGGTAGTACGAGGAGGAAAAGTCGTCGCATACGAGTGCTCTGACGGTTGACATGAAGGGGCAAAATGCGAGAACTTTCGCGGACCCCCGAAATAGGCCTCACCGTGAGCGCAGAATACTATTATCGCCGCCGACTTGGCGCCAAGGATCTACTGCCAGCAATTGGTGTCGGCGTCGCTACCGGTTTGGCCGGCTTCTACATTGTGCAACTCTTAATCCAGCGGACGCCTCTCGTTCCGCAGGGCGAGCTCCCTCGAGCTCCGACGACGCCTCCGAAGCGAATACTGGGTGCCAGGACAGAGCCCGAGACGGAGACGCACTACGCTCGTGAGCTGCCGCCCGGACAGCCGCCAGGCGCTCGCGCGTTGAAAGGGTGAAGCCACGACGCCGAGTACGGCTCGCTTTTACCGCACTCGCGTTTTCCGCAGCGTCTTTTGGTGGCAGCAGCGCCCTTGCGCAGGACATCAACTGCGATCGCGGGGACCTCGAAGTGATGCGCCTCGAGTTCGAGGGTAACCACGCCTTTTCGGACGCCGAGCTCGCGAAGACGATCGTCACCACGCCGTCGGCGTGGGCGCGCCGTTACCTCCACCTGCCTTTCACGGTCAAACACTGTCTGGACCGGAGTGAGCTCCCGAACGATCGGGCCCGGCTGATAATCTTTTATCGCCGTCGGGGGTATCCAAAGGTGACAGTCGATACAGTCGTGAAGGAGCTGGCTCCCGGGGCGGTCGAGGTCAGGTTCAAGATCAACGAAGGGCCGCTGTTGAGACTCAAGGCGTTCGCAATCGTCGGGTTGGATTCGGTCCCGGAAAGAGCGCGGATCGTCCGCGACCTGCCCATGCGCGAAGGCGGGCGGTTCGACCGCTTCGCGATAGATGCCGCGGCTGATACCATCCGCGAGCGACTGCACAACAATGGATATCCACGGGCCGGAGTCGCAAACGGCTTCACCGTGAACGACAGCTCGTTGCTCGCGTGGGACACTCTCACCGTGACGCCGGGACCACGAACGAGGATTGGAGCAATCAAGATCGAGGTGACGCCCCTCGCTGGGAAAAAGCAGCAGATACCGACCAGGATCGTGCGCCGCATTATGGCGCTCGACTCGGGGCGGGTTTTTCGCGAGTACGAGGTCATCGACGCCCAGCGCTCGCTCTACCAGACCGAGGCGTACCAGCACGTGTCGATCACGCCCGACTCGAGCGCGGATTCACTGATCACTCTCTATACGAAGCTGGCCGAAGCTCCGATGCATGCGGCGAGAATGGGGGCGGGATATGGAACGCTCGACTGCTTCCGGCTCACCGCAGAGCTCACGGACTACAACTTCCTGAGTGGCGCGCGCCGGCTCGACATCAACGCGCGCGTCTCGAAGATCGGAATAGGCAAGCCGCTGGACGGCGCGCCCGGAATGTGCCCGGCGGCAAGGAAGGATGTGTTCAGCAACCGCCTCAACTACTATCTCGGAGCCACCCTGCGGCAGCCGGTGTTCCTCGGTCTGCGCACTGTTCCCACGATAACGCTCTACACCCAGCGCTTATCGGAGTACAACGCCTATCGAAGAACGACGGCGATCGGAGGCGTTGCGTCGCTGGTCTGGAGGGGACTGACGAGGACTCCGGTGAATCTCACCTACTCGATGGATCTCGGGCGCACGGAAGCGCAGCCGGCGCTTTTTTGCGCGGTGTTCAACCTGTGCGACGCCGCCGAGCGGGACAGAATCCAGCAGACGCAGCGGCTTGCGGTTTTGAGCCTCGCCGTCACGCGCGACAACTCGAACAGTCTTCTCTCTCCAACGCGCGGGTCGATCATAAGGCTCGAGGCAAGGCATTCCTCGCCGGTGATCCTGTCGGATAGCGGGCTCCAGTTCAACAAGTTCGTTGGCGATGCCTCACGCTACATCAATGCGGGCGGAGGGAACGTGCTCGCGTTACGGATTCGCGGGGGCACCGTTTTCGGACGTAACCTCGGCTCTACAACGGGATTCATTCCGCCTCAGGAAAGACTCTACGCCGGCGGTCCGACTACCGTGAGAGGCTTCTCGCAGAATGAGCTCGGGTCGCTGATTTATATTGCAAATGGATCAAACGCGGATTCCGCGTACGCAAAATTCATCTCGACACATCCTGTAACGGGAGACCCGGACACGGTGATCCTCGCCAGGGACAGCACCGGCTTCCGTCGTATCGTGCCTGTCGGCGGAAACTCGCTCCTGGTTGGAAACCTCGAACTGCGGCTCCGCAGTCCGGTGCTTCCGCAGCTGTTGCAGCTCACGATCTTTACTGATGCGGGTGAGGTCTGGAATCGCGGAGCCGGTACACAAGTGAGGGGAGTCAAGCTCAAGGTCACCCCCGGAGTTCAGGTAACCGCATTTTCGCCGGTCGGGCCAGTGCGGGTTGCGGTTGGATACAATCCGTACCAGCGGCCGAGAGGCCCGCTATACTATGAGGCGACGGATCAGGGTGGAGCACTCTTGTGCGTGAGTCCAAACAACGATCTGCCTACGCACTTCAGCGCGCCTGATCCGGTGACTGGTGTGGTCACGGTCACCCAGGAAATTCCGCCTGGCATCCCACCGTGCAGAGCGACTTTTCAACCCGCAAAAGACAATCGCTTCCGAAGCAAGCTCACCTTCAGCTTCGCAATCGGCCAGGCGTTCTAGCTTCCCATGACTCGCCGTCTTCGCATTGTGATCGCGAGCGCCGTCGTGCTGGTCGGGCTCGGACTGATAGCCATCCTCAGCATCGTGGGCGTCACGCACACCGGCTTCGGCCAGGAGCGGGTGCGACGCATGGTGGGCACCATGCTCGAGGGGCGGGCGAAGGGCAAAGTCTACATCGGGCACATGAGCGGTGGATTTTTCAACGGGGTGACCATCGACTCGGTCGAGATCCGCGACGACGAGGACTCGGTGTTCTTCGCGTCGGGGCCGATTCGCGTCAAGTACGACGCGCGTGACCTGTTCGACCGCCGAATTCTTCTCAGTCACCTCGACGCGCAGCACCCTGTCGTCCATCTGCGGCAGCACCAGAACGGCGAGTGGAACTGGAGACGAATCTTTCCCGCGAGCGTCGAGAAGGAGAAGAGAAACGAGCGCGGATTCGGACAGTACATAGCTGTAGACTCGTCGGAGATCCACGATGCGAGCTTCACATTGACGCTGCCGTGGCATCCGCCCGACACTTTGCGCGGAGCGAAGCTCGATAGCGCGATCAGATACGAGCTGCAACGTCCCGATCACGAGATACGGCGCACGCGGGAGGGATTCGCGCGGACGTGGCGGTGGAGTCAGGCCCAGGCCAGCCTCGGCTTCGCGCGCATCGCGGATCCCGACACCGTCGGGCGCCTGGTCCGGATCCGGAAGATGAGCTTCACCGAGACCGATCCGCCGTTCAAGTTCCGGAATGTCTCGGGAACGATGCTCAACCTCGGCGATTCGATATTCATGGACACTGATCACTGGGATCTGCCGAAGTCGACGGGGCGCGGTCACGGAAGCGTGGTGTGGGGAAGTAACCTGCCGGTTCGCTATTACGTGCACGTAGTTGGGGACTCGGTGTCGCTGAGCGATGTCGCCTGGGTCTATCCCACGCTGCCGACGACAGGAAGCGGCAAGATGGAGCTCGATATCCGGAGCCAGCGGAATCCGCACTTCCTCGACTACGTGTTGACGAACATGGACGTGAGAACCACGCGCTCGCGCCTGCTGGGGCAGATGACGTTCGAAACCGGCGGGCCGGTGCTGGCGGTGAAGAACGTGGATCTCGAGGCGATGCCGGTGGATTTCGATCTCCTGCGTACGTTCAACGGAAAGAAGTTTCCGTACGATTGGCAGGGAAAGATCACGGGTCATGTGAAGGCGTCGGGCGGACCGCTCGATCATTTCAAGATCGAGCAGTCGTCGCTCATTTTCGAGGACGCGCACGTACCGGGAGCGATCACCGAGGTGGCAGGCGACGGTGAGCTCGACATCCTGTTCCCCGCGTTCACCGCCTTTCACGATTTCAACGTCGATGTCGCGACGCTCGATCTGCGCACGCTACAGTACCTGAATCCACTCTTTCCGAAGCTGAAGGGGACCGTGTCAGGTACGGCGACTCTCGATTCGTCGTGGCTTGATGTGCGGTTCAGGAACGCGGATCTCTACCACCACGATGGAGCGCAGCCGGTTTCTCGCGCGACGGGAAACGGGCGGGTGACCTGGGGTGAGAAGTACCTCACCTATGATCTCGCTCTCCAGGGACAACCGCTTTCGTTCACGGCTCTGTCGCACTCCTATCCGCTGCTTCCCCTGCGCGGCAGCTACAGTGGCCCGGCTCAGGTGAAAGGCACGTCGCCGAATCTCCTCGTCAACACCACACTCACCGGGCCAGGAGGAACTTTCGCGTACAACGGGCTCGTCGACGCGGATCCCGTCGAATACGGCGCGCGTGGCCGCGCGACTACGAGTGCGCTCGATCTGCGGACGCTGCTCGACAAGAACACGTTGCCTCACACCCGGCTCACGGGGCAGTACGATCTCGATCTGCGAGGCGAGTCGCTCGCGACTCTTGGGGGCAGCGCGGTGGCGTCGATCGAGCGCTCGACACTAGCTGGTTTCCGGGTCAATCCGTCGGTGGCCCGCCTGCGTTTCGCCAACGGCCTTGCGACAGTCGATACCCTTGCGCTCAACGGCGCCGGTCTGCGGGCACGCGCGTCGGGCACTTTCGGTCTCACGGGCGCACACACCGGCTCGCTCAAGTTCACCGCCGTCATGGATTCGCTTTCCAGGCTCCGAACGCTGGTGCCGAACCTGGCGAACAATACGGAGATGGATTCGCTCCGCGGGAGCGGGGAGCTCAGCGGTGAGCTGACGGGAAACGCGGAGAATCTCTCGCTCAACGGCATCATCCACGCTAACGATGTGCGGCTCGGCAGGCGCAGCGTCGAGAGCGTGCGCGGAACGATTCTTCTCGCTGACGTCACGAAGGAAGTGACCGGGTCGCTCATCTTCGGCGCCGACAGCGTCGCCCTCGGCCCGGTCGGCTTCAACAGCATCAGAGCTTCGGTCGCACTCGCGTCGCCGACCTCGGGACACTTCAGCGCGTCGATGCTCAGCGAGCGCGGGGTGCAGACGGATCTGGCGGGGAATATCACCCGGACCAGAGACACTACTGTTCTGCGACTCGACTCGGCAGCGGTGCTGGTTGATGCCGAGAATCGCTACCGTCTCCAGTTTCCGAGCCGCATCGTGTTCTCGAAAGGATTCCTGTCGCTCGATTCGCTGCTTCTTCAGCACAGCACCCGGGCGAAGCTGATCGTCCAGAATGTTCGCCTGAGCGGAGACTCGATCAGAGGGCACATCCGGACCGACAGCGTCGACATGCGCCTCTTTCGCGCGTTCGTGCCGGGGCTGGTGGACGCGCACGGCGCGATCGTAGCGGACGTAGACATCCGCGGCAGCATCAAGCAGCCAAGGCTTTTCGGGCAAATATCTCTCGCCGACGGATCTGCCGTGTTCTCCAACATCGGCACGAGCTTCAGCCGCATCCGCGCCGACATCGCCCTTTCCGGCGATACGGTTCACATCAAGCAGCTCTCGGCGGAGACGATCAAGGAACGGCGCGGCTCGTTGAAGGTCGAGGGCACGGTGAGCTTCGAGCACTACGACAATCCGTCGTTCTCGCTCATCGCCCACGCTTCGAACTTCCACGCGATCAACAAGCCCGGACTGGCCTCGCTCGACATTTCCACGGGACCGCCGGTGACGCTCACGGGCTCGACCCAGGATGCGGTGATGAGGGGAACGATTCGCGTCGAGCGCGGAACGATCTACATCCCCGAGGTCGTGAAGAAGAGGATCATCGATCTCGACGACCCGGAGTTCCAGAGCACCGTCGATACGCTGCTGGCGCAGAATCGCGAAGTGATGCCGCGGCCACCAAAGGCGGTTGCGCGAAACCTCAGGCTCGAGAACGTCGGCGTTGACCTCGGACCCGATGTGTGGCTGCGGTCGTCCGAAGCGAACATCAAGCTGGGAGGCTCGCTCAACGTCACGCTCGCGCCGCAGAATCGTGGAGAGCCGCCGCGGCTAGCGCTCGAGGGACAGCTGAGCGCGGATAAGGGAACGTACCGGCTGAACATCGTCGATCCATTCATCCAGCCGACATTCGATGTACAAAGCGGAGCGCTGCGATTCTTCGGAACTCCGGATCTGAATCCATCGCTCGACATTCGCGCGATCCACACAGTCCGTCAGCGAAGCCAGAGCGCGAACGGGCGCGACGTCAGAGTCGAGGTTGACATCACGGGCACGCTCGCACGACCGCAGCTCGCGCTCAGGAACCCGGACAATCTTCCGCTTTCCGAAAGCGACTTGCTCAGCTACCTGGTGACGGGTGAGCCCGCTGTCGGTCTCGACAACACGGGCAATCGGGTAGCCGGACTTGGTGTGCGTGCTCTGAGCAACATCGTTACGAACGCGCTTCCAAGCGGCCTTCTGGATATCGTCGAGCTGCAGACCGGGACTGATCAGACGCAGAGCGCGAACAATCCGTCCTACTACTACAGTAGTCTCCTCAACACACGCGCGATTCTCGGCAAGCAGCTTGGCAGCCGGTGGTTCCTCGGATTGAGCACAGGCTTGTGCTTCGTGAATCCAAGCGCCTTCAAGGAAAACCTGGGTCTTCAGCTCGAGTACCGAATCAGCTCCTTGTACAGCGCGCAAGCGGCGATCGAGCCGGGATCCAGCAACGCCACGTGCGACAAGGGGACGCAGCCGAGCTTCCAGCCGACACAAACTCCGTCGCAGCTGGGGTTCGACCTTTTCCGCAATTGGCGTTTCTAAACCGTTGTTGATTCGTCACTTAACGAATTACATTTGGCCTTCATGAGCTTTAACCCGCACGTCTGATGTCCAAGAATCTGCGCGAAAGAGATCTGATGATGTGCCGCTCCTGCGGGAACGAGGAGCGCGCGTCCGAAGGCTATCCTTGCGCGGACTGCGGAACCTTCGTCTGCATCATCTGCAACTTTCGCGGAGTCACGCTCTGCAAGTCGTGCCGCGAGAAACGCCCCGAGCCGCCGCTGAACCCGAGCACTTCGCCCAAGATCGACTGGCCCGAGCATTGAGCGAGAGCGTCACGGCCATCGCCGCGATCGCGCCGATGCTGTGCGAGCCCGACGTAAGAACGACACAGGTGTCACAGCTCCTTCACGGCCACATCGCACAGGTCGTCGAGCGCGATGGATTATGGCTGAACGTCGAGGGAGCGGATGCGTATCCCGGGTGGATCCATCAGGGTTACGTCGTCACCATGCCGGAGCCGGTGCGTCCGCTGTCGCAGACCGGATGGGACGATCCTCGGCCACTCTCACTCGGTTGCACCGTCCGCGACGTGCACGGAGCGACCCGCAAATTGCCCCTCGGCGCGCTGATCACTGAAGGACAGGAGCGGTTCGCCGGACTGGCGATGACGCTCGAGGAGCGGCGCCAGAGCTTTCCTCCCGCGCCCGACTCGATCACCGCGTCGGCGATGACGTTCTTCGAAGGCACGTCCTACGAATGGGGCGGAGTCACACCGTGGGGCTGTGACTGCTCCGGTCTGGTTTCGAGCTCTTTCCACCTGCACGGTGTGAACGTTCCGCGCGACGCCTGGATGCAGGCGATGACCGGCAAGCCGGTCGACTCGATGCGAGATCTCTGCCCAGCCGATCTTCTCTTCTTCTCCGACGAGCGCGATGGAAAGATCACTCACGTGGCGATCTCCCTCGGAGGAATGCGCGTCGTGCACCTCGCGCTCGGGCGCGGCGGCTACGCGGTGGACGATCTGGAGAGCGGAGACGAGTACGCGGACCTTCTGCTCGAGCGTTACCGATTCAGTCGCAGAATCCTGACGTAAGCGGCAGTTCAAGCAGCCGGGGATTCGTCAACGATGCCTTCAGCTGACCATCCCGTTCGGAGTGCCGGTAACCATCGTCGGTTGACTCGGGCCATTCACTAGCAAACGGGCCGCGGCGGTGGGCTCGCCATCGAGCGTGACCTGCATCGTGTACTGTCCGGTGACGTTGAGCGGCAGGTCCACGACGGCAATTATCGGCAAGTCCACCTCGAACACCGGATTCGGCGAGGGCGCGACGCTCATCTCTCCGGACGAGGACCAGAGCTCTTCCTCGAAGGGACTCAGCCAGCGGAAGGTGAGCTTGTGCTGGCCGGTGTCGTCGCCGCTCGCCTTGAGCCGGACGACGAAGTGCGTGCGTGGATGAATCGTCGGCAGTCCCGCCACCTGCACCGCGTCGAAAACCCCGAGGATGTTGAGCTTCCCCTCCTGCGAGAGATTGGCGGCGTCGGCGAAGACAGCGAACGAAATGTGCATGATCCAAAGTAGCCGCGCCGCGCCTGCTCCGGCTAGCTTTCGGCGATGACTGACTCGGCAACACACGCGCCGGCGGCGGTGGCAGATTCGGCTGCGCACCCGTCGTTCGGGATCACCGATTTCCTGCTGTTCACGATGGCCGTGATCTGGGCGATCAATTTCGTGGTGGTGAAGTACGCTACCCATATCTTCAGTCCGGTGGCATTCACCGGGCTCCGCGTTGGAACAGCCGCGCTATTTCTGCTCCTCGTTGCCTTCGCCCGCGGTCGTATCGCGCTTCCCCGGCGTGATGTGATCGGACTCCTTCTGGTCGGCTTGATCGGCAACGGCTTCTATCAGCTCTTCTTCGTGCACGGTGTGGCGCGGACGCGAGCGGGAAACGCGGCGCTGATCGTTGGCGCGGCGCCCGCTTTCATCGCGCTGTTCGCGCGGGCGCGCGGACTGGAGCGCGTGAAGCGGATGACGCTGGTGGGCATCGCATTGTCGGTCATTGGCGTCGCGCTCGTGATCGCAGGTAGCGCGAACTCGTCGAACGGCCAGACGACCCTGCTCGGAACGGTCCTGGTCTTCTGCGGAGTACTCTCCTGGACCGTGTACACCATCATGCTCCAGCCGTACACGAAGCGCATCGATGTCTTTAAGCTCTCGGCCATCACGATGGTTGGAGGAGCGGTGCCGTTGCTGATCGCGTCGATGCCGGCATTGATCGGTACGAACTGGTCAGCGATTGGGAGAGGCGGATGGCTCGCCCTCTTCTATTCGAGCGTGATCTCGATGGGCGTCGCGTACTTCTTCTGGTACCGCGGGTTGCGCGTGCTCGGGCCCACTCGCACCGCGGTGTACACGAACCTCCAGCCGATCATCGCGCTGCTGGTGGCGTGGGCCTTCCTCGGCGAGACTCCCACGATCTTTCAGGGCGCAGGCGCCGCCACGATCGTCGCTGGTGTCTTCCTGGCCAGAACATGAGGCTCGTTCTCTTCGACATCGACGGAACGCTATTGAGCTCGGAAGGACTCGGCCGCGCGTCGATGCAGCGCGCACTGTCGGAAGTGTTCGGGTCGCCGGGCAGTCCGTCGTACAGATACGATGGAAAGACCGATAAGCAGATCGTGCGCGACGTGATGCGCCTCGAGGGTCTCTCCGACGAGCACATCGACTCGAGAATGGAAAGATTGATCGGGCTCTACCTCGATGGGCTGCGAACAGGGGCCAAGAGCGGAAAATTCAACGTCCGCCCACTCGATGGAGTCGTGGAGCTGCTTGACGCTCTCGAGGCCCGCAAGGACATCGTGCTCGGATTGCTCACCGGCAATGTCGAGCCGGGAGCGAGAGTGAAGCTGAGCGCCGCTGGAATCGAACCCGACCGTTTCCGTGTCAACGCCTTCGGATCAGACCACGAGCATCGGCCCCAGCTTCCCGCGATAGCTCAACGACGGGCGAGCGAAATGCTCGGGCTCGACATCGCCGGCGAGCGCCTGATCGTGATAGGAGACACCCCAGCGGACATCGAGTGCGGACGCTCGCTTGGCGCCAGGGCGATCGGCGTCGCCAGCGGTCACTACACGGTGGAGCAGCTCGAGGCGCACGATCCCTACGCCGTCTTTCCATCGCTCATGAATACTCAACAGGTGCTCGAGACGATTCTCAATGCGTGAGGTCGAGCTGAAAGCGGTCGTCGACGACCTCGCAGGCAGGAGGCAACAGCTCGAGAAGACGGGAGCCACGCTCTCGTTCGAGGGGAAGTTGTGCGACCGGCGCTATGACGTCGAATCGCGCGAGCTCGGAGAGCGCGACGAGGTTATGCGGGTGCGACGATACGAAGCAGGGAGCTCGTCAAAGACGTACCTCGACTGGAAAGGCCCGACCGAAACTCAGGACGTCTACAAGATCCGTGAAGAGGTCTCGACTCTCGTCGAAGACTTCGAGTCCCTCGAGCTGATCCTGGAGAAGCTCGGCTTCAGCGTCACAATGGAGATCGACCGGGAGATAGCGCAGTACGAGCTGGGCGGCGCGACGATCCGCTTCGAGACCTATCCGCGGATGGATGTCCTGGTCGAGGTCGAGGGCGAGCCCGACTCAATCGAGCAGGCCATCGAGGCGCTGGGGATGGCGCGCGGCCAATTCAACAGCGATCACCTGCCGACGTTTGTCGAGCGATTCGAACAGCGCACCGGTGTGCGGGCCGCCATTTGCCACCGGGAGATGAATGGCGACTACCGATTTCGATCCGGGAATGGCTAGGCTAGTCAGGGAGAAAAAAGCGTTAACACGGATGCTTCGGATATTGACGGATGCTCCGGATCGCTCCTTGTAGCGGTAGCGCTCCAATTGGCGGGCCGGGATTTTTTGTTCACTGGCGCTCAGGATGCATCAGGCGCCTCGCGGAGCTCTACCAAGAAATAACAACAACGAAAATCCGGAGCATCCATTCCCATCCGGAGCATCCGTATAACCCTCCGTCATAGATGCCAGCCCGAGCGGCAGTACTTTCCCGTACCGAGGCCGCATAATCGTTCCCACCAATTGCTTCCCGGCAGTATCCAGATAAATTCACTCGGCAATGAATTGTCGATTTACGCGATGGATCAGTGTCTCGGTTCTGTCGCTTGTGGCTACAGCCACTTTGCCCGCCCAAGAAAACCCGGCAAAACGTCTATCGAGCATCGTCGGTGTCGCCGTCGAGGAATACGCGAAGGCGATCGACGAGCGCGGCAAGCTCGTCTCGAAAGACGAGTATGACGAGACTTACGGGTTCCTGTCCGACGCCAGACAGGTGGCCACCCGGCTGTCCGGCTACAATGCGGCGAGAACGCGAGACATTCTCGACAGCATTATCGGGGCAGTAGCTGCGAGAAAACCACCAGCCGCTGTACGAGAGCTCCACCGGCACTTTGCCGCATCGCTCGGGACAGCGGGGGCGATGGACCTTCCGAAGGGCCCACTCGACACGGCGGAAGGTCATGCTCTCTACGCGAGGAATTGCTCGTCGTGTCACGGCATGACGGGAGCGGGGGATGGTCCGGCCGCCCGCACGCTGAGCACCCCGCCGCCGGCGATCGGAGTAAAGAAGCTGACGCCCGAGCTCACGCCGACGCTCGCCTATAACGTGATCTCGGTTGGCGTGCGTGGGACGGCGATGCCGGGATTCGCTTCTTCGCTCTCTCCGCAGCAGCGCTGGAACATCATCAACTACATCTACTCGCTGCGCGGCGAGCAGCTGACTCTGCCGCTGGCGCGGCGGGATGCGACCGCGATTCCTGGCGACACCGCGTCGCCCGTCATTCTGGCGCTGCTCGACAGCGCGCTCGACTTTGCGCGGAAGGGCAAGATTGCCGAAGCGGGGGACCGCGCGTTCGATGCATACATCGCGTTCGAGCCGCTCGAGACCCCGGCGCGCGCGAAGAAACCGGGCCTCGTCGCGACGATGGAGCGCCACTTCGCCGACTTCAAGGGAGCGGTGAAGCGGAACGATATCGCGGGCGCGAAGAGCTCGCGCGATGCGATCGCCGATGGACTGCCGTCGGTGATCGATCTCACGCAGCAGCCGTCCACGAGCTGGGAAGCATTCTTCCAGTCGTTCCTGATCATTCTGCGCGAAGGATTCGAGGCGATTCTCGTCATCGGCGCGGTCGTCGCTTTCCTGATCAAGACCGGCCACCGCGAGCGCCTCCGCTCCATCTGGCTTGGAATCGGACTCGGACTCGTTGCGAGTCTCGTTACCGCGGTCGTATTGAAAACGCTCCTTGCCGCAATGCCGGCGAGCCGAGAGATCGTGGAAGCGACGACGATGCTGGTGGCCGTCGTGGTGCTGTTCTCGGTGAGCTACTGGCTGATCTCCAAGGTCGAGGCCGCCAAGTGGCAGAAGTTCATCCGCGAGAAGGTTTCGGCGGCGCTCGAGCACGGAGGCGGAAAGGCGCTGGCCCTGGTCGCGTTCCTCGCCGTCTATCGCGAAGGGGCCGAGACGGCGCTCTTCTATCAGGCGCTCTTCAATGAGGGACCAAACGTCGGGCTCCCGCTCGCGCTCGGAATCATTGCCGGCTTCGCGGCGCTGGCCGTGATCTTCACGCTCTTCTACCGCTACGGCGTGCGCATTCCGATGCGGCCATTCTTCACGGTCACGAGCATCCTCCTCTACTACCTGGCGTTCGTGTTCATGGGGAAGGGAATCCGCGAGCTGCAGGAAGGGAACATCCTGCGCATCACCGTGATCCCAGGCGGTCCGCACGTAGATGCGATGGGCATCTACCCGAGCGTGGAGACGCTCACCGCTCAGGGGATCCTGATCGTGCTGCTGGTGTTCGCGACCATTAAGACATTCTGGCCTGGGCACAGGCAGGAAGGTGGAGGCGCTGAGGCGTAGCATTTGCGCGAGATAGGGTCGGCAGGAGAATGAGAGATGACGACCAGACAAATTCCGGAAAGAGCTCGAGAGCAGAACGGAATCCGCCCGCGCGGATACCGGCTTCCGGAATCAACCCACCTCGGCAGAGTACGGCTGCAGGTCGCGGATCTCGACAGATCGCTGCTCTTCTACGAGAGAGTTCTCGGGATGCGCGTGATTCGGCGCACCGATAATTCCGTGGGTCTGGGTCCGTATGGCGAGGATCGCGAGATCGTCCATCTCCACCAGCTCGAGAGCGCCCGTCCAGTGCCGAAGCGCGGGCTGCTCGGATTGTATCACTTCGCCATCCTGCTGCCCGACCGCGCTGCTCTCGGCCGCTTCGTAGCTCACCTGGCCGAGATCGGCGCGCGCCCCGGGATGTCGGATCACTTCGTGAGCGAGGCCGTGTATCTCACCGATCC
>JALYKM010000084.1 GCA_030774785.1 Gemmatimonadota bacterium
GACTCGCTCTTCTGCAGGGACGCCAATGTTGTAGAGGACGAACGTGTCGCCGTCGATTGTCCGCATGACGTAGCTAGGAGTGAGTTGAAGATTGAGACAGGTGAGGAGTAGGAGCAGTAGATGGGTCACGAGTTATCCTCGACGGGGTAGACTGTTGATATTCTGCCGTCCTGCAACATGTGGCCGACGTGGTCTGCACAGGCGTGAGTGTAGTCATCCGGCGTCGGGCCGTCATTGATTTCAAACTCAGCATCCTTTTCGCATGGGGTGCCGTTGCCGATCGCGCAACCGGCGCTATCGAAGCTCGCTACGTGGCAGCAGTGCGGTCGCGTCACGAGTTGTCCTCTACGACAACAGAGAAAATCTCCGACTCCTTGAGGATCAAGAGCTGCTCGCCGTTGAGCGTGACTTCGTTGCCGGAATACTTGCCGTAGAGGACGCGATCGCCCCTGGCGACCTGCGCGACCTTGGGGCCGGCGTAGATGACGTCGCCGACCATCGGCTTCTCCTTCGCCGTCTCGGGTCGGAAGATCAAGGACGTGGAGGCTTCCGCCTTCTCGAGTTGCTCCATGACGTCGGAGCTGACGGGGCGGACGACGAGTCGGTCGGCGACGGGGCGTAGGATGCGTTTCACTTTTATTCCTCGGGGTTGGCGTGTGCTTCTGGTGGCAAGTACTCGAGCGGGTGCAACGGTATGAGGTGCCCCATCCTCTGAGCGACCTGCTCGGGCGTTGACTCGTCGAGCATTTGTGCCTCAATCGCGCGGATGGCTTCGGCGATCTCCGCGGACTGGCTCTCGAGATCGAGCAGATCGTCATCGAGCAGATCGGGAGCGAGCGCCTTGCCGCCGTCGCTTGGCAGTCGATCGAGCACTGGCGCTTGCATGCGGTCGCGCCAGTCAGCGATCGCGCGCTTCAACCGCTGCCAGGTCGTGAGCTCGAGCTCCGCCATGCGAGCTCGCAGATCTATGATTGCGTCCGCGTGTTCCCGAATCCGTGAGCTGTGGTCCGTTCTCAGCTCGATTATTTCTTCCTCGATCGCATCCGCGAGTCGCTTCATCTTCGAGCCCACGAACGCCTCGACTTCGACCTTCGTCGCGAGATCGTAGCGACCTGTGCGCCGAGTCTTTGACTTGAGCGTATCCTTCGGCTTCCCTTCCATTGGTGCAGCTCCTATTCGTTGACGCCGAATCGTGGCACATGCCAGCTCGGCGATTCGTCTCTCTCGTCCTCGCTATGGCCCAACGGCACATAGCGATCGCTCTGCCGCTCACGCTCACGCGCATCGTAGAACGCCTTGCCGCCACCCTTCGCATCTTCCGCGTACTCGATCGCCTTCACTTCCGCGGGAGCCGCCTTCCACCAGCTCATTACCATGTAGCGGGTCGCGGCCATCATGTCCGCGCCGTCGGCCGTCGCGTCGTCAGGTACATCCTTCTGCACCTTGGCATCGTCGGTCTTGGGATACTGCCAGTTGTCGAACTCCCACAAAAGCCTCGAGCCTTCGACCGGAGTGCCCGCTCGCGCGCTGTTCATACCGAGCATCCACACTTGGAGAGATCCGATCCCGCGACGTACCACGAACGCGCCGCGGCTAATCAGATTCTCGATCCGGGTGACCCCTACCTTTATGAGCTTGTTCTCCGCCATTACAGCGGTGACGCGATACGGACTGCCGACCTTCACGACTTTCCCGTTCTTCACGGTGAAGCCCTCCGCATCGCCGTCTCGAAAGCAACAGAACCCATCTGGGCCGAGCTGGATTCGCGCGAATGCCGCGTTGATCTCCATAATGTCCTGCGGGTTGGCGCAGTCGCCCCAAATCCAGAAGTTGCCCGGCTTGACCTTCCGCATCGTGAGCAAGTCGTGGATCTTCTGCGCGCGGACGTCGAGCGTCTCTCTCTGCGAATAGATCTCGTCGAGGATCACCATGCGGCCACTCTCGTCGGGCACGCCCAGGACGAACGCGAACCGCCACGCGCCGAAGTCGATGCCGGCGACCGGCTGCCCTCGCTCCACGAGTCGCTCGATGTCCCGGTCGGTGAGCTCGAGCCTGGCCTCCTCGGGCAGATTGAGTGCTAAGCCCTGCGGCTTGGTGAAGTGTCCGTAAAGTCGGGCTTCGAGCTGCGAGGGATTGTATTTAAGCTCCTCGGTCAAGGCGGCGATCTCTGTCGGCTTGATCGAGGGATTGTCAGCGAGCCCGGCGTGCGAGCAGAACGTCGTTGTCCGCGGCGTCTTCCCCAATTTCCAGGGCTCGTATACACGGCGGAATAGCCAGGTCAGTCCCTTGAGCGGCGTGACGGTTGCTATCGTTCGGCCACCATGACGGAGAAGTCTCGGCTGCATTTCGTCCCACACCGCTTCGGGATGCTCTTCATCGAGCCACACCAGGTGAACGCGTGCCGACTGGTACTTGTCGGCCCCCTGCTCGGCCGCTTTCCCCGTTATTCGCGATATGCGACCATTGTCCGCACGGATCAAGATCTCGCGATTGCTCGAGTGCTGGTGCGGCGTTGGTGCTTTGACAAGTCGATCGCGGGGGATCCAGGTGAGCAGCTCGGGCAGGAGGATCTTCTCCCACAGCTCCCAGGAGAGAGCTGACGCCCAGCACGTCAACGGGGGCTGCCAGAGTTTGTTGTAAACCGGATGACGACCCAGGCACGCGGCGACGAGCTCGACCGCGCCACTGGTAGTCTTCCCAACCTGGTTGCCCCAGAAGAGCCATTTGTGCTTGGCGTCGACGTGGAGTGCGGTCGTCTGCTTCGGATGGAGCGAGCCTGGGATCTCGGGATCGGTGTGCGAGTACTCGTAGGGCCAGGTGGTGGCGGTGAATTCGGGATCGAAGAGGCGGGCCAGGGGATCGACTACGCGCGAGTCGGAGTCAGCGAGCTCCGTTAGCTGCTGCTTGTCGTCGTCGGAGAGGAATTCGTACAGCTCCTCGACCTTCTGCTCGAACGCGGGAACCGTCATACCGCTGCGACGAGCAGTAGAAGGACAAGCGCGCCGCCTACAAGTGCAGCGAGAACCCCGATCAGCGCGAGCGCTTCGAGTACGCGGACGAGGGTTCTCACGCGGGTTTTTTCGCGGGGGGCTTCTTCTTCGCGGCGTCGAGTGCTGCTTTCCCGCGAGAGAGGATCTCGGCAATCTTCCGGATCCGCTGCCGCTCGGTCAGCTGCTCCGCGGTGTCGCCGCGCTTCCGGTCGGCCTCGAGCCTCAGTTCGATCTTCTCGAGCTGAGCGGGCTTGTCCCAGAGCCCGATCTCGACGATGTCATAGCCAAGCTCGTAGCTCCCGTCCGTGAACCTGGCGTCGTGACGCTTCACCTTGATCGTCTTGATCGCCTTCCGGATCGCCGGCGACCATTCCGAGAGGGGCCGCATTTGCGGCACACCGTCCGGTCGTTCGGTGAAGACTTCGCCTAGGTCAGCGAGTGCGATCGATGCGCGCTCCGTGAGGATCCGCTCCTGGGTGATCCCGAGCCGCTTGTAGAGATCCGCCTCGCGACGTGCGATAACGCCGGCGACAATGGGATCTTTCATCAGCTCGCATCCCTCGACCTCGGCGCGATTGGGCGAGAACCCGGCGAGCTCCGCGGCTTTCGTCTGATTGCCGCAGATCATGAACTCTTCGACGAACCGCCGGCGTCGAGTGGTGAGGAGCTCGAGATCCGGATCTGGAGGGATAGGGTTAACGGGGTTAGCGAGCACGATCGTATCGTCAGCCGCGATCGGTGCGATCGGCGTCTCGATCGTCGCATTCTGCCTCGTAGGAGGCCATTTGCGGCCCGATCTCTTGCGCCTTGGAGGGGAGTCGGGCTGTCGATCGATCGGCTCGCTCGGCTTAGCAGCGGATACAGGCGGCTTACCCGATCGGTGCGACCGAGTTGAGCGTCCTCGAGCCTTACCCTTCCCTACCTTCTTGCCGCGTGCGACCATGTGCTCCGGTGGAACAGAAAAAACCCGCGTCAGCTCGTCGTGAGCCAGCGCGGGAGTGTCCCGAATAAAAAGGGTGCTGCTTTGGTAGCCTAAATAGCTACCACTATGTCACTTAGCGCACAATAGCGAGTTTGAGGCTCTTCACGAGCGCCGCCATGAGATCTATCTCCTGGGCGTCGACCTTCGTGCCGCAGAATACGCAGTAGCCGCGACGATCCGGCCAATGCTCGCCCGCGCAGATCTCCGGAGCTCGAGTCGCTCCTGCCGGAACGGTGAAAGAGGGTTTCTGATAGAGCATTACTGGACTACGACGATCATGTGCCGCCCAGGGTTTTGAGGATCCGCTTGCCCTTCCCGATGTGGCCGGCGTCACGCGCGGCCTCGAGCTTCGTGATCGGCCACTGCAGCCAGAGGACGACTGGCCCGGTATTGAGCTCGCATCCGTACTGATCGTGATCCTCGAGCTCGGTGCACGTTGGCGCGATCGCCATGAGGACGACTTGTCCCAGGTCGAAGCCGAAGAGCGCGATCAAGGTTGCGCCGATCATGCCAGGATAGATCGTGAGAGCTCGCCAGCGAGTGCGATCGCATTTCTTGTTCTGGCATGTGAGCCAGAGATCGCCGTGACCGGCGGACGCGCGGTGTGACCAGTTACAGGTAGGGCATTTCAGATCCGCCGAGATCCAGGCGCGTCGTGCCGCCTCGACCGCGATCGGGATCGGAGGGGTTTCTGTCAGCTGAGTGTTTTCATCGGCCCAAATTCCGCGCTAAAGTGTCGACGAACGTGTCCGTCAGAGTCCTAGACGATCGAGCTGCTCCTGGGCTTCCTTAACCCCGCCGCCTATGCAAGTTATACCCGCGTCACGGCAATCGGCAGCAAACTCGAGCTGCGCTTCGGAGTATTTTCCCCCGTCGCGCTTCGTCTCGTGATACCACATCACGCGAATCTCTCGATACCCTGGCCGTATTAGCGGCGAGAAGACTTGCAGATCTGCGCCGCCAGGAGTGATAAACTTCGCTTTCCGCGGCTGCGACGTCGATCGCACTTTGCATCCCGCCTTGACGTAAAGCCGGATGACGCGCGCCTGGAGCTCCTTCTCAAGCTCCATCTCTTTCTTCTGCTCTTGCTCCGGTGTCGGCGCGACCGTTCCGCCGAATCGCCTGACGCGCCGGCGTTCCGCTTCCGCGATCAGCTCCGTCGGCGTCGCCGTGTTGTAGTCGAACATGTGAGGAGGAGAAACGGCGCGGTATTGTCGGGTATCCAGCCCAGGCGCGGTGTTGAGTCCGCGCCCCGCGCCGCAGCTCCGCTCCGCTTAGAAGGTCGAGCCGCCGACCAGCCCCTTCTCAACCGCCCAGGTGAACTCCTGGAGATGCGTGAGCGCGAGCGCACGCTCGCGGCTGCTCGGGAGCTTCTCGATCACCATCGTCCCCAGATCCTTCGCGGCGAAGAAGATCGGGTTGAGGATCTCCTTGTGAGCGATAGTGATCGGCTTCGAGCTAAACCGCTGCTCGAGCTCTGCGTACTCACGATCGCCGATCGCCGAGCGGCCGCTTCCCGCTGGATGCGACGGATCCACTTTGCTCGTGCGATCGCTCGGGTCGCCGACTTTCTGTCCGCCCTGCTGATTCGATTCCATACAACGCTCCCTCCCTATTGGACTCAGCGCGAGCCTTCATCCGGTCGATCCGGACACGCCCTCGCTGGTGTAACACGCGGAACAGGATCCACCCGAAAGCGAATCCGACCGCGATGATGATGACCGTCGTCATGGGCGTCATATGCGGGCCTCGACCTCTAGCTGGCGGTGGCAGCATCGGTGACACCGCTTCGGGAACCACGCCGCTTTCCCTTTCGAGTACGTCTCGACTTCGCAGCCCTTGTCGACGAACGCCTTCCGACGTTCTGCGCTCAGCGCGTCGAGATACTTCTGGCTGACGACGTTCTGCGGGAACCATCTGCCGCATCCACACTCGCGACCGCGCTCGACGTGGATGCCGGCGAGCTCGTGCCCCGCCTTGTAGGTGGCGAGAAACGGGATCCTGGCCGGCGCGAGATCCGCGAGCGTCATCCCCATCTCGCGATCGCGGCGTTCGCCCACATGGCCGCTTGCTCGACGTTAATCAGCGCGCAGATGCGCTCGTTCTTATCGGGGCAGAGCCGGAGGATCTCAGTCGCGAGCTCGCGCGCTTTGTCGCGCAGGATCCCGTACTTGATCGGCTGTCCCTCCTTCGGCGCGTGGTATGTAAACGCGCGCTCGAGATACGCCTTGCCGTCCGCCGTGAGCTCGTTCTCCATTTATTCCATCCTCTGCGGTTTGTGGTGGCCGGTTGCGATCGCGCGAAACTCCTCCGCCACCCGCGCGATCGTCTCGGGTTTCGCCGGCTGCGGATTGTCGACGTCCTGCTTGCGCGCGCCGTACACAGGTGCCGGCGAACCCGTCCGCTCGACGAAGAGCAACGACAGTTGCCCCCGAGCTAGCTCGCGCTCGATCCGCCGGTATTCGTTGATGACGTATTTCACGATGAAGGGATGCCCGAGCGATCGCGGCCAATCGCCGCCGGTCTTGTCGGGCGTGAAGGCGACGCCGGCTTCCCAGGTAAGCGCCACCGCGCGATCGAGCGGGACGACTTTGAGGATCTTCTTCGCGGCCGTGATCGAGCCCAGGTTGTCGAGCGGAATGAAGGGGCCTCGGAACTTCGTCGACAGCGCGGAGTTGAGCATCGCGATCAACCTCACCGCACCACGCAGCTGTTCTTCTTCCGCCGGCGTCGCGCCGTATCTAGGTAGTTTATCTTCATGGGTAACTACAACTGCACTAGATACCGGCGAAACGTTCCGGAACGTTTCGGAACGAACCGGAACAGTCGGCCGGAACAGTGAGCCGCGACCAGCGCGGACGATCTCCGCGATTCCTGCGCGCTTAAGCGCATCGAGGAACCGGACCATCTTTGAGTGCGCCCATCCTGCTTGCGCTGCCCACGAGCGGGACGATCCGCCAGGGCAATCACAAAGGAGCTGGTACGCTCTCGCGTTCTCCGCGTCCAACAACAAAGGGGGCGTCAGGAGCCGTCCTCCACCTTGTATCGGAGCTCGTTAGCCGAGTAGTGACTCATTCCCTCTGCATCGAGAATCTCTTGCGGAACAGATTCGACGAGCAGAGAGATCGAATCGAGTAGTGGACGACGCTCCTCGGGATGACGGTCGTTAAACTCGCGAGCGTGCCCCGCGACGAAGAGCGCCGTCTTATGGTTGCCGTTCATAACCTCGCAGCCAATCGACACCAGCTGATTGAGCATGATCGCGCGGTGCGAGTTGAGTCTCAGCACGAGCGCCCTTTTCAGGTTGTCTTCCACGATTCCCTCGCGAGAGTCCAGACGCGGGTTGATCGTCCGTTGGCGTTCTTCTCCTTCCGGCCGGAGAACACGATCCTGGGCGGCTGGAACTTCTCCGGATCCGCGAGCTCCGCACGTCGACTCCGGATCCCCGACGGCGATTGCAGCGGAAAGAGATGCGGCTGATCCCGCATGAAGCGGTCGTAGATCCTGAGTAGCTTCTCGTCGCACATGGGGCCGAACGACTTGAAGATCCGGACGATCGCGTCCTGGCGTTTCGTGATACCGTCTATCGAAGCCGCGGCCTCGTGCGATGTGTCCGGATCGCTCGATCGAGCGCGAGCGACAGACTTCTCGGGGAGGAGCGAGAGCTGCGCGTCGATGCCAGCTTGCATGCGCTGACCGCGTTCGACGAACTCGCGTAGATCTCGTGCGGTCATAGCTGCGCCTCCCGCCACTTCTTGACGCGGCGCGTATGCTCGCACTCGTTGACGTTACAGGTGGCGCACCAATAGAGCTGATAGCCGCCCATCCAGGTGACGGTGATCTTCGTGCCGAGCCCGATGTAGATCGCGTGGCTGTTCTCACCACGGATGGCGATCATCTCGTCGGGAGCCTGGGCGACTTCGCTCGCGTGACTCATCCCGCCGCCTTCTTCTTCGCCAGGTGGCGCAGACCGTAGGATCGCTGCAACGCGCGATGCTTTGTACACCTTCTGACGTAGTGGCCGGAAGGCGACTCGCCGACTGGCTCGTTACAGCCCACCCAATTGCAGATCGCGTTCGTGTCGTGCTCGCGCTTGGACACGAAGTCAGGCACCGCGCAGCCGCCGGTACAGCGGATCTCGAGCTCCGCGCCGCAGCTGCAGATGGCGACGCCGGCAGGATTCGTCCTCATCCCAAGAGCCTCGTCGTCCCGCTCTTGAGCGCGATGTTTATGAGCGCGAGCTCGCGATCGCGCTCGGCTCGCCGGATGCGCAGAATCGTCGCGATTTGACGCGATTGAGGGGGCTTGGTGCTTCTCGTGGTGCTTAACGCACCGGAAGCCTCGAATGGGCGCGCGCGACGGAAGAGTCGCATCGCCTGACGCGCCAATCGGTTGAACGAAGTAGCTGGGGGGAGACTCGAACTCCCGACCCCGGCATTATGAGTGCCGTGCTCTAACCAGCTGAGCTACCCAGCCGTACTTCAAATCTGTGCTAATGTCGGACGCCGTTGAAGCGCCGGAGGTTACTGACGCAAACGGCCAGCCCTCTCGGACCGGCCGCGTGATCTTGCTTAATGGCGGGGGCGGGATTTGAACCCGCGACCTTCGGGTTATGAGCCCGACGAGCTACCAGGCTGCTCCACCCCGCGATGAGATGAGCAATCTACGCGAGAAGAGCATCAAGTCAATCGATTAGGAGCGCTATTTGGACGATTAGGAGCGCTATTTCGACCTTATTCCCTGTCACCGTTTATCCGGCGACTCCCCGAAGCGATAAAGGATCTCCTTGTCGCCGCGCACCATCCCGAATTCTTCCCTTGCGATCCGCTCCATCGTCGCGCTGTCACTCTTTACCAGTCTCAGAAACCGGCCGAGCGAATCGACCTGGTGCTGAAGCGAGTCCACCTGTCGCGTCAGGTTGCCCGCGCGGCGGTGGAGGACGTAGAGATCCCTGGTGCTGTATTCGCCGCCCTGCACCGCGAAATACAAGGCAACGGCGATCACTGTCCACCAGACGTAACGCTTCATCGTAACCAGCTACAGACCATAGATCGAGCCGCCCGGATACTCGGCCACCGGTCCGAGCTGCTCCTCGATGCGAAGCAGCTGGTTGTACTTGGCGACGCGATCGGTGCGGCTCGCAGAGCCGGTCTTGATCTGGCCGGCGCCGGTCGCCACCGCGAGATCCGCAATGAACGTGTCCTCAGTCTCGCCCGAGCGGTGGGAGATGATCGACTGGTAGCCGTTCGCTCGCGCCATCTCGATCGACTCGAGGGTCTCCGTCAGCGTGCCGATCTGATTCAGCTTGATGAGAATCGCGTTGGCGACATCCGACTCGATTCCGCGCGCGAGACGCTCGGTATTGGTGACGAAGAGGTCGTCTCCTACGAGCTGCACGCGATCACCCAGCTCGGCGGTCAGCTTCGCCCACCCCTCCCAATCGTCTTCGGCCAGGCCATCCTCGATCGAAACGATGGGGTATTCGTCGAGCCACTTCCGATAGAGCTCGATCATGCCGTCGGCGTCGAGACTGCCGGCGCCGCTCTTCTTGAACGTGTATGTCCCGTTCTTGAAGATCTCCGACGCAGCGGGGTCGAGCGCGATCGCTATCTCGCGACCGGGCGCGTATCCAGCTGCTTCGATCGCTTCGACGACGACGCGGAGCGCTTCCTCGTCGTTCTTCAGGTCGGGCGCGAAGCCGCCCTCGTCACCAACTCCGGTCGAGAGCTTCCGCTTGACGAGAACTTTCTTGAGCGCGTGAAAGACTTCCGTACCCATGCGGAGCCCCTCGCGGAAGCTGCTCGCGCCGATGGGGACGATCATGTACTCCTGGAAATCCACCGTGTTGGTCGCATGCGCGCCGCCATTCAGGATGTTCATCATCGGCACCGGCATCGTGCGCGCCATCGGACCACCGAGGTACCGGTACAGCGGCAGGCCGACATCCACCGCGGCGGCGCGGGCAGTCGCCATCGAAACCGCGAGTATCGCGTTGGCGCCGAGCTTGCCCTTGTTCGCTGTTCCATCGAGCTCGATCATCGCGCGGTCGATGGCCACCTGATCACTCGCGGCCAGACCATTGAGCGCGGGAGCGATCCGCTCCTCGACGCTCTGCACCGCCTGCTCCACTCCTTTTCCGAGGTAGCGCTCCGCGTCGCCATCGCGGAGCTCCAGGGCCTCGTGCTCTCCCGTCGATGCACCGCTCGGCACCGCAGCGCGACCGAACGCCCCGCTGTCGAGAGTGACGTCGGCTTCGATGGTCGGATTTCCGCGGCTGTCCAGGATCTCGCGCGCCTTGATCTCTGTTATGCTCGACATTTTCTCGTTGTTGTTCGGTGGCTAGCGTGTCTCGGTCGGCTCGACCGCGGACGAAACTACCTCCACCGACGATGCGAGGCGGGATACCGGAGTAGGCAGCGGCTCGACACCATACAGCTCGCGCATCGCGTCCGCCATTCGTGTTCTCACCGTCTGCATCAACGCCTCGCGATGATCGTAGTCGACGCCCGTCGTACTGACTGGCTCGAGCAAATGTATATCAATCGTTCCCGGATGAGCCCAAAGCGAGCCCTTGGGTAGTATCTCGATCGTGCCGTGCACGATCACCGGAACGATCGGCACCCCCGCGGCGATCGCGAGCACGAACGGACCCTTCTTGAAAGGACGAAGCGGATACGCGTGCCCGCGAGTGCCCTCGGGAAAAACGACGACCGAGTTGCCGGCCCGGATTCGCTCGGCCGCGACGTCGTAGGCTCCAAACGCCGCCTTCCTGTTGTCGCGCTGGATCTCGATCATACCCGCGGCGCGCATTGCGCTGCCGAAGACCGGAACTTTGAACAGCTCCGCCTTGGCGACGAACTTGTAGCGCGGCAGAACTTTGGCGAGAGCGGGAACATCAAACCAGCTGACGTGATTGGACGCGAAGATGCGCGGTCCCTCTTCGCCAGCCTTCTCCAAGCCGTGGACGCGAACTTTCATCCCCCCTGCCCAGAGAACCGAGCTCGACCACCAGCGCGGGACCTTGTCGTAGATCCCGCCGGGCTTGTCCTCGACCCCGAGCAGCGCCGAGACGATGACCATAAGACCCAATACGACGGTCGCGATCACGGCGGTGATGAGAATGAGGATCGTCCGAAAAAATGAGATCATTTGTCTGGAAAGTGATCGAACCCGGGAGGAGAGGTGATTTTTTTTCCGTCTTTCAGCAACTCGACACCTGAAGGACCGGCAACAACCCGGCCGATTTCGGTGAGATCGAGCCCGAACTCGGATGAGAACTGTACGACATCGATCTCGGGCGCGGTGACGACGATCTCGTATTCCTCGCCCGAGCTCGCCGCCTCCAGCGGAGCGACACCATCGAGCCGCGGGATTCGATCGAGATCGACCTCTATCAACACTTTGCTCGCGGCCGCAACGTGGGCGATGTCCGCGATCAACCCGTCGGAGACGTCGATTGCCGACGTAGCGCCGCGCGCCGCGAGCCCGATCGCCGCATCGATTCTCGGAACCGGATTGGCGAAGCGTGCCCGATCACGGTCGCTCGGCTCCTTCCCGGCGCGCCACGCTCGCAACGCGGCGGCGGGGCCGCCCAGGCGCCCGGTGACATAGAGGCGCTGGCCGGCCTTGGCGCCGGCTCGCGAAAGCGGTCGCGCGACGCTTCCAAGCGCCGTGATAGTGAGCGAGAGAACTTTCCCGGAAGAAAGATCTCCACCCACGATCGGGCACAGCACCGCCGATGCGCCTTCGCGGATTCCCGTGGCGATCGCTCGCGCCTCGCGCCGGTCGCCCTCGGGGAGCGTAAGAGCGATCACGAGCCCGAGGGGGCGGGCAGCCATCGCGGCCAGATCGCTGAGCGACGCGGCTGTGGCGCGATATCCGATCTCGAAGTGGTTGAGCCAGTCGCGCCGGAAGTGAACGCCCTCCACAGAAGTGTCGGTGCTGACGACGAGCTTCTCGCCCTCCGGGACCTGGAGGATCGCCGCGTCGTCCCCGATACGCTCCGCCGACTTGCCCCATTCTGCCAGCAGAGAGCGGACGATATCGAATTCCTTCCCCGGTCCGAGGGCGATGTTCTCGCTTTCGGCGATCCTGTTCTCGTCACTCATCGCGCGACAGCCGGGAGTTTGGCCAGAACGGGGGGCGCAGGCGCTGGCTCGGTCTCATTCCACGCGCGAGGGAGTGCGTAGAGCACATCCTCGAGCGTCGTACCCCGCACGTATTCACAGAGCTCGGCCGCGTGACCGTGGACCCATGCAGAACAACACGCCGCTGTCGCAGAATCCGCTGTCTGCGCAAGCAAGACTCCCCCGATCCCGGCGAGGATGTCTCCACTGCCGCCGGTGCCGAGTGCCGCGGTGCCGCGGGCGACTACGAAGCGCTCGCCGCCAGGAGTGAAGATCACGGTTGGAGATCCTTTGAGAAGGACGGTCGCGCCGAGCACGCTCGCCAGCTCCCCGCCGATGTCGAAGCGATTGGCGACAACTTCGTTCACGCCTACGCCGGCGAGTCGCGCGAATTCGGCGACGTGGGGCGTGATCAAGGCGGCCCTTCCCACCAGCAATGCTCCGAGAGACGTGGCTTCGCCTTCAAAGACGTTCAGGGCGTCGGCGTCGAGCAAAACCGGAAGCTTCGAGTCCTCGAGAATTCTCTCGACGAGATCTCTCGTGTTATCTGATCTCCCGAGGCCGGGGCCAATGACTATCGCGTCGGCCCATTCGGAGATCCCGGAAGAGATTTCCTTTTTACTTGCCGGCCACTCGGAGATGAGTGCTGACGGCGCGGCCTCGAGAATCGCACTCACGTTCCCCGGCGCGACCAGCGCCCGCACGAGGCCGATGCCACTTCGCAGAGCCGCACGGCAGGCGAGAACGATGGCTCCCGGCATTCCAGGCCCACCGCCAACGAGCGCGAGATGCTTTCGCACACCCTTATGGGCGTCATAACGAATCGGCGGAATGTGCGATTTCACCCACTTCCCATCGATGAGCATGGGCAGCCTGTCGTCGCCCGGATGTGGAATCTCATCCAGTCCGATGTCCAGCACCACGATCTCGCCGCAGCACTCGCGTGCGAGCAGCGAGCCGCGCTTGACCGCGCCAAAGCTGAAGCTGACATCCGCGATCACGCACGCCGAGTGCTTGCCGGTGGTGGCGTCCAGTCCACTTGGAAGATCGAGCGCGGCAACACGAGCGCCACTCGAGTGCAGCCGGTTTATGCTCGTGATCCCTTCGGCGACCCTGCCGCGCGGCTCGCCCTCGGAGCCAGTACCGAGCAGCGCATCGACTACAACGGCCGCGTCGTCCGGCGGCCTGTCGACGACTATCACTGAATCGATTGCCCCTTTCTTTCGGGCGACGGCATCGGGACTCTTCGCTGTCACGACCTCCACCACCGTGACCTTCACCCCGTCACGGGCGAGACAACCCGCCACGACCCAACCATCGCCGCCATTGTTTCCCGGCCCGGTGAAAACCACTGCTCCGTCGCGCAGTTGTTCCGGATAGCGGCGCGAGATCTGGTTCGCCGCCCCTGTACCCGCCCGCTCCATCAACACCAGCGAAGGAACGCCTCCATCAATAGCCGCGCGATCGCGCTCTGCTGATTCCTTGGCGCTCACCACCCTGACGGGAGGGGGAGGCATTGCTCGGGTGACGGAGAAGTGTGGAGTCTACGCCTGTTGGGCGCAGTTCCACGGATAGTCGCGCTCGAAGGCGAGGTCGAAGTCGAATACGTCAACGAACTCGTCGCGCGTGTCCTGCGGTTGGCTGAGAAGGAATCCCAGATCGACGAGCGTGAAGACAATGTCGCCGATATCGGCGGTGGCGGAGAGTCCCCAATGCTCGAGAACGACGCGCGCCATCAGGCCGTACCGTTCCAGCGCGAGCTCCCGGCAGGCGTGCGCCAGCTCGGTTCCCGTGATGTGCCTCCGCACGGTCAGCTGTGCCTGGCACAGCTCGAGCGCGGCGAGGACGAACAGATACGCCTGCTCGTCGAACCGCGGCTCGCGGATGCGAATCCGGTCCATGATGCCTTCGCGAAATGCGAGCTCTGCCATTGCTACTTTATTTCCGCCATTGAGGGAAAGGATTTGTAGAGCGGGAACCGATTCGTCAAGTCGAGTACTTCCTCCTTGACTGACGACGCGACCGCGGGGTCACCAGAACTGGCGATCACCTTGTCGATGAGCTGGGCGATCTGCTCCATTTCCGGTTCCTTCATTCCGCGGGTCGTGACCGCCGGAGTTCCGATCCGGATTCCGCTGGTGATAAAGGGTGACTGCGTCTCCTTCGGCACCGTGTTCTTGTTCACCGTGATCCCCGCGGCGTCGAGCGCCTTCTCGGCCACTTTTCCGGTGACGTTCCTGTTTCGGAGATCAACCAGCATCAGGTGATTATCGGTGCCGCCCGAGACGATGTTGAACCCGTGCTCTATCAGCGCGTTCGCCAGCGCCTGCGCGTTGCGCACGATCTGACCGCAGTAGTCCTTGAAGGATGGATCGAGTGCTTCCTTGAACGCCACCGCCTTGGCGGCGATGATGTGCTCGAGCGGGCCGCCCTGGGTGCCCGGGAACATCGCCTTGTCGATCGTCTTGGCGTGCTCCTCCTTGCATAGGATCAGGCCGCCGCGCGGACCGCGCAGAGTCTTGTGGGTCGTGCTCGTCACGGCGTCGGCGTGCGGGACCGGCGATGGGTGGTAGCCGGTTGCGACCAGGCCGGCGAAATGCGCCATGTCGACCACGAACTTCGCTCCGATCTCGCGCGCGACCTCCGCGAACGGCTCGAACTCGATGATGCGCGCGTACGCGCTCGCGCCGGCGATGATCATCTTGGGCTTCTGCTCGCGCGCGATCTTCTGCATCTGCGTGTAGTCGATGCGGCCGTCTTCGCCCACGCCGTAATGGATCGCGTGATATAGCAGGCCCGAAAAGTTAACCGGAGATCCGTGGGTGAGATGTCCGCCCTGTGAGAGATCGAGACCGAGAACGACATCGCCCGGCTTCAAAAACGCGAGATATACCGCGGCGTTAGCCTGGGCACCGGAGTGCGCCTGCACGTTGGCGTGATCGGCCGCGAAGAGCTTCTTCGCGCGGTCGATCGCGCACTGTTCAATCATGTCGACGAACTCGCAGCCGCCGTAATACCGCTTTCCGGGCAATCCTTCAGCGTACTTATTGGTGAGCGGCGTCCCCATCGCTTGGAGGACCGCCGGCGAGACGAAGTTCTCGCTGGCGATCAGCTCGAGCCCGCTCCGCTGCCTCGCGACCTCCAGATCGATGAAGCGCGCGATCTCGGGGTCGCTTTGCGCGAGAGTGCCCGCCGGCATTGAAATCTTCGAGACAGTTTTCGGCGGAGCTGTTTTTGTCTGCGGCATCAGGTGTCCTTGAGATCGATCTTCTCGACGCGTCGCTCGTGGCGGCCACCTTCGAATTTAGCATCCAGCCACGCCTTCATGGTCTCGACCGCCTGATCGTCGGACATGAAGCGCGCCGGAAGCACAAGAACGTTGGAGTCATTGTGCTTGCGCGACAGCTCACCGATCACCGGTTCCCACGCCAGGGCGGCACGAACTCCGGGATACCTGTTGGCAACGATGTCCATTCCGACGCCGCTGCCGCAGAGGAGGATCCCACGCTTTGCCTGTCCCTCCGACACTTCTTTGGCGAGAGGATGCGCGTAGTCAGGATAGTCGTCCGGCGTATTCGGATCCTTCCCTCCGATGTCGTCCGGCTGATAACCCATTTTCTTGAGCTCGGAGACGAGACGATTCTTCATCTCGATGCCGGCGTGGTCCGAAGCGATCGGAATTGTTTCGCCGTTTGCGCTCATGTCGATGATCCTCTCGGCTTCGATAGAAACTCAGTGTGCCGCTGCAAGACGCTGCTCGGCCAGACGGTCCGCCGCCTCGTACGTCGGAATGTGCTCGGCCTCGGCGATGTCGAACACCTTCAGTATGGTATCGTAGATGTCATCGGCCTTGTCCAGCGCGCGTTGCGCATCCCAGCCCGAAACTTCACCATAGACGTTGATGACGCCGCCGGCGTTGGCGACGTAATCGGGAGCATACAGAATTCCGCGCCTCTGGAGCTCGTCACCGTGGCGCTCCTCGAGCAGCTGATTGTTCGCCCCGCCTGCCACGATCTGGACCTTGAGCTTCGGGATCGTCGTGTCGTTGATGATTCCACCCAGCGCGCACGGCGAGAAGATGTCGGCGTCGGCGGAGAAGATCGCATCTCCTGCGACGATTTTTGCGCCAGTCAGCTGGGAGACTTTCGCCGCCTTCGCGGAATCGATATCGGAAACGATCAGCTTTGCGCCGGCCTCGTGCAGCTCCCCGGCAAGGCAGCTGCCGACGCTCCCGCATCCCTGAATGGCTACGGTCTTTCCTTCGAGCCTGTCGGATCCCCACTTCCGATTCGCTGACGCCTGCAGGGCGCGAAACACGCCATGCGCCGTAACGGGAGACGGATCTCCTGACTTTCCCGCGAGCCCGGCCACGTGCCCGGTCTCCATGTGGACGTAGGCCATGTCCTTCGTGCTCGTCCCGACGTCCTCGGCCGTGATGTAGCGGCCGCCGAGGCTCTCAACGAAACGACCGTGAGCGCGGAAGATCCTCTCACGGTCCTTGGTCTTGTTGTCGCCGATAATGATCGATTTCCCTCCGCCAAGATGAAGGCCGGCCACGGCATTCTTGTACGTCATGCCGCGCGAAAGTCGGAGGGCATCGGTAATCGCTTCTTCGTCGGTGGCGTACTGCCAGAATCGTGTCCCGCCGAGTGCGGGGCCGAGCCTGGTGCTGTGAACCGCGAGAATACCTCTATATCCGATCGAGGGATCGCTGCACATCACGACTTCCTCGTGTCCCATCTCTGCCAGGGTGTCGAACAGCTTCATTTCTTTCTGATTCCAGGGAGAAAGTTCATGATTGGCCGTAGAGAGCACGCGCGATCACGATCCTCTGGATCTCGGAAGTGCCCTCATAAATCTCGGTGACTTTCGCATCGCGCATAAGCCGCTCCACCGGATAATCCTTGACGTAGCCGTATCCGCCGAAGATCTGCACCGCCTGCGTCGTCACCCACATCGCCGTCTCGCTCGCCATCAACTTCGCCATCGAGCTGAACTGGCGAACGCTCTGCCCGCGATCCTTCGCCGCTGCCGCCGCGTGCAGGAGCGCTCGCGAGCCGGCCACTCTCATTGCCATGTCCGCGAGCTTGAACTGGATCGCCTCGAACTCCTTGATCGCCTTTCCGAACTGCTTGCGCTC
>JALYKM010000085.1 GCA_030774785.1 Gemmatimonadota bacterium
CAGTAACAAAGAGACGCGTGGCGGCGTTGGGTGATCTGGAGAGCCCCGCGTAGGACTGGCGCATCCGCGAGAAGAGAACATCCTGCGCCTGGGAGACGGTAAGGTTCGCAACGTAAACCTGCCCAACCTGTGGAATAAGAACGAACCCTTCTCGCGACACATCGAGCGAGTACGCGCGCTCTACTTCGCCCGTAAGAATTACGGCGAGCACATCTCCGGGGCCAAGGCGGTAGTCGGGGCCGACGCCGCCAGCCAAGGTGGGCTCAAAGCGTGAGGAAGACCCGCGGAAGACATCCAGTCCGAAGATCGGGAGACTGTCCCGTACAAAGATTGAGAGACTGTCCGGACCCCTTGGAATCGCACGCCGAGCGGCGGTCTCTGGCTCAGCGGGGAACGGACGACCAATCCGTAACTGGTCGACCACAGTCGTATCGACTAGGCCCAGTGCGCGTACTGCATTGAGCAATGAGTCACGCGTGGCGTTGCTCGGCACTCGGGAGCTGCTGTCCGACAGATACTGGTCCAGCAACGCCTCCGGATAACCAGCGGCGCGAAGCCGTGCCCGTACTTCCTCGGCCGTAAGCCCACCTTTCGCAATTTCCGAACGCAGCCTAGCCGTCAGCTGAGGGTCTGGGTCGACTCTTCCCTGAACCTGAGGCTGCTGCGCGTTGAGACCGCCCCGCGCGGTCACGCCGAGCAATAGCACGAAACAGCCGAGAACCAGCTTTCGAAGGGCGCAGCTGTGAAAGGACGTAACCAAACTGAATCGCATGAGAGGGTGTGGCTCCCCAGATTCGTTGCTTCGGCGCGGATTGAACTCCGCCCGACGTAAGGGAGGAGCAAGATACATACATGCACAAACCCGGGCCAGCGGAGAAACGGGCTTTCTCTCCACCGAAGAGGGATTGATGTGTGCTTCGCGAGAGTCAGCGAGTCAACGTCAAGTAAAAACCGTGGATGCGCAATTCATCCTCATCGAAACGCCGGAATGGCGCCGCCATGGCCGAGCGCTGAGTGGGTATCTCAGGCCACAGGTCGCAGCGGGTAGCGCGCACGGAAAACCCCGCATCCTGACACATTCTGAGGATTTCCGAGTACCTGTATCTATTCGTATAAAAACCGGATCGCGAGAAGAGCTTTCCTTCCCACACCTGTTCGCTGAAACGGAGGTTGTTCAGTTTCCCGCCCAGGTGGTCTCGAAGGTCGATTAGGTGTGATGCAACTCCGCCTTTGCGGAGTACTCGCCGCGTCTGTTCGAGGAGCGGCAGAAAATCCGCCCGGCGTACGTGTTGGAGTACCGCTTGCGACCAGATGAAGTCCACGCTCTCGGATGGTAGGCCCGAAAGTGAGGCCAAGCCCCGAGTAAGGTATGTGGCGTTGCAGGACTTCAGCATGTCTTCCACACTCGCCCAGTCGTCAGGCATTCCCCCACCGTTACCCGTCTCCAGGAGTCTCGAAGCGGCCGCGCGATAGGCCTGCACGTCTTGCTCAGCGAACGTCCCGACATCGATCAGGTAAGTCCTGGTTGATCCATGCTTGTGAGCCACAACAGCAGAAAGCAGGGAGTCACCCGGTCCCAGTTCCAAGCAGGTAAACCCCTCGGGAGACCGCGTCCGGTCAAACTGCGCGAAATGCTCCAGGAAGACGCGCTCCGCGTATTCCGGATCCGCCATGAGCCCGAGCTTGAAAAGGTTCAGGCGACTCCAGAACGAATAGGGGACGGGAAGGCGTGACAAAACGATTTTGGCAGCGATTTTGATTGGCCAGGGAATCATGGCCTTCCAAGATTCACGCACTAGGCCCGATGCCTCGCGGCGGCGCGAGTTCTATGGGAGGCGCATCCATCGTTCGCCGCGATATGGAGGGATGCGCTAAGTTAATCACTCGAATCGCCGCCCGCACCAATTTTTTTATCGGGCAGAAGACCGGCACTCGGGCGCAGGTGCGACCGGCGGCCTCATGCGTTCAAGATCATCGGAGGGTCTTCCATAAAAGTTTTGGTAACCGGCTGCACCGGGATGATCGGAGGAGCGGTTGTTCGGCGGGCGCTGGCTCGAGGTTTACAGGTCCGTGGAGTAGGCCGGCGGCCCCGTTCGTGGATAAGTGACTATCTGGCTGTCGGCGACATCGGCGAGCACACAGATTGGCGGGAAGCCCTCCAGGGCGTCGACGCGGTCATTCACGCGGCAGGTCTTGCGCATGTAGCCGATGCAGACTCAGCTGAACTTCGCCGAACGAACGTGCTCGCCGTCTCACAACTGGCGCGCGCCTGTGCAAAATCGGGCGTGAGACGACTGGTTTTCCTGAGCACCGCAAAGGTTCACGGGGAACGGACCGAGGGGAAGGCCTTCTGTGAATCCGATCTCCCAGCTCCGGAGGATCCCTACGCCGCTTCAAAATGGGAAGCTGAACAGAGAATATGGGAGATTGGTGCGCGCGCTTCCCTTGAGGTAACGGTTGTGCGAAGTCCGCTCGTTTACGGCCCAGAAGTCAAAGCCAACTTTCTCGCTTTGCTAAAGTTAGTCGACCGTGGAATGCCGCTCCCTTTCGGCGCTGTCCGGAATGAAAGGAGTTTGATATTCGTAGAGAACCTCGCCGATCTTCTTGTCGAATGCGCGCGCAGCCCTCTAGCGGCGGCCGAGACGTTCTTGGCGGCCGAGGGGCCACCGGTCTCGACCCCCCGTCTGGTAAAGCTTTTGGCGGAGGCTTTGCGAAAACCCGCTCGGCTCGTACCAATTCCGCCCAGAGTTCTCCGTTGGTTATTCAAAATCGCGGGGCGCGCTGACGTGTCAGACCGCCTCCTCAGCTCCTTCGCGATTGACGGAGCTCACGCTCGTGAGCGATTGGGATGGGCGCCGCCCACACCGATGCGCAGCGGCATTGAAACAACGTGTGCCTGGTATAGGGAGACGCAAAAGTCCTGACACGCACGTAATTCCCGTCGCGTCACATTCGACTTCGAACTCGGAGAACACTGTCAGCCGCCAATGAAGAAAATTCTTGTCACCGGTGCCGCTGGTTTTATCGGATTCCACCTCGCACGACGCCTGCTTGCTCGCGGTGACTCCGTGACCGGCTTGGATAATCTGAATCCGTACTACGACGTTACCCTCAAGGAGGCGAGACTGGGGCAACTCGAGGGACATGCAGGCTTCGAATTTGTGAAAGCTGATCTGGCGGATTCGTTGGCTATCGCGCGCGTATTTGAAAGATTGGAGTTCGACTGTGTCGTGAATCTCGCCGCGCAAGCGGGGGTCAGATATTCACTCACCAATCCGCATAGCTACGTCACGAGCAATCTCGTGGGTTTCCTCAACGTACTCGAAGGCTGCCGTCATTCGGGCGTCCGGAACCTGGTGTTCGCATCATCCTCTTCTGTGTACGGCGCGAACACCAAGATGCCCTTTGCGGTACATGACAATGTCGATCATCCGGTGAGCCTCTACGCCGCGACCAAAAAAGCGAATGAACTGATGGCACACTCCTACAGCCATCTGTATGGCCTTCCCGTGACCGGTCTTCGGTTTTTTACGGTCTACGGACCCTGGGGCCGCCCCGACATGGCACTCTTCATTTTCACCAAGGCGATCCTTGGCGGGGAGCCCATCAACGTGTTTAATCATGGACAAATGAAGCGGGACTTCACGTACATCGACGATATAGTCGAAGGCGTAGTCCGGGTTATCGACCAGCCGGCAGTCCCCGATTCAAACTGGAGCGGAGCCGAACCCGACCCCGCTACGAGCGCAGCCCCCTACCGGCTCTACAACATCGGAAATAACCGTCCCGTAGAACTAACACGGGTGATAGAGCTTCTCGAGGAAAACCTGGGACGGACGGCGCAGCGCCGGCTACTTCCCATGCAGGCCGGTGATGTACCCGAGACCTACGCGAATATCGACGACCTCAGGCGCGATTTCGGGTTTGCTCCTACCACATCCATAGAAGTGGGGATCAAACGCTTCGTGGAGTGGTATCGAGAGTACTACCGCTGAGATTGGTCGCGGCGCTGGCCAGCCGAAGTCTATCGAAGTGGAAATGTCTTTAGCCAGCACACCATCGGCTTACGCGCGGAGCGCCGGGGGTTCCTTGGCTGGAGTGTCCTTGACTGAAATCTCCTTGACTGAAATCTCCTTCCCATCGAGTTCCGACGTAACGATCGGCGGCGTCGGGTGCGGATGAAAGTC
>JALYKM010000086.1 GCA_030774785.1 Gemmatimonadota bacterium
GGGGTGAGTTCTGGCTCCGGAACGGTGGCAACCACCGGTGGCATCATGAGATCGCGTGGAGCATCGGAATGGTACAGTGTCGTTCCTATGTATCCCAGCATTATCGCACTGGCGACTGTTGCTGCGATAGCGCCACGTCGGAGATTGTGCTGCGTCGTAACGAACAGATTGTCGTTCTGGGAGCTCCTGAGCCTCACTTCGAGCCGCTGGAAAAAGTCCGCGGATGGCTCTATCGAAGGAAGGTTTCTGAACAGGAGAAGGGCACGGCGGATCTTTGCATCCTGCTTCGCGCAGCTTTCACATTCTGCCAAGTGCCGCTGCATGCGAACCAGCTCGATACCGGCGAGGGTGTCGTCTACAAAGGCAAGGTGCTGATCACAAAACTGGCGACAGTCCATGGAGATAGGTTGAGGGTTCGGTAACAGGTACCCATGAGCGGGGTGCCTGTTCCCGAGCCGTCAGACCTAATCTACATATGGGGCGATGATTTCCGCGAATGAATTCCTTGCCCGGTTGAGCCGTGATTTTACCGTCCCGAGATTGCAGTCGGTGATCTCCGCGATCTCCTCATAGGACTTGCCCTCCAGCTCGCGCAGGATGAACACATTCCTGTGGTGCTCGGGCAGCTTGGCCACGCTTTCCTCGACGATTTCCCTCAGATGCCGCTTACGGTACATGTCATCAGGTCGCGAAGTGGGGTCCTCGAACTGAAGCGGACGATCTTCGTCCTGGAAGTTCTTCTGAACCGTCTGGAACAGGACAAGAGGATTACGAGAGCGGTTGCGGAGCTCGTTCTTCGCCAGGTTCGACGCAATTGTGTAAACCCAGGTCGAAAATTTCTTTGACCTGTCGAAGCGATGTAGGTGCCGGTATACCCGGATGAATACCTCCTGTACCAGATCCTCGGCTTTTTCCCGATCGCCGATCGTACGGTACACGAAATTCAACAGACGGGTCTGGTACCGAGTCACCAGCTCGGAGAACGCACGCTCCTCGCCACCAAGGAACGCAGTAACGACGGCTGAGTCATCCATCGCCTGCAGGCGCTCCCTGACGGTCGCTCCTTCAACTGAGACTACTTGCTTACGGACGATGTCAGCCATTTTCTCCCCTCTAAAAAGAGACTCCCACGACAACCGAATCGTGCACATCCCTGATGGAACCTTCTTCGCTACCATATAATGCACGCGGCATGCCCAACCCTTTCCGGGATTAAGTCATTGACTGACAAAGGCTTAGGCCATTTAGGTCAAAAGTTGAGCTTGTCCAGATTCTGCCAATTCTGTCCTATTTACATGACATGTCAGCGTCTTTCCTTGATTAGACGCCAATTTGGCCCGAAGGGTTAACAGCCAGCGCGAAACCCGGCAGCGAAGAGGAGACCGAGAGCGGTCTTGGCATCCTTGATCTCGCCGCCCTCCACCAGCTCCAACGCTCTCGAGAGCAGCATTGGCTCGAGGGCAAGAAACTCATCAGCCTCGTGTTTGGTTTCTCCCGTCACGAGACCTGTTGCCATGAAGAGATGGATCTTCTCATCAGTGAACCCGGGAGTCGTATACATCGTGAAGAGATGATCGATCTGCTCAGCTGAACAGCCGGTCTCCTCTTTGAGCTCCCGCAGGGCGCAGTCACGAGGATCTTCTCCCGTATTGAGGCGTCCGGCCGGGATTTCGAGGAGATAGTCCTGTGCCGCATACCGGTACTGGCGAATCAGGAGCACCTGGGGATCATCTCCGCGAGGATCACTCAGGAAGGGCACAACGGCGCTCGCGCCCGGATGTCTTATCATCTCCAGCTCGCCCACGGATCCATCTGGAAACCGGACCACGTCCACATCGAGTGAGATGACCTTGCCGGTATAGACACGCCGGGATTCTATCCGGCCAGTCTTTTCCGCTCGAGCCTCTGCCACGCAAATGCCCTCTAGTCGTTATGAACGAGTAGATCGCCGAACGTCGGATCGGCAAGAGAGCTCTGGACTGTCTTCGCGTCACCGACAACTACGGTCTGCAGCTCGTCGGGGTGGAGGTGTGCGTTCGCTGCCTCGAGAACCGCCCCAGCCGAGACATTGTGGATGTTTTTCCGATAGGTGTCGTAGTAGTCAGTAGGCAGGTCATGAACCACCAGCGTGGCAAGCGCTGCTGCTATGGCAGCCGTGGTCTCATACCGAATCGGAAAAACTCCCTCGAGATAGTCACGAGCGAGAGACAACTCTTCATCGGAGATCTTTTCACTGCGGATTCGATCGATCTCGAGAAGGATTTCCCGCAGCGCCAGTGCGGTGACCTCGCTTTGCACCGCGGTTGATACGACAAACGGCCCCGCCCCACGCCGCCAGTCGTAGTACGATGACGCGCCGTAGGTGTAGCCGTGCACTTCGCGAAGATTGAGATTGATTCGTGAGCCGAAGAGACCGCCAAGCACGGCGTTCATCACCAGTGTTGGGAAAAAATCGGGATCCTTACGCGGCAGACCGACGTGTCCTACCCGGAGCTCGGACTGCTGTGCCTCGGACTTGTGCACTATGTGAACGCTCCTCCGGCGGGTTCGCATAGATGTTGTCAGCGGTTGCTCTTGAGCCGATCCCGCCGGCCATTTCCGGAAAGCGTCGGTGACAACCGTGCGTGCCTGTTCTGGAGTCACATCTCCTGCGATGATTACGGTCGTAGCTCCTGATCGGTAGTTCGACCGGTAGAACTGCTCCACATCCCCTCGTGCGAGGCGACTGACGCTTTCGGTGCTCCCTTCCTCCGGCCTGGAGTACCGGGATTCCGGCGAATAAAGGAACTCTGCGAATTTCTCGTCCGCCAATCCGCGGGGCTCGGTCTCCAGCTGGAGGATCTCCGCCAGACGTTCAGCCTTGAGGCGTTCAATTTCGCGCTCTGGAAAAACTGGACTGCTGATCACTTCGCCGAGCAGTCGAGCTGCCTCTTCCAGCTTGTCGGACAAGGTAGTGATCTTGATGAAGGCGCTGTCCCAGTCGGCTCCGGATTCGAGAGATGTCCCGAGTTGTTCGAACTTCTCCGCCAGTTCCGCTCCATCAAGTCGATCTGTGCCTTCAAGGAGCGCCGCCGCTGTAAGCGCCGCAATTCCTTCCTTGCCGCGCGGCTCATTCACCGACCCGGCATCAACGATGACGAGAACCGTTGCTAGCGGGAGCTTTCCAACCGTTGCTGTTACGAGGCGGATTCCGCTCGGCAATACTTCGTCGTGAAATTCGGGAAAACGATAGCGGCGTGTCGGCCCCGACTTCGGACGGAGAGAAGTGACCATCAGCCGGTGCCTGTTGCGACAGCCAGCATCTCTTCGGATTCGAGCCCTTCTTTCGGAACGTAAAGGAGGCTTGCCCTGTTGTCCTGGCCGAATCGTTCGGAAACCAGGTCGTTGACTCGCTGCGTGGTAACTTCTCGGTATCGATCCGCCTGCTCGTTGATAAGCTCTGGCCGGTTGAAATAGGTGGCGAACATTGAGAGCCTGTCCGCTCGCTCGCCAGCTGACTGCAGGAACGCAACGAGATCCGTCTCGATCAGTGAGATGGCCCTTCTCACCTCTTTCTCGGTGACTCCCTCCCGATACAGAAGGTCGATCTCCCGCTCAACCTCTTCCTCGAGCTGCGTGATTGCAGTTTCCGGACGCGCGGTCACATCGATCACTAGTAGATCGGTGCCCTTTGCGAGATCGAAAGTGAATGCTGATGCATCTGCTGCTATCTGCCGCTCGCGCACTAGAGATCGATGAAGCCGACTTCCTTTTCTGAGGCCCAGGACAGCGGATGCCACACTGGCTGCGTAATACTTCTCACTTCCGAAAACGGGAGAGCGGAGGGCTAAGAACAAGCGCGGAAGACTGACGTTGTCGTAAACCACCTCGCGTAGGCGTTTTCCGAATACGGGCGGAAGATTCATGGATGGCAGTGTGGGTTTTCCATTTCCCTTGGGAATCGGCTCGAAGTACTCGGAAACCAGCCTGTGTGCTTCCGCTGGATCGAAATCGCCGGCAATCGAAAGAACTGCGTTGTCCGGCGTGTAGTACGTCGAGAAGAACTGCGCGATGTCGTCGAGCGATGCTGCCGTGAGGTCCTCCATCGATCCAATCAACGAATGCTGAAACGGATGCGATGCCGGGAACACCAGCTCCTGCATCTTCTCCAGCATCGTACCGTATGGCTGATTGTCGACTGCCCAACGCCGTTCGTTCTTCACAACGTCCCGCTGGGTGTCCAACTTCTCCTGCGTCATGGCAGGGAGCAATTCACCCATTCGCTCGGCTTCCAGCCATAGCACCAGCGCGAGCTCATTGGACGGAACGGTCTCGAAATAATTCGTCCGCTCGAGCCAGGTTGACCCGTTCAGCGTTCCACCCGCGCGTTGGATCAGCTCGAAGTGTTCATTCGACCCGACATGCGCCGAGCCCTGAAAGAGCATGTGCTCGAACAGATGGGCGAATCCGGTTCTGCCAGATCTCTCGTTCGCGGATCCGACGTGGTACCAGAGATTCACGGCCACGATCGGTGCCGTATGGTCCTCGGACAGCGTGACGAAAAGCCCGTTATCCAGGTGGAAGGTTTCTATCGGAATTCGCATTGTCGTAAATTGCCCGCCATGCAAACCCACTGGAACCCCCTCGGTACACCCACATGATCAGCGCGCTCATAATCCTCGGGCTGCTGATCGGCTTCCTGTTCCTTGTATGGTGGGCCCAGGAGCAAATACTTTTTCAACCACCAAGGTTGGACGAGGCGCCGATCGAATCCGGGCGAGTGCTCTACGAAGCCGCGGACCGACAGCAGCTGGCCGGCTTCGTCGTCGGAGATCTGCGAGCCGCACCCGGTGTCCTCCTCTGCTTTCATGGCAATGCCGATCTCGCCGTATGGCAGCTCGAATGGGCACGTGAGGTAGAGCGGCGCACACATTACGCCGTTTTCCTTGCTGAGTACCGCGGCTATATGTCGCTCGGCGGCGCTCCTACTTATTCGAACACAAAGCTCGACGCGCAGGCGGCACATAATCATCTGGTTTCCGCAGTCGGGGTCGACCCCGGACGTATTGCCTACTTTGGGCATTCACTTGGCAGTGCTGTAGCAACGGAGTTGGCCGAGATTCGGCCTCCGACAGCCCTGCTGCTGCAGTCACCGTTCTCCTCCGCCCGCGCCATGGCTAGGCTCATCGTGTCGCCTCCGATAGTTCTGGTCTGGAAGGCGGTCTCACGCATTCACTTCGACACGAGACAGACCGTGTCAGAGCTCGACATACCGGTTTCGGTGGCGCACGGGAAACGCGACCGCATTGTGCCGTTCAGGATGGGAGTCGAAGTCCACGAAGCTGCGAAACGAAAGGGTCAGCTCCTGCTCCTGGACAATGCCGGGCACAACGACGTGGCTGATGTCGGTAGCGACGAATACTGGCGCTGGATGACAGCAGCATTGAACCTGCAAGCGTGATCGATAGTGCAAAAGAAGAGGACATAACTATCTATTCGGTCATATCCTCTTCTCTATTTTGCCTCTTTCTAGCTACGGAGTCGGCTGGCCGCTCATGTCCCTGATCAGGATAGGTCCGACTTTGGTGGTTTTCAGCCCTTGCTCAATACTCTTTCTGTCGCCTACGATCACGACAGCCAGTGAACCCGGATTGATATATTGCTGCGCGACACGTGCTACGTCCGCTTGAGTGACCGCCTCGATGTTCTGGACGTAATTGTTGTAGTAATCCAAAGGCAGCCCATACAGTGCCACTGGTAGCAGTTGAAACGCTATATCCTGGGTAGTTTCGAAATTCCCGGGTTGCTGCAGCTGCAAATATCGCTTGGCACGAGAGAGCTCGCTGGCTGGAACTGATTGACGAATTCCGTTCAGCTCCTTCATGAACTCCAGCAGGGCTGAATCGCTCTTTGCCGTGACGATTTCCGCTGACGCGAGGAAGGGGCCCGCTGCACGCCTCATGTCGAACCGCGAACCGGCACCATACGTGTACCCACGGCTTTCACGCAGGTTCTGATTGAGCCTGCTGGTGAACGAGCCACCCAGAATCGTATTCATCACCGTCAGAGCGAAGTAATCCTTGGTCGACCGCGGAACGCCTACTGCGCCGATACGAAAGGAAGACTGTGCCGCTCCAGGCTTGTCGATTAGATAGATCGTGGTGGTGCCAGACTTTGGAGGCTCGCCGTAATTGAGCTGGGGAACATTTCCACGCTGCCAGCCGCCGAACAGGCTGTTGATTTTCTGCTCGATCTGGGTCGGGTTTACATCTCCCACGATGATCAGTGTCGCATTGTTCGGCTTGAAGTTGGCCTGGTAGTACGACTGTAGATCGGTCGGTGTCAGAGATTTTACGGAAGTTTCGGTTCCGATCGATGGAGCACCGTACGGATGTGCGCTCCCATAGATGATTGCAGGAAAGGCGATATTGGCAATCGCCGGTCCCTGATCACGGAGCTGCAGCAGTTCCGTCAGCCGGGTTTTCCTAATTCGCTCAAACTCGTTTGCCGGGAAGGACGGGTGGAGGGCAACGTCCGCGAACAGCGCCAGTGCACTGTCCAGTTGGGCCGTGGGAGTGTGAAGGGACAGTGTGCTCGATTCCCAGCTGCTCGTCGGAGAAAGGTTGATTCCCAGAAAGGCAATCTGGTCCGCTATCTCTAGGCTCTTGCGGGTCGCGGTTCCCTCTCGCAGCATCGCGGACGTGAGATTGGCGATTCCGGGTTTAGTCGCTGGATCGGCGGTACTGCCGCTGCCAACCAGCAGGACGAAGTCGGCAAGTGGTAGCTCGTGCTGCTCGACGATCAGCAGTTTCAGCCCAGTGGGAAGCTCCCTGGTCAGGATGGGCGGAAGGGAGACACGTGGCGGTGGGCCGAGCTCTGGGGGCTTGCTCCGGTCAAGTGTTCCCTGCGCGGTGGCGACCGATTGGACTGTGAGCAGAGCGAGTACGCTCAGCAGGCCCGTGGTTCCGAAAACTTTCATCGACCACCTCCACTGGCGGTTAACATCATGTCTTTCTTTCCCTCTGGAACAACGGTAAGAACGATCTTGGGACGCCCGAGATAGGTCTTCGCGACCCGCTGTACATCTGCCGCCGTGACATGTTCATACCGAGCGGCATCCTGCTGTACGAAATCGGGATTTCCCACGAAGTAGTTGTAGGAGTTGAGTACTTCCGCCTTGCCGAGCACGCTGGCAAGGCGGTTCAGAAAGCTCGCCTTGTATAAGTTCTGCGCTCGCTGGAGCTCGCGTGGCGTGACTCCATTGCTGATGACATTGGCGATCTCCGCTTGTACGATGCGATCGATGTCCGCGACTTTCTGTCCGGGTTTTGGGGTCACGTCGATCTGAAATTTTCCATCGAGGCGTGAGCCGTCCTGGAACGCTCTGACATTCTGCGCGACCTGAAGATCGTACACGAGCTTCTTATACAACCGGGAGTTCTTGTCGTTTGCGATGACCTGCGCCAGGATGTCCATGGCGGCATCGTCCTTCGAGAATCCCTTCACCGAGTGCCACGTGTAGAACAGTCGTGGCAGCTGAACCTTGTCCTCGAGTACAAGGAATGTATCGCGCGGAATGACAACGGCGGGGACCGTCATTCTCCTATTCACTTCAGGCCCGCGCGGAATGCTTCCGAAATACTGCGCGACCATTTTCTTCACGGCTGCCGGATCGAAATCTCCCGCGATCGTTAGCGTCGCGTTGTTCGGGGCATAATAGGTCTTGAAGAAATTCTGCACATCCGCCAGTGATGCGGCGCTGAGGTCGGCCATCGAGCCGATGACCGGCCATGAATACGGGTGAGACCTTGGGTAGAGCACGGCCAGGATGGTCTCATCCGCCCGGCCATACGGCTGGTTCTCCACGCGCTGACGCCGTTCATTCTTCACAACGTCGCGCTGAAGATTGACCTTCGCGAGATCCATCGTCGGTATGAGAAAACCCATCCGGTCTGAATCGAGCCAGAGGGCAAGCGAAAGGGCATTCGAAGGCAGAGTCTCGTAGTAGTTGGTCCGGTCTTCCGTCGTCGAGCCGTTGTTGTCGGCCCCAGCTGCTTCGAGCATCTGGTCGAACGCTCCAACCGGAACATTCTGCGACCCCATGAACATGATGTGCTCGAACAGGTGGGCGAAGCCGGTCCGGCCGAGTTGCTCGTCGCCCGAGCCGACGTGGTACCACGTGTCGACTGCGACGATGGGTGTCGAGTGATCCTCGTGCAGGATTACCTCGAGACCGTTCGGGAGTTTGTACTTCTCGAAGTGGATCCTCGGCGTCGCCTGGGCACCAAGTGAAGCCGCCATCAGAGCGCTTCCCACTAAGGAGCACAAGGTGACTAAAAGGTTGTTCTTCTTCACAACTTCCTCTCGAAAAAGAAGGCGAGGGGTGCTTTGAGCGATTCACTGAAAATATACTTCCAGCGCTCTTCCCGGTTCGGCGAGATGGGGCTGGTCTGGGTCGGAGACGTGTACGGCGTAAAGCCAAACCGCCTCGCCAGAATCCTGAGCCTGAGCATGTGGAACGGATCACTGACGAGAAGGGCACTCTGAAGTCCACGAACCTCCAGCATACCCGCGACCGCCCTCATCGATTCGCTGGTCGTCCGGCCCTCGCTTTCCACGAGGATGGCGCTGTCGGGAACTCCGCGTTTCTTGGCGTAGCTCCTTCCGACGGCGGCTTCACTGGTGGTGTCGCCCGAGCCCGTTCCCCCCGTCAGTATCAGGAGTGAAGCGAGGTGACGGTTCCAAAGCTCGAGGGCATGATCGAGCCGGGCCCGAAGAACAGGCGAGGGCTTGCCGGCATATTGAGCCGCACCAAGTACGACTATCGCCTGGGCAGGTCGCGCTTCATCACGAGAGCTCCAGACGAGCACAGCCGTGGCCGAGATGACCCAGAGCGCAAAAGTCGCCACCACCGCAACCGTCAGTATTCGGCGAATCGCATTTACAGCCCGTTTTGCCTTGGTGGCATTTACAGCCCGTTTTGCCTTGGCAGCGCGCTTCATAGGTGGAAGCTACGCTAGAAAGAATGTCGCGCGTGAGGCTCGGGACATTCGACCAAGTAGCCGATCGCCGTAAGAGTCGCCTTGAATTCGTCTTGAACCGGAGCTTCCCCATGTACCAGCCAGATCGGGCCGAGGCCTGGAGACTTATCTCGTACTCGTCCGAGCCAGGTCATCATCTCGGTTCTGTCGGCATGCGCGCTGTATCCATCGATGACCTCTACGCGCGCGTGAAGAGGAACGTCTTCTCCGAAGATCTGGAGAACAGGCTGTCGCTCGACCACCCGGCGTCCAAGTGTGTGCTCGGCCTGAAAGCCCACTACCAGAATGGTATTCCGCGGGTCGCCCGCGCCCTGTGCCAGGTGATGCAGAATCCGGCCGTTCTCCATCATCCCTGATGCTGCGATGATCACCATTGGGCCGTGTGCGCGTGACAGGGCCTTCGACTCCTCCACATCGCGCGTGTAATGGAGAAGGTCGAAGCGAAACAGGTCCTTTGCCTTCTGGACCATTTCCTCCGATCGGTCGAAGCTCTCTGGGTGCATTTCGAACACAGTCGTTACATCTATCGCCAACGGGCTGTCGACGTAGATGGGTATGGAAGGAATCGCGCCTTCCCTAGTGAGGGAGTGTAGGGCGTAGATCACCTCCTGAGTCCGGCCGACCGCAAACGCCGGGATGAGAATACGTCCGCCACGTGCGGCGGTCTCCCGAACCACCTGCGCCAGCTTCGCGCGCGCGCCTTCGACGGACTCGTGATCCCGATTCCCATACGTCGACTCCATTATGAGCGCATCCGCGCCTTCGGGCGGAATGGGCTCTCGAATTATGGCGAGGCTGCTACGCCCAATGTCACCGGAGAAGACCAGCCGCTTAGTCTTCCCTCCTTCCGTGCAATCAAGAAGGACAGATGCCGAGCCAAGTATGTGCCCCGCATCTATGTAGCTGGCCCGGATGCCAGGGACTACGTCGAACGGCCTGTTGTACGGGACGCCAACCATCAGATCCATTGTTCGGACTGCGTGACGCATTCCGTACAGCGGCTCGATGAACTCCTTCCTCCTTTTCGCGAGAAACTCGGCGTCCTTCTCCTGGATGTGAGCCGAGTCGGCGAGCATTACCGCGCACAGATCCCGTGTCGCCGCAGTTGCCCAGATCGTTTTGGAGTAGCCTTCCGCTATCAGGTACGGAAGACGGCCCGAATGATCGATGTGTGCGTGAGAGAGAACGACGGCGTCAAGATCCTTGATTGGCAGCGGAAGCGTACGATTCTTCTCGGCGGATTCCTGACGCCTGCCCTGAAACATCCCGCAGTCAAGCGCGACAGTGTGTCCGTTGACATGCAGGAGATGGCAGGAACCGGTGACCTCACGCGCGGCACCGGCGAAGGTTATCTCCAAACTGCTAACCTTCTGCTACGGCATCACGCTGAAACAGGATGGTAAGGCGCTGTTCATCCTGCGACATCAGCGCTGGCTCCCATCCTCCTCTACTCCGCTCGTTAAGAAGATCGGTGAGCGTGTCTTCGTCTTCGCGCGTATGCCGCGTCAGCTTGACCACAACAGCCTGGTATTCTTTCATCGGGAGTTAGAGATTATGAGCCGTTAGCATCCATTGTGCCGATGCTGGAATCCCGGGGCTAGAATGATCGAGCGCGTCAAGGAATTCCCTTCTCTGATTATTATCCGGCATCCCCTCATTCAGCACAAGCTAACGATTCTCCGCGATCAGAAGACGGAAACCAAGCACTTCAAGGAGCTCGTCGATGAGATCGCGATGCTCATGGCTTACGAGGCGACCAGCGAGCTGACGCTCGAGCCGAGGGATGTGGATACGCCGCTCGAAAGGACGTCCGGCTGGCATATCACCGGAAAAAAGCTGACCCTTGTTCCAATTCTGCGTGCCGGTCTTGGAATGGTGGAGGGAATCCTTCGTCTCGTTCCGTCAGCCCGAGTCGGGCACATTGGATTATACAGGGACCACAGCACCCTTCAGCCAGTCGACTACTACTTCAAGGTTCCGGGGGGCACGGCCGAGCGTGATTTCTTTCTCCTGGATCCGATGCTCGCCACGGGTGGGAGTGCAGCTGCTGCCGTCGCCTCACTCAAGAGAGCTGGCGCGAACAGGATTCGATTCCTGTGCCTGGTAGCCGCACCAGAAGGAGTGCGCCATTTGAGCGAAGCACACCCGGATGTACAGATCTACTGCGCGGCTCTGGATCGGGAACTCAATAGTCAGGGCTATATTCTGCCCGGTCTCGGTGATGCCGGCGACAGATTGTTCGGGACGAGATGATTTCTAGCCGAACCACTCTCTGGGATTAAGCCTCTGCTGCTCGGCCGCGTCCACAACCCACTGCTGATTCTGCGGATCCGTTACTTCCCCTGCTACCGTCTCGAACCAGTATGCGGCTTTCCTGATATCGCCAATTCGCCTCCACAACTCCCCCACGAGGTAGGTGAGGATCGCGCGCTCTTCCCTCGGAACGGCATCGTAGGCCTGCAGTGCCTCCTCGAACATCCACGCGGCATGACGGCGGAAGTATCGCTCCGCTTCGACGTCTCCTTCATCGACACAGCACCAGGCAGCACGGAGGAGCAAATCTGCGATGTGCCGTGGATCCAACCCTTGCCACTGGGCGACCTTAGCAGCCGCTTCGTACTTCTCTGAGCCGCATATCAGCGATGGATGAACCGGAGCAAGTTCCTTGAGTACCTGCTGTTTCAGCACCAGGCTTACATCCGCCGCGGTCGTGAAGTCGGCTTCTCCACCAGAGAAGCCACACTCGCTGCACATGTGGATGAGATAAGCAAGTGGCTGAGTCCCGGCGGCCCGTTCGTGGAAATCAGTCCGTTTCCCGCCAAACGCATTCGTCGAAACTACACTCTGGGACTTAAACTCGTTGTCACACACGGGACAACGAAGCTCGATCTGACGCAGCGTTGTCATGGCTGGTCCTCCTCTTTGCTCTCGGAACCTCTCAGAAATAGAGAGGGAATATCTGTGCCATGAATTTCAAAATTCTTTTGGAGGAGATCGGCCTTGTTGAGACTTTGGGTCGATTGTATCTTCTCGCATCGCAAAAACCGCGACAGGCTCCCCACCCCGCGACCTGGTCGTTGATGCTCATCAACCTACTGCCTGACTTCTTCGCAGTTCACAACAGTACAGACCGGGTCGCCGCCTATCTCCGCTACTTCGAAAATCACCGCCGTTTTTTAGAGGCCTACTGGCACAACTACGTCCTGGATCCGGCAGGACCACATTTTCTGGAAGTCGTTCGCTCTGCCGCACTTGCAAGCCGGGTGGACCTCCGTACGATGCTCGAGAGAATCGACGTCGTTTCTCTCGCCAGAAATACGGAAGAACAGTGCAGAACCCTGTTGGATGTGGATACCGACGTCGATGTCGTACTCATGGTGGGAGTGGGTGCTGCCAACGCTGGTGAGCTCGTGGTCGACGGAAAGGGCATCGCCTTCGTCTGCCTCGAGCATTTTACCAGTGTCACCAATCCCGAAACCCAGGGATTGGGGCTCGATCCAGAGCTGATCCCACTCTGGCTGGCCCACGAGATAGCGCATACGGTTCGCTACACCTCTCCTTCGAGCCGGAGCGAGATGAGACGGCTGATCGAAGACGCGGGCGGCTATTACTCATACTGGGAAACCGGAAGGCGCTCGTCGCTGCGCGAGCTCATGATCAATGAGGGCCTTGCCACACATGCCTCGAGGATGATCAGCCCCGGACACGCAGCCTGGGAATACTACGGGTACACCAGACGTGAGTATGCCAGCGTTCGGGAGCTTGAGCCACTGATGACACGATCCCTAAATGCCGATCTCGATCGCGCCGGGCTTGGCTTGCGGCTTCGGTACCTCTCTGGAGGGATGAGTGATGATGCCCGAACCGTTGATCGTCACATTTTCCCAGAGAGAGCCGGCTACTTTCTCGGCGCAAGGATGGTCGAGCCAGCAGTAAATGCTCGCGGACTCTCATGGGCAATTCGCGCCAGCGCGAGCGAGATTACTTCCATCGCAAGCTCCGCCGCAGCTTCTGCCTAGAGCTATTTCCCAACACAAAAAGAGCTGAATACGCGATCGAAGACGTCTTCGACCTCGACGGTTCCGATCAGCTCCTCCAGCGCCGAAACTGCGGTACGCAGGTGAACCGACGCGACGGTTGCCGGGAGATTATCCTCCCGCCAGGCTCGCCCAAACTGCTCTATCTCCGAGCAGGCCACAGTGACAGCGTGTCGATGCCGGGCTCTCGTAAGGATAGGTACGTCGAGATCGATCTCGCCGTGTTCTTTCCCTAACACCTCGTCGATCGCCTCCACGAGGTGCTGAAGCCCAGCTCCTGTTTGAGCGCTGACGGGAATACTGGGCGGCTGACCGGGGGGATTGTCTCTTTCTGTCGCTAAATCAGTCTTCGTACGTACTGGCAGAATCGGTGCGCTTGCGCTCCGAGCAACCAGTTCGACCGTCTCCTCCAGACCTTCAGCGGTTTCGGCACAGGCAAGAATCACATGTGCATCAGCGAGATAGCGCTCACTCACCTCTATCCCCAGGCGCTCGATTCGATCATCAGTCTCTCGAAGCCCGGCAGTATCGACGAGTCGCAGAGGCCATTTTCCGGTATCGATCACCGCTTCGAGCGCATCACGCGTCGTACCAGGTATTTCCGTGACTATCGCCCTGGATCTTCCAAGCAGCGCGTTGAAGAGTGAGGACTTACCGCTGTTTGGCGGACCCGCGATCACCACGACAGCGCCTTCCCGAATGAGCTCACCGGCTGGAGCTGTAGCAAGGAGGGCTTCCAGTGATTTCACAATTTCCGTCGCGGATTTTTCGATTTTTTCACGTGGAACGGGTCCATCATCTTCTTCCGGAAAGTCGATGTCATAGACGATTAGCGCCTCAAGCTCAATGAGGCTCTCCCTCAGCAGCATCAACCGACGGGATAGTCCTCCGTCGAGCTGCCCGAGAGCCGTGCGCTGCATCATTTGCGAGCGCGCATCGATCAGATCACCAATGGCTTCGGCCTGAAGGATATCCAGCTTGCTGTTGAGCACTGCTCTCCGCGTGAATTCCCCAGGCAGCGCCTGCCTCGCACCGGAAGAGATCAGCGCGGCAACTATGGAGCTTGGAACCAGGTAGCCGCCGTGCGTCGAGAACTCAACCGTATCGTCGCCAGTGAAGGAGTTGGGACCCGGGAAATGAGTTACAAGCGCCTGATCGAGGACTTCGTCGCCATCATACACGCTGCAGAGTTGCGCGACGCGGGGCTGTGACAGCGAGGGGCGTACATGCTTTCCTGCAATCACCAAGGCATCCGGACCACTCAGTCTGATCAGGGCGAGCGCGCCACGCCCATTTGGTGTTGCTACAGCCACGATCGTGTCCGCGAGCTGCGCAACACCCCTGTCCGTGACCATCACGAGCTCACTGTTGGCAGCTCGAATGACGTGCCGGGCTCCAGGATCTTTACAGCGGGGTGGAGTGGATGGTTCTGGAGAGTTGCCCTGAGCCGGTCGATCGCATCGAAAGCAGTCGACGTGACGTGATTGAAGGTTCCCCAATGATACGGGATGAAGTACCTGGCTTTAAGTCTCTCGAAGAGAGTCAGCGCATCGGTACTGGTCAGATGCCCTTTGCGAAAACCTGGCTTCCACCACGGTGCATGTCCGATGGGAAGCAAGGCCAGGTCGAGACTCCGTCCCTTGAGACCGAGGTGATTCTCTACGAGGTGTGTGGTGTCGGGAGTGAGCGCCGTATCGCCCGCAAAGAAGCAGGAGGTTTGCTTAGTCTCAATAAGATACATATTCGCAGCACTTCTCCAGCGGTCTACTCCATATCGATTCCCCTTATGCATCGCCGAGGCTGCATGAATCTTTACCCCATCCACATCGGCCAGATTGCCTGGCGCAACCGGAACTGGGTGGCGGTAGCCTTGTTTGCCGAGCCATTTGGCGATGGCGGGCGGCGCGAACAGCGGAATGTCGTCCGGAAGCGCATCCAGAGAATCGAAGGAGAGGTGATCGGCGTGAGCATGTGTCAGCAGTATCGCATCCAGTTTGGGCAGCGCTTCGAGCGCTATCCCGGGAGCACTGACACGTGGGAGAAATTTTCCGAGGGCCGGATCGAAGTTCGGATCGGTAAGAAAGCGCTTCCCACCGATCTCGATTAGTAGCGTTGCGTGACCAATATAAGTGACACGCAGCATCGCTCCCCCTACCCTGCCGGACGCCGTCTTGCGCGCTCCCGCGCCAGTAGCCACTGCTGTGGAAGCGCCGCGATGTTCTGCGCTGTGTAATAGAGGTTGAGGCCCGAAGCCATGTTCAAGAGGACCACCGTCATCATCACCGGAAACATGTACCCCATCATCTTCGCCTGGGGGTTCGGAGGAGCATTACGCATTCCAATCCAGGATAGCACGTACATGGAAGCTCCCATTAGCAGGGGGAGGACGTAGTACGGGTCCTTTACCGAGATGTCGTGCAGCCACCCGAACGGCACACCCCGAAATTCGATCGTATTCTGGAAGACGAAAAACAGCGCGAACAGGATCGGCATGGGGAGCAGCGCCGGAAGACATCCGGTCAGCCCTGCGAAAGGACTCACCCCTGCGTCATGATAGACCTTCATGATCGCTTCACGCTGCTGCACAGGATCTTTATACTTTTTCTGAGCAGCTGCCAGCTTCGGCTGAAGCTCCTGCATCCTCAGACTCGAGCGCATGGTACTCTGATTGAGGGGCCAGAGCGCCAGCCGAACGAGAATCCCAAGAATGACCAGTACCCATCCGTAACTGAGGTTGAGCCGGTTGTGCATCCAGAGAAGGGCCTGGATGACCTTTGAGGCAATTGGATGGACAACGCCCTGCAGGAAGCGCCATCCATACGGATTCACATGATCGAAGTCACGGCCCATTTGCATGAGTCGCTGCGATTCCTGTGGACCCGCGTAAATATCAAATGAAAATGCGTTGCTTTTAATAGCCTGTACGACACTCGCCGAAGCAGTCGTGGCGATCTTGGATGTCCGCGGCCCACCTGTCAGCATTACCTCGCTGAATGGCGTTCCATTGGGCAGTGCCAGAATTCCGAACACGAAGTATTTGTTCTTGATGGCTACCCAGTTGAGCGGCCCGGCTTCGAGAGTTTTCTCACCAGGATCGAGTCCGCCGAAAAGCACGCTCCCCGCACGGTCGCGCTGTGGCTTGAAGCTATAAGCCAGGCTGTGATGATCTCCAACCGTGTCAGCCTCGGTCGGTTGCATTGTCTTCGGGAGCTCTGTAACCAGATACGCCTGTCCCTCCACTCCCTCCAGCTGCCCATCGACGTGAACCGCGTAGCTCGCACCGCTATCACTGGGAATCGAATATGCGATTGAGACACGCACGTCCTTCACTGAAGCTCTGTAGATGAGGATCTCATCCCCTTCCGCGTTTCTTGCTCGCGACAAAGAGAAAGGCACCTGCGAGAGATCAGCCGTGTCGGTTGGTGTGACCAGCCGATAAGCGAGAAGAGGAGACCCGGCAACAGCTAGATCGACAAGGCCGCCAGAAGGTGATTGGTTCTTGTAGTCACGCACTACGACCGACACCGGTGCTGCGCCAATATTACTGAACTTATAAATCGCTTTCGGTGTGCTGACCGCTGTGGTCTCTGCGGTCCCTGACGTCCCAGTGCCGGGAACCGTGGTGCCTACCCGAGGTTGTAAAGGAACAGTGACTGGCGATTGCGTCTGTCTCACTGACGGTTGTGTAGATGACGCAGCACCTCGAGTCGTAAAGCTCGAGTCCTCTACTGCCACACCCTTGACAGGGGTTGCCGGCTTTGGTGGCGGAAATAGCAGCTGAGAAACCGCTATAACGATGAGCGAAAGAAACAGAGCTAGAAAAAAGCGCTTATCCATTCAGGGGACCGGATCGTAACCGCCCGGCCGAAAGGGGTGACAACGGAGGATCCGGCTGACCGTAAGCCGACCCCCTTTGAGCACCCCATAGCGTTCGAGGGCTTCGAGCGCGTAGGCCGAACACGTTGGATAGTAGCGGCAACTCGCCGGAAACAGTGGCGATATCACCAGTTGATAGCCGCGAATCAGAAGCATAAATATCGTTCGCATAGCCTAATGCGACACGATTCCTGCAGCCCACCGGCTAATTGCATCGACTTCCGCTGCAAGTTGGTCAAAGCTCGCGTGGTACGCTTCAGGTTTTGCACGAAGCAGAATGTCGATCCTTCCAACAATCGGCAGTATTCTCATTCTTGCCAGCTCACGCAGCCGCCGTTTCGTGCGGTTCCGGTCGACGATATTTCGTCGGTACTTCGGAACGACTACCCCGACCCGTGGATGAAGCAACAGGGAAGCAGATGCTCGAGCATCGAGACGCTCGGTTTGCATCCGCTTCCCTGTACGCCTTACCAACTCAAGATCAGCCTCTCTCGTCAGCCGGGAGGCGTGAGGAAAGCCGAGGGACTTACGCGCCAGCGTATTTCGTCGGCAGCTGGACGGTGAGCCGTTTGCGTCCTTTCTTGCGGCGGCGGCTAAGAACTTCACGTCCCCATTTAGTAGCCATACGTAACCTAAAGCCGTGTGTACGGATGCGGCGCTTGTTGCGGGGACGGTAGGTGGGCTTACCCATTACAATGCTCCGGAAACCAAGAAGATCAAATGCTATGCAGAGCCGGTAAAACTATTCCAGCATTGAAGATAGATCAAGTCAGCTGAAGGAGTTCACATCGGTCTGGTTTGACTTTTCCACATAAATGGGCTAGGGTAGCGCGTCATGTCGATCAGCCCCGCTGAAGTATGGAAACGCCTCTTGGATCGCGCCCGCCAAGAGCTCCCTGATCAAACCTTCCAAGCCTGGCTCGAGCCTACTGAAGCTCTCTCAATCGAAGGCAGTACCATCTTTGTAGGAGCACCAGATCAGTTCACGGCAGACTGGAACGACTCAAAGCATGCAGAATTACTGTCCAGCTATGCTCCAATAGTTCTCGGTCATCCACTCAACGTAGCATTCCGCGTCCATGAGGAACGAAAGAAACGTTCGCAGATGGATTTCTTCGTGGCTCCACCTCCAACATCGACAAGGGCACTACAGCCTCAGAATGGCACCAGCTCTCCGCCACTAAGTGAGCGGTACACGTTTGACCTTTTCGTCATCGGCAAGTCCAATGAGCTAGCTGCAGCTGCTGCACATGCTGTAAGTCAGGCCCCGGGAAAGGTTTACAACCCTCTCTTCATCTACGGCGATACTGGCCTCGGCAAGACACACCTCATGCAGGCAGTCGCGCACGAGACGCTGCAACGTAATCCAAGCACTCGTATCACATATGTAGGGACCGAGCAGTTCATGAACGAACTCATCAGTTCAATTCTTGACCGCACCGGATCCGAGTTCCGGCGCCGTTACCGCGAAACAGATCTACTGCTCATTGACGACGTACACTTTCTGAAAGGGCGAAAAGAGGCAACACAGGAAGAGTTCTTTCACACCTTCAATGCACTGTACGAGGCAGGCCGTCAGATCGTGCTTACCAGTGATCGTCCACCCTCGGAAATTGCAGGCTTGGAAGCCAGGCTCGTCAGCCGATTTCAGTGGGGAATGGTTGCCGATATTGGATTACCTGACTTCGAGCACCGGGTCGCAATCCTCAAGCAGAAAGCACAGCTTGACCGTCTTGAGATGACTATCCCGGATGATGTCATCCACTTCATTGCTGAACATGTTCGGTCGAATGTTCGCGAGCTCGAGGGGTCCATCATAAAGCTTCTCGCCTACGCATCCCTCAAGCACAAGGATATTACTGTCGAAGTTGCTCGCGAAGCACTCCGTGATAAGTTGCGGGCAATTGAAGGTCTCGAACCAGACAGTAGTACTACCTTGACAATCCTTACCATCCAGCAAGCAGTGGCCAAGGAATGGGGAGTAACTGTAGATGGTCTCCGCTCCAAGACAAGAACAAAGAACCTCACGACTCCACGCCAGATCGCGATGTATCTCACACGTGAGCTGTTAGCCACCCAGCTTGTAGAGATTGGAAATGCCTTTGGAGGACGAGATCACTCCACTGTCATTCACAGCCTGGAAAAGGTCCAAGAAGCAATCACTACAGACCTCCAGCTCAAGGCCCGCATTAACCGTATCCGCGGAATGTTGGAAATCTTCAACTTTCGTCCAACGTCACGTGTGGAAAGGATTACAGTTTCATAAAACTGATGTTGGACATCACTTCCTCACGACTTTACCAACATCCAATTACCATCATCCAGCATAGCGGAAATTCTGCTCCTTTCATAAGTTAGACCCACTTACGAACAGCTCCACACCACCTACTACGGCTACTAGTCTGGATCTCTTTAAAGACTCTTATCAGTAGCTCACCTGAACTCCACAGGCGGAAGGGAATGCGGTTTACAATCTCTCGCGAAAAGCTTCAGGAAGGATTGGCAGCCGTGGCTGCGAGCATTCCCGCTAAGACCACGCTTCCGGTCCTGGCGAATATACTTCTCGAGACCACTGATAAAGGGATCAAACTGTCGGGTACTGATCTGGATATTGCTGTTAGTACGGAAGTAATGGCTGATGTCGATGTAGTGGGGGCAGTAACAGTTCCGGCGAAAAAGCTGAGTGAGATTGCTCGGGAATTGCCGCCAGCCCCGGTGAAGATTAGTGCTGTAGGAGAACAGCGTATTACGCTCGAGTGTGGGCGCTCGCGGTTCAAGCTCTTAGGACTACCGCGGGATGAGTTTCCGACTTTTCCATCAGTCCGCTTTAACGAGAGTTGGCGGATCCGGTCAGGTGATCTGCAGCAGCTGATCTCGCACACATCTTTTGCCGTATCTGCTGAAGAAAGCCGACCTATTCTGAATGGTGTCTTGTGGGAGCTCCGGCCGGATAGAATGCGAATGGTTGCGACGAATGGTCATCGCCTGGCGAAGATGGATGTGCCTATCAGCTCAGAGAGTGCGCCGGCGAGTGATCTAATCGTTCCACCGAAGGCACTGGAGCAGGTGCGCCGGCTTTTCCCTGCCGAGGAAGAGCTTGAAATTGCCCGAGGTGATAACCATATCGGGTTCAGATCGCCCTTCACTGCGGTCTTCACTCGCCTTATCGAAGGTCCATACCCGAACTACGAGCAGGTTATCCCAAAGGATAACGATCGGATTGCTGTTGCTGACAAGGTTGCCTTGGCGAGTGCGCTGAAGCGAATGTCGGTCATTGCCTCGGACCAGACGCATCGGATCCGGCTGTCGTTCAACAGTGGTATGCTCAAGTTCAGTGTGCAGACACCGGACCTTGGTGAAGCCCAGGATGAACTTCCTATTCGTTATACGGGCGATCAGCTCGATATCGGGTTCAACGCAAGCTATCTCCTTGAGATTCTGCGCTACATCCCTACTGACGAAGTTCGGATGACATTTAAGGCACCTGAACGAGCGGCGACGATAGAACCGGAAGGCTGGAAAGATCCGGCATCGTATATGTGTCTGGTCATGCCGCTGCGTCTTGTCGACTAAGCTTGTTGACTAAGGCGTAAGCTTGAAATCCTGCCTAGAGATCTGCTTGAACCGGTGCGCCTTGCTTGACGTAGTAATGGTCAGGTTCAATGCCTGTTCAGCGGTGAGACGGACTACGCGGCCGTCCTTTGTGTCGAGGTAGTAAACCGCGTTTCCGGTACCATTGGCGTCGAGTTTCAGCGAGTGTTGTTGTTGAGCTCCTTCTCCATGGCTCTGAATAGTGTCAGATCGCTGAACCAGAAGCACCCGTCGGCCTTCATAGATAGCCTCACCTGAAACGACATACGATCTGATCGTATGTGAGATCGTCGGGATGGCAGCCTGGCACCCAGTTGTATTCACCGAATCGTGCCAGATCAATCCTTGAGTAAGCTGAGCTGGAAACTGTGTCAGCAGATTGTGGAGATCTGAGAGTATGACCGAGCCAGTCGGGTTGCATCTGTCAGGGTTGCTATCGCTTGTGACTGCAAGGTTATTGGCGGCAAATATTCCGGAGAGTTGTACTGGGACCTGGGCCGGCTGCAGGGGTCCAATTAGCCCCTGAGTAGTGCTTGAAAACGTGTCGACGACTGCCGTGAAGCCAATTCCACTGTCTCCGGCTGATGTGAGCGTGACAAGCTCGTGAGTAGTGTTTGTCGTGATTTCACGGTTGCTGCCTGAGTCCGACTGACTCTCGATGACCGCGCTTCGTGAAATCTGATACTGCATAACGCCAAGCGCGTAATCGAATATCCAGGAATTGGTGGAAGGAGGAGCAGCTACCGTAGCAGGCGGTAGCGACGGTATTGGCGGAGGCAATGGTGGAATTCGTGTGCTACCGCAGCCGATCAGGAAATAAAGGAGAATTGTCCAGCCTGTTCTTCCGTGTAGAATGTCCACGTTTTTTCCTGGCAACTGGTTACTAGTGAAAACAAACAACCTCCGATGAGATATCGTCGGAGGTTGTCATGTTGTCGGCAATCGGTCTATAAGCCGGGTTCTGTCGGGCTACTTGCGTAGTCCGGACGATCATTTCTCTACGAGCATGGTCGCCCATGCTCTCTAGCAGCCTACCCGCGGTGTCTTGATCGAGGTGGACGCCTCTCGCCGCATATTTGGCCTTGCTCCAGCCGGGGTTTGCCGTGCCGCTCGTGTTGCCACGAGCGCGGTGGGCTCTTACTCCACCGTTTCACCCTTGCCACCCGAAGATGGCGGTCTTTTTTCTGTGGCACTTTCCGTCACGGATGGCTCTCGCTGTCCGTGCCCAGGTGTTACCTGGCGGCCTGTCCACTGGAGCCCGGACTTTCCTCGAATAGGTATCATGTAGATACCAATGCGCGATCGTCCGACCGATTGCTCTCCTGAAATATAACGATCTGACGAATCGGGTGTGCTTTCGTCCCGTCGTGTCGGGCTGCGTGACGACCATCTGACGCGACCTCGTATCCTTCCGAACCATAGCGGGTTTTCACCTTTAACATCGTGAGGATATCATGCCGTCAGACTCGAAGCGCAGTCAGCAGCGTACACCTGTGTCGACCATCCTCACTCCGCTAGAGCGCTCCCGAGTGGATGCAGCAGCTCAAGGATTATGTGATGCACTTCACAGAGAATCCCTGGATGAAGTCCTGTTGGATCTCAGACAGCAGAAAGTCAGCTTGGTCCTCATATCGGTCACGCGCTACGGTTCCCAGAGTTCCAGTCGGGTAGCTGCTATGGTGAGGGAATTTCCGAGAATTCCGACTGTGGCATTGTTGACGGAAACGCAGAGCTCTACACCTCACGTGACGCTCGCCCTTGGGCAGCTTGGCATTCGGACGCTCGTGGATGCAAGGTTGCCAGCCGGGTGGCAAACGCTGAGAAATCTTCTTGCATCGCAGGGTTCCAACGATCTGCTGCGTTCCGCTCTCGCACAAATCACCCTCGATCTGCCGGGCGTGTCGAAGGATTGCTGGCGGTTTTTCGAGCTGCTCTTTGATCCATCACCGAAGATCTCAACAGTTCGCCAACTTGCGCGTCACCTGAACATTTTGCCCAGTACATTGATGAGCCGTTTCTTCCGGGCAAAGCTGCCGGCACCGAAGCGCTATTTGTCGCTCGCCAGGCTCATACGTGCAGCTCGTCTCTTCGAGAATCCGGGGCTATCTGTTGCCCGTGTCGCGAACCATCTGGACTATTCATCTCCCCAAAGCTTCGGCCGGCACGTACGAACAGTGATGAAGATGTCGCCAGTGAGGTTCAGGAGCACCTACGACGGACAGGGAATGCTCCAGTTCTTCAGAACAGAGCTTGTTCTTCCCTACATCGATGTGCTGTCCACGTTTCGGCCCTCGGCTGCATATCCAGGCTGGATGCCAAAACCTCAGCCTGGGGAGCGAATTAGCTCTGGAGAGCGCTGATGATCTGACTCGCTGTCACCAGTGTTACAACGGGGAGGCCAGCTTTTTCAATTGCTTGTCGGCCTCCCTCTTCGCGGTCAACCAATGCGAGAACTCCGACGACAACACCGGCTGCCGCACGTACGGCGTCAATAGCCCAAAGGGCGGATCCGCCGGTGGTTATGACATCTTCGATCACGGCCACTCGATCACCCTGCCTGAAAGGACCTTCGAGCAGCTTGCTGGTTCCGTGAGCCTTCGCCTCCTTCCGCACGGTGAATGCTCTAAGGGGACGATCAGAGTGTGCACTGGCGTAGCTGATCGCGTAAGAGATTGGATCGGCGCCTAATGTCAGACCGCCAACGGCGTCGACTCTCCAACCCGTCTGCTGAAGTGCAGAGAGAGCAAGGGGGCCGATGATCGATAGGCCCTCCGGACTCATCGTCGTCAGCCGTGCATCGATGTAGAACGTCGACTGCGTTCCTGAAGCAAGTGTGAACTGACCGCGTTTGGCAGAGCGTTCAGCGAGGAGCGTGATGAGCGTCGAGTGATCAGTCATGGTGCGAGAGGTTATGGATTCTTATGATTGGAGTCAATGCATGCCCTTTCGCAGATCGGCTTCGACCACTGGACTGGTGTTGTCGGGTGGATTGTATCGCTCGCAACCGTGCTCGGTCTTGCTCTGGTACTACGTCACGAACGCCGTCAGGCTCGCAGCCTCGTAGAGCGATCAAAGGAGCTGGAACGGCTTTCCTCGGAGCTATTGCGTGTCAACCGTATGAAGAGCGAGTTCCTGGCGAATGTCTCTCACGAGCTCCGGACTCCGTTGAATGCGATCGTTGGATTTGTCGACCTGCTTCGTGAAGGCGTATATGGAGAGCTGGCTCCTCGGCAGGTAAAACCGGTGGAGCGCATTGAGGCCTCGGCCAATCATCTTCGCCACCTGGTTGATCAGGTTCTGGATCTCGCCAAGATGGCTGCTGGCCGACTCGAGATTCACACCGAGAAAATCGATCTGCGTCCATTCGTTCTTGATGTCGCGAGCGAGATAGAGTCGCTGGTGAGCGAGAAGGGACTCAGTCTGTCCCTCGTCATGGGTGCGGCTCTACCGCGTATCCGAACTGATCCTACCCACTTGCGCCAGATTCTCGTGAATCTTCTGGGGAACGCCGTCAAATACACGAACGAAGGCGGAATCGTAATCCGTACACGCCTCGTCGATTCTCTCCCTGACAGCGGGCCTCCTTCAACGGATCGCACATCCTATCCGACGAATCCATGGATAGGGATTCAAGTGGTCGATACAGGCATTGGTATTCACACGGTTGACCAGAGCCGGATCTTCGAGGAGTTCGAACAGGTCGACGCAGGATCGCGCGGAAACTCAGCAGAGCGCGGTACAGGATTGGGACTCGCGATTTCTCGCCGGCTGGCGGGGCTCATCGGCGGGATGGTCGAGCTGGAGAGTGAGCCAGGGAGAGGCTCGACGTTTACTCTATGGCTTCCAGTCGATCCTGCCGATTTATCGGCTGCGTCTAAGTAGGCCTTTGAACCTGTCCAAAATTTTCGGCTGCTCCGGTGCTACGCTCGTTGCTTCCGCAAACGCATCCGCAAAAGCAATGACGCTGGGATAGCGATTGGCAGGTGCCCGGGAAAGAGCGCGCATTACAACGGTGTCGAGGGCCAGTGCGAAGTTGAACTCTCCTTCTCCCGCATCCTTGAGTGGAATCGGAGGCAGGGTGAGAAGCTGAGTGAACATTTCGCGTGGAGCTTTCGCGGTGTACGGCAGACAACGCGTCAGCAGAAAATACGCGATCGTAGCAAGACTGTACTGGTCAGCTGCCGCTGTAACAATCTCACCTGACAAAGCTTCAGGAGCGATGTACATAAGGGTGCCGACAAAGAACCCGGCGCGAGTCAGGCGTTCGTCACTTGAAGCTTGTGTATCAGTTGCAATTCCGAAATCGAGTAGCTTTACACGTCTGGCTTTGGGATCGTACATCACGTTTTCAGGCTTCAAGTCGCGATGCACAATGCCCGCATCGTGTGCTGCCTGAACCCCGGCTGCTATCTGAGAGACGATTGTGGCAACTTCATCCCTCGGTAAAGGCGCGTACTGCTTGGCATACCTTTCCAGGATTTCGCCTTCGGCCCACTCGATGGCGAGAAAGTGGAGGCCGTTCGCGGCTTGTCCTATTTCAATCGTCTCGACGACGTTTGGATGCCTCACCCTGGCGCCGTACTTTGCTTCACGGACGAAGCGGGCTACTGCCGTCTTGTCCCGGCGCAGCTTTTCCCGTAGCACTTTGAGTGCTACGGTGCCATGATTGGGATGCTCGGCCAGGTAGACGGCGGATGTTCCGCCCTCACCTACCTCTTTCTGAATGGTATAGCCAGCTACAGAAGTGCCGACCATCTGCTCTCGGGACACGCCGCGAAGCTAATAGAAACTGGTAAGACCGGATAGGGTATCAACCACTCATGTCGATTTCCGCCAAGCAATCTCTGAGACTCGCCAAGCAATCTCTGGGACTCCTCGCTCTGAGCTCCATTCTCGTCGGTGCCTGCAGTTCGACCGCCTCGCGCCCGACTCCCGAGCCGAACTTGCGCGTTCTTCAAGCTGAAGGTGCTGCGGCGTCAGATGTGAGTGAACTCTATCGGCGGATCGGGCTGCTGGCCGCGCCCAATCCACTCGCATTTGTCGGGAAGATATCTTCGTTCGCAAGCGCATATCCGGACACGACACTCGTTCTTGCCAGTATTTCGGTTCCCAATCGGGCCCTCACATTCACCCGGGAGGGTGACCGCTACCGTGCTCCGTACGAGGTGAAGCTCACTATGAATCGCGGAGATGCAGAGGTAGCAAGCGTCAACGCGATGGAGATAGTGCGGGTTGGTTCGTTCCGGGAAATAAATCGGACCGATGAAAGCGTGATCTTCCAGCACTATTTCCGCGTTCTCCCGGGGGTCTACACTCTTTCGGCGACGGTTCGTGACGTCGGAGGCTCACGTAACGCCACTCAACAGGCGACGGTCAGTGTTCCTTCATTGAGGACGGGTCGGTTCTCTACTCCACTTCTAGTCTACGAGGCTTCGGGGAGATCTGTCCTCGACTCCGCGCCGCGGCTTCTCGCGAGTCCGCGATCGAGCGCCGTCTTCGGTCGCGACAGTACCGTCGCGATCTACGTTGAGGCGTACGGCCAGGGAACCCGCCTTCCTGTGGATTTTGTCGTCCGTAACGAGAAAGGAGCTCAGTTATGGCGCGACTCATCGATGCTGGCGCGCAAGGGCAGTTTGTTCAGTGGAATCGTAAACGTGCCGATATCCACAGTCGGTGTTGGAATCGCGCAGGTATTCTTTTTTCGACGGGACTCGCCTGACAGCGCGAAAGCTCCGCTGTTCGTGAGTTTTGGGGAAGACATTCCTCTCATGTCGTTCGAGGATATGCTCAGCTATTTGCGCTTCTTCGCGAGTCCTTCCCGTATCAGCGCGCTGCGGACAGCCCCCCTCGAGAGGCGTGCGACAGTATGGGCGGAGTTTCTGCGTGCAACCGATCTGATACCGGAAACCAATACCAATGAGGAGATGCAGTCCTATTTCAACCGGATCCTGCAGGCGAATTCGGAGTTCAGAATGGATCGTAACCCGGGGTGGCTCTCAGACCGGGGAAAGGTCTTCGTCGCGCTCGGAGAGCCGGATCAGATACTTGAGCGAAACGTCAATGCTCAGATGTCGGTCACGCAAATAGGATCCAACACTCGTCTCCAGATCTGGCAGTACCGTCGCTACAATTCACAGCTCGTATTCTATGAGGAAACGGGCAGATGGAGACTGACGAGGCCGAGTGAGACCGAATTTCTTTCGCTTAACGCTCGTCGGGAACGGTAAGAGCAAGCTCGTGTAGTCGTTATCATATCTCAGAAACTACAGGACGCCTTCGTGCCCTCTGGGGACGAAGGCGTTTTATATTCACTTCATGAATGGTCCAGAAAGTCCGCGGCTATTTCTCGTCGACGGCTATGCGCTCATTTACCGCGCCTTTTTCGCGCTGATCTCCCGCCCGCTCACCACGAGCAAGGGGGAGAACACGTCCGCAAGCTGGGGCATAGCAAACTTTCTTCAACGGCTGATCACCAAACACCAACCCGACTACCTCGGCTGGGTGCATGATTCGGGTCTTTCGTTCCGGCACGAGCGTTATCCCGCCTATAAAGCCACACGTGAGAAACTGACTGAAGAACTCCAGTCGGATTTTGATCGCGGCATGGACCGTATCTGCGAGATGCTGGATGCCTACCGTATCCCGATTTTAACGCTGCCCGGCTTCGAAGCTGACGACGTTATCGGTACCATGGTGGCGAGAAGTGTCGAGTCGGGGGTGAACGTGGTGGTGGTGTCTGGCGACAAGGATTTCCAGCAACTGGTCAAGCCGGGAGTCTGGCTCCTGAATCCTGGTCGAGGCGGACCGGCCAATGTCGAAGAGCACTGGGTGGGTGTCGAGAATGCGGAGGAGCGTCTTGGTGTAGCCCCCGAATTCGTCACGGATTATCTGGCGCTGGTTGGTGATTCGTCGGACAACATTCCGGGAGTGCGTGGCATTGGAGACAAGACAGCGTCTGAGCTGGTGAAACAGTACGGGCACCTCGAGTCGATTCTGTCACACGTCGCGGAGATCACGAAGAAACGCCCTCGTGAAGCGCTCCTCGAACATGCAGAGAATGCCCGGCTGTCGAAGGAACTAGTAACAATCCGTGACGATTTACCGGTTCCGTTCGACCTTGAATCGCTCAGGATAAAGCAGCCAGACCATCATCGGCTGCGGGATCTGTTCATCGAGCTGGAATTCCACTCGCTGGCGAAAGACTCGGCTATACAGGCGCCAGTCGAGCAAAAGCCTCAACAAAGTGTCGATTACATAACCGTCGATACCCTTGAGGCAATGGAGCACGCCATCAGGCGTGCGCGCGAAGCCGGAATGATATCAGTAGCTACCGAGACACTGATCCATCCTGAGAGTCCTCAGTTGGTGGATCCGCTGCGCTCGTCGCTCGTTTCAATCGCGATTGCCGTCGCTGATGGTGAAGCCTACTACTTTCCGTTCCAGCATAGGCTGCCACAAGGCGAGCAGGGAGAGCTCCTGGTCGACGCAGCTGGAGACCGTTCAGCAACTGACGCACCGGAAGAGCGGGGCCTGATTCGAGGAGGCGATGAGGTCCTCTCGGAAACGCCGGAAAGGAAAAAGAAGACGAACAGCGACTCGTTGAGCATTGCTGCCAGGATGCTACGGGAGAACAGGCCAACCAGTGTTCGCAATCTCCCTCCGCTCGACTCGCCCGAGATGCAACTGCTCAGAGATCTTCTGGCAGACCCGGCTATCCGAAAGACCGCGCAGAACTCTAAGTACGATCGTCTGATGCTACGTAGTGCAGGAGTAAATCTCGCTGGGCTGGACTTTGACACCATGCTCGCGAGCTATGTGCTCGATCCCGGACGGCGCTCGCACGGCCTGGATGTATTGGCACTCGAGTTTCTCGATCACACGATGACCTCGTACATGGATCTGTGTGGGAAGGGCCGGTCGGCAATCCCGTTTGACGAGTGTCCTGTCCAGGCGGCGCGAGACTACGCCTGTGAGGATGCCGACATGGCGTTGCGGCTGCGCAGGGTATTTGAGCCGCAGCTTGAATCCTACGAGCTCACCAGACTTTTCGACGGTGTGGAAATACCTCTTGTCGACGTGCTAGCCGAGATGGAGTGGACTGGAATCGCGATCGACCTGCCGTTGTTCTCCTCGCTGAAACAACGCTTTCAGGCAGAGCGAGAGGCAGTGGAGAAGCAGATCTACGAAGTCGCGGGAGTGGAATTCAACATCAACTCCAATCCACAACTTCGGGACATACTGTTTGGGAAGCTGAATCTCCCTGTCATCAAGCGAACTAGCACCGGTCCCTCAACCGATGCCGCTGTTCTCATGGAGCTAGCGGAGGAAGGGCATGAGCTGCCGACGAAGCTCATGGAGTACAGGGAGTTGTCCAAGCTCGAGAACACCTACCTCGACGCGCTTCCTCGGCTCGTCAACCCGAAAACGGGCCGGTTACACACCTCTTTCAATCAAACAGTCGCTAGCAGTGGCAGGCTTTCATCTAATGATCCCAATCTGCAGAACATTCCGATTCGGCGTCAGCTGGGCCGCGACATCAGACGAGGCTTCATTCCACGTGAAGGTTGGCTGCTGCTAGCTGCTGATTATTCGCAGATTGAGCTCCGACTCCTCGCGCACCTGTCTCGTGATTCAGCCTTCGTCGAAGCGTTCCAGGCAGGCGGTGACATCCATCGTCAGACGGCAGCACTGATTTTTGAAGTTCCTCTGGACGAAGTGACGAGCACAATGCGCAGTCGAGCCAAGACGATCAATTTCGCCACGATTTACGGCCAGGGAGCACATGCCCTCTCCCGCCAGCTCGGCATTGAACACGCTGAAGCAAAGGAGTTCATCTCGCGTTACTTCGAGCGATTTCAAGGGGTGCGCAACTATCTCGACTCCATGGTGGCGTTCGCCCGCGAGCACGGATACGTGCAGACGATATTTGGCCGGCGGCGATATATCCCTGAATTACGCGAACGGAATTTCAACATTCGCGCATTTGGTGAAAGAGTCGCCGCAAATTCCCCGATTCAGGGATCCGCGGCTGATTTGATAAAAATTGCTATGATCCGAATCGACGATGCTCTTCGGACGCGGAACCTGCGAAGCAAGATGCTCCTCCAGGTTCACGATGAGTTGGTGTTCGAGGTAATCCCTGATGAGCTCGACCAGGTGAGCGAGCTCGTGAAATACGAGATGGAGCACGCGGCCCAGCTATCTGTGCCGCTGGTTGTAGACCTCGGAGTGGGCAAGAATTGGTTGGAGACGAAGCTCTAACGATTAATAGCGCCGAGGATGTTGCTCGAAGGCAGCCCAGTAGGCTCCTGCTAGCAGTCCTATCAGATAGATACAGCTAATCCAAATTGAGTGAGCGAGAGCGCCCACGATCGTGAGATGGATGATGTAAGTAAGGAGCACCAGGCCGATACCGAACAGGATCGTCAGCATTGCCGGCTCGTCAGCGTTGGTGCTGCGCCTCACGGCCATACTCCTCGCGATTCTCACGGGCGTCTGATGCGTAAGACGTCCCCACCAGGCAGCAAGAGCGATGAGCTGCTCCTTTACGGAGTCCTTGCTTTGTTCGCGGGGGCTGTATTCTTTCGGCGGGAGGCCAGCCTCTTCGGACACGGCACGCAGGCGGTCTGCAATCTCCTCTGTAAGAGCTGTGTGATTTGTGCCTGGCCATGTATCCATCTCGATTGTCTCTCCAAACCTCGCGCCGACAGCTGTGCCGGGAGTGCCCTTGTCCTCGAAGACCAGACCTAACGGGAGAATGCGGATCCCCTTGATTGCGCCTCCGTCCCGAGCCTTCAGTGCAAGCCTTGCCAATCCGGTCTTGAGCGGCTCCAGTCCAAGCTCATTGTGACTCTTGCCCTCCGGGAAAATGAGGACTGCCCCGCTTTGTGCGAGTAGATCGATTATTTCGCGAAATGCTTCGCGGTTTCGCGATCGATCGATTGGAGAGCCGTTCGCCTTTCTGGCTTCGTCGCTGACCCGCCGGAGGGGCACCACGTGTAGAATCCTGAAGAGAAA
>JALYKM010000087.1 GCA_030774785.1 Gemmatimonadota bacterium
TGGAGCCGGCGCGCGGCCTCCGCGATGTTGCCCCGCGCTGCGTCTATTGCCGCGATGATCATGCGGCGCTCGTAGTCGTCGAGAACCTTTGCCAGCGAAGCGCCAGATGGCGCCTGGCCGGCCGCCGGATAGCTGAAATCCGTGATATCGGGATCCGCTCGGCCCCACGCGCGAGAGGTAGACGCATTCATGGCGGAGCCGGCCGGACGAAGCACGTCCAGCACCCGCGCCGCGGTGACGTCGGCTCCAGGTTGCATGATGGATAATCGCTCGACGATGTTGGCGAGCTCCCGAATGTTTCCAGGCCACGGGTATCGCTGCATCTCCTGTAGCGCCTCGGGAGTCCATGCGGGGGGAAGCTGGCCTGTGCGCTTGAAGTGAAGGAGCGAGAAGTGGCGCACGAGCAGTGGGACGTCGCCCTCGCGCTCCCGCAATGGAGGCAAGCCTAAGGGAATCACATTGAGGCGAAAGAACAGATCTTCCCGGAATTTTCCGTCCTGGACGGCCCGCGCGAGATCGTGATTTGTGGCGGCGATTATTCGCACTTCCACCCGCACCGCGTGATTCCCGCCGACCCGGTGGATCTCCCGTGCTTCGATCGCGCGCAGGAGCTTCGCCTGCGCGTCCAGGCTGAGATCGCCGATTTCGTCGAGAAAGAGAGTTCCGGTATGAGCGAGCTCGAAGCGCCCGATACGCGTCTGCGTTGCACCGGTGAACGCCCCCTTCTCGTGTCCGAACATCTCGCTCTCGACGAGGTCGCGCGGTATCGCCGCGCAGTTGACGCGTATGAAGGGACGATCGCGGCGCGTGCTGGCGTCGTGGATGGCGCTCGCCACCAGCTCCTTGCCGGTCCCTGATTCACCGGTGATGAGAACGCGCGCATCGGTCGCCGCAACGCGCGCGATGAGATCCTCGATGTGCTTCATTTGCGGGCTGTCGCCTACCATGTCGCCGGCGAGGCCGAGCTCCTCGCGCAGCTCTCTGGCGACGCGGCGGGTCTGCCGCAGCTCGAGAGCTGAGCCGATCGCGAACAGGACGCCCTCGGGAGTGAGCGGCTTCTCGAGGAAATTGACCGCGCCGAGCTTGGTGGCGGTGACGGCGTCGCTGAGGCCCGCGCGGCCGCTCATCATGATCACCGGCAGGTCGGCGTGCCGCTCCTTCAGACGTTGAAGCGCGACCATGCCGTCCATCTCGCCCGGCATCATGAGATCGAGGAGCACCACGTCGGGATCGTCCTCTTCCGCGCGTGCGACACCCTCGGCGCCGCTGGCGGCGTCGATTACCTGATGACCCTCGGCGGCGAGAAGTGCGCCGACCATCCGGCGAATATTGGGCTCGTCATCAACTATGAGAACTGTTGCCACGCGTGATCAGGCAGGCGGCGCGTCAGTGGGCGGGGCAGGGAGCGCGTTGCCCCGGGTTTCGCTCAACAGTTTTGTCGTGAACCGCTGGCCTTCGGAAATTCTCTCGACTTCCACAGCTATCGCGTCCACCGCCTGCTCGATTCGCTCGAGTCGCGACATGACCTCGGAAGGAATCTGCGGCCGCTTCGATTCGTTCTCGATGCGCGCCGCGTACGACTTGATCATCGGCCGTCCGACGACAATGGCCACGACCATGGCGAAAAATCCAAGCGGGACGAAGAGTCCGATCATCTCGGGGCCCATCAGTCGGTGCTCGCGGCGGACGTGGATGATACGGTTGACGTGGCTGGACCTTCCATCAGTTCAACTCCTTGCTTTTGACGCGGGTTCAACGGGCAGAACGAACCGGATGCGCGTGCCCTCTCCTAACGTGCTTGTCGCTTCGACGGTTCCATCATGCGCCAGCACCGCCTGTCGCGCAATTGCCAGCCCGAGACCGGTCCCTCCCGGCTTGTGCGTGACGTACGGATCCCAGATTCGGGTCAGCTCCGCGGGATCGATTCCCCGGCCGTCGTCGGCGACTGTTATCTCGATGGCGTCGCCACTTCCATTTCGGATCGAATGGGCTTCGACGGTGATGGTGCCTCTGGCGTCGCACGCATCGACCGCGTTGCGGACGACGTTCGACAGCGCGCCACTCAACGCGTCGTGGTGACCGGTGACTGACGGAAGGTTATCGTCGATGCGTGTCACGAGCTCGATGCCGGGCGGCAGCGACGAAATCGCCGAATGCCGTACCAGATCTGCAATGTCAATCTCGGCGGCGGGTCCTTCAGGCAACCGCCCGAACGCCGAGAAGCTCTTCGCGATTCTCTCCAGCCGCTCCGATTCGACGGCGAGCACCTCGACTGTTTCACGAAGCTCGGGCGGCGCCTGGCGCCGCAGCCGGTCAAGCGCGAAGCGAACGGGCGTGAGTGGGTTCTTGAGCTCGTGTGCGACGCGGCGCGCGCTTTCGCGGTAGGCCCGCAGCCGCTCCGTTTCCGCGGCGCGGCGACGTCCCGCTTCGAGCGCGGTGGCCATTTCGCGCATCCTCGTGCGGAGCGTGGCGAACTCCGGTGCGCCCTTCGCCGGCCGCTGATCGGGCGGAGGGAGCTGCTCGCCTTCGCCGATCAACGATGTCCAGCTCACAAGCTCGTCCAGCGGACGGCTGAGTTGGCGGCTCAAGTGACCGGCGACGCGCGACGCAGCGATGCCGAACACGATCAGCGCCAGGAATCCAACCGCGGCAACCAGTCGCACCGAGCGCCCGGCGAGGAAGCTGTAGCGCCGGGCCTGCTCGAGTGAGCTTCGGAGCTCGCGCTCGTGCTCGTCTACCAGATGTCGCTGTGCCGCGGTAAGAGGGGCCGTGCGCACCGAGGCGATGGCGCGCTGTCCCGAGGCTGCTACGCTCTCCCACGCCGCTCGCCCGCTCACCAGGGGGAGGGCTGTGCTCACGGTCCCGCTCCAGAAAAGGGTGAGCAGCGCGGCCGGCACAATCGCGAACAGCGACAGGATTACGATCAGTCGCGTACGGAAGCGGAGTTGCTTCATCACAATTACGGTATAAATTACCTGTCTGGACGCGACTTCGAGGATTCGGGGGATTGAGCGGCTGCCTCAAGGGTGGCTGGCTTTCCCCGCCAGGACCTGAAGACGCGTGCCCCGCGGCACGATGCCGCGGGATCATCCGGCTGGCGAAACTCCCCCGCGCGAACGCGCGGATCGCAGCCCGTACTACTGACAACCTTTAATGACATTCCGCACACCGCGGACCGCGCCCACATCCCCGCGCCGTCCCGTCGCCCCGATACACCGAGGGCCCCAGGCAGTATCGCAACCCGCAGTTGGCAGCCACACGATCCACCACGCACCGAACGCCGCGCTCCTCATCGACTTCGACAACGTTACGATGGGAATCCGCTCCGATCTCCAGACGGAGCTGAAGAACCTTCTCGCCTCCGACATCATCAAGGGAAAGGTCTCAGTGCAGCGGGCCTACGCCGACTGGCGGCGTTATCCGCAGTACATCGTTCCGCTCGCCGAATCTTCCATCGACATGATCATGGCCCCGGCGTATGGGTCGGCGAAGAAGAACGCCACCGACATCCGCCTCGCCATCGACGCCCTCGAGCTCGTCTTCGTCCGCCCCGAGATCGGGACCTTCATCCTCCTCTCCGGCGACTCCGACTTCTCGAGCCTCGTCATCAAGCTCAAGGAATACGGCAAGTACGTCATCGGTGTCGGCATACGAGAATCATCAAGTGATCTCCTCGTCATGAACTGCGACGAGTACTACAGCTACAATTCGCTCGCTGGTCTGGTCAAGAGTGGCGACGAGGAAGTCGTCAAGCTCGATCCGTGGGAGCTGGTCACCGAAGCGGTGCAGCGCATGAAACGGAACGGCGATGTCATGCGCGCCGACCGCCTGAAGCAGGTGATGCAGCAGATGGACAGCTCGTTCGACGAGAAGAACGTCGGGAAATCGAAGTTCTCCCTGTTCGTTGCCGAGGCGGCGAAGAAAGGACTCCTGTCGCTCACCAAACTCGAGAACGGACAATACGAAGTGGACCTTCCCCATTCCGGTGGAGGATTGCCCCCCGGCCAGAGCGCTCCCGTTGCTGAAGTGTCGGAGAATGGCGAACCCCGGCGCCCCCGCCGCAGCGGTCGCGGGCGCGATCGCGTGCCCCGTGGCGCAGCCCGTCCCGAGCGCGCCGCGACCGACGATCAGCCGGCTCAGGATGCTGCGGCCGCGCCAGGCGCGAAAGTTCCAGAAGTCGCTACCCCGTCCGCCCGCGCTGCTCCAGCCGTTCAAGCGCAGGCCAGGGCCGCCTCACGTGCTTCCGCCGCGGCTGAGATCGGATCGACCGGACTGCGCCTCACACGCGAGGAGGCGTTCAATCTCGTTCGCCGCGCCGTCGAATCGCTCGTCAGCGGCGATGCCGCCGCCGCCGCGAGTCTCGTGCGCTCCACCGCTCGCGCACTACTCGGCCGCGACAGCGAAAGCCTGAGCGAGCGTAACTTCACGCGCATCCTCCAGGACGCGCACGACGCCGACGTGGTCGATCTGAGACGGCGCGGCAACGATTACGAGGTCGCAGCGTCAGCCGGCGCTCCGGCGGTCGCGGCGCAGCTTGCTGCTGCGGAAAGCGCGAACACGCCTGCGCCGCCGCCAACCGTAGCGGCGCCGAGGGGCATGTCCACCCGCGGCGGCCGCGGTCCAATGGGAAGACCGGGCGCGCCACCGGCGAACATTCTAAATGTCGGAGTCGTTGGAACACGATCTGTCGTGACCGCAGCCACCGCCGCTCCGGCGAGCGCTGCCACATCGCAAACCGAAGCGCCCGCCGCTACAACGGAAAGCGCTGCCTCGGCATCGAGCGATAAGGCAGCAGCGACCGGAAAGAAACCGGTCCGCGGGCGCAAGCGCGCGAGCCCGACGAAGAAAACGGTCGCGGGCAGGAAAGACGTATCCGCCGAAGCGAGTGATTCAGGTGCGACTGCAGCACCCCCCGAAGCGCCGGGTGCAACCGCCCGCAAGCGAGCCACGCGCGGCGGTCGAAAGAAAGCAACGAGCATTGCGGGCTCCGCGACGCGCACCGGATCGGAACCGGAGTAACTGTCCGCTACCCGCTACCCGCTACCCGCTACCCGTTACCCGTTACCCGTTACCCGTCGGCTTGACCCTTTTCAGCAACCCGTACAGCATCTTGCAAAGCGTAAAGTTGGCAATCGGACAATCGGGACAATCGGGACAATCGGGACAATCGAGCAACGGGAACCGGGAAACTGGCAACGGGTCACAGAAAGCAGGAAGCAGAGAGCAGGGAGAATCAACCCGCTTGGCCGCCGGGGCCGCACTTCCTCATTCGACCTCTGCTGCACCGGAATCCCGCGAAGAACCAAAAAAAAGGTGGCTCACATGAGCCACCTTTTTAATTGTGCGCGGGGCGCCGATTACTTTGGTGGAATCGACCCACCCGCGGACCCGCCCATGCCCGGGAGCGGAACCGCGGTGTAGGTCGACGGAACCTCGAATGTCTTGGGATCAAACGCGACCCACTGGATCGAAGTGACTTCAGCCTGACTGTTGGTGATCTTGGTTTCTCCCGCCGAGCTGAGCGTGCTGGAGCTCACGGCGCGCAACGTAGTGCCTTTGGGCAGCTTTGCCTGCGCAGCCTTGATCTTGTCGGCGAACTCCTTGCTGTTGGTGCCGAACATGTTCGCCATGTCGCCACCGTTGAGGCTGGCGAACGGATTGAGGTCGGCCTTGATGTCAGCGGCGTAATAGGTGTCTGTCGTGCTGCCGATCTTGACGGTCTGTTCCTGGCCCATCGCGCTGATCTTCATCGTCATGCCGGTGACAATCCGGTAGTGCGAGGTCGGGTGGCCCAGGATCGTCGGGCCCGCGCCAAGGTTGTCGACCTTCGCCTCGGTGCCGGAGAAGTCCATCTTCATCCCCCCCATTTGCTGGGCCTGAGCGATCATCTCGGCCGGCTGCACTCTCATGTACTGTCCTTTCTTTGAATCGAGGTAGGTGATCGTCTTGCCACTGTCCGTTACGATCATGCTGACTTCGCCTTGAGACGCGAGCATACCTACCGCCGCGCCGGAGCCAATCATCTTCACATCGACGCGCATCTTGTCAGCGGTACCGACCGCGTGTCCTGTGATTACCCCGGTGTCAGGCCTGCCCTGCACCACGACCGTCGTGCGAAAATCGAGCGCGAGATTCTTCCCGGCATCCTGCGCGTGAGCGTACGAAATGGGAGCGACGACGAGCGCCGAGACGCTGAGCAGGCGTGAAAATAATCTCATGCTGAAAATCCCTGATGTGTATGGATAGAAAGGCGAATACAAGAAAGGACGGGGCGGCAGCGTTAAGGGTAACCCCAAGAGGCGCTTTAGTGCCCTGTGCGGGGCCATCTCAGTGAAGCCAGGACCGAGGCTCCGAGCACTGCGCCGACCACGCCGAGCGAGCCGACGATCGGAATGTGGATGAAGGGCTCCAGCAGCATCTTGCTGCCGATGAAGATCAGGACCAGCGACAGTCCGAGCTTCAGGTACACGAACTTGTCGACCACGCTGGCGAGCAGGAAGTAGAGCGCGCGCAAGCCGAGCACGGCGCAGATGTTCGACGTGTAGACAATGAACGGATCGCGCGTCACGGCAAAAATCGCGGGGATGGAGTCCGTGGCGAAGATGACGTCCGTCGTGTCGACGATGAGAAGCACGATGAAGAGTGGAGTCGCGAAGTAGCGCGGCTCCCCGCTTTTTTTATCCGGCTCCTCCACGAAAAACTTGTCGCCCCGATAATCCTCTGTCACCGGTAGCAGCTTTCGCGCGAGGCGCAGTACCGGATCGCGCTCGGGGTTGTAGACCGCGGAGTCTTTCTGCAGCGCCATCTTGAGTCCTGTGAAGAGGAGAAACGCGCCAAAAATGTAGAGTATCCACGCAAACCGGCTCACCAGCGCGGAACCCGCGACGATCATCACTCCGCGCAGGATCAGGGCGCCGATGATTCCCCAGAAGAGGACACGGTGCTGGTACTTCTCCGGCACTTTGAAGTAGGAGAAGATCAGCACAAATACGAAGATATTGTCGACTGAAAGCGCGTATTCGATCAAATACCCGGTGAGGAACTCGAGACCTGCCTCCTCGCCCATCGTCCGGTAGATCGCGAACGCGAAGCAGAGCGAGAGTGCGACCCACACCGCGCTCCACGTCGCTGCTTCCTTGAGCGAGACCTTTTCCGCTCTGCGATGGAGGACGCCGAGGTCCAGCGCGAGGATCGCGAGGACGACGATGTTGAAACCGACCCAGCCCCAGAGACTGTTCACAGCCCGGAGTCCCGGGCGAGCTCGACAGCCAACCTAGCGACGCTCGAGCGCGTCGCGAACGTCGAGAAGTATCTCGAAGTAGAGCTGCTCGCGCCGATACGCGAAATCGAGCGTCGCCATCTGCGCCTGATCCCCGGTTGCCTTCGCGCGCTCGAATGCTTCACGGTACATCTCGTCGAGGTCGTTCAGAATCGTGGTGCGCGTGCGTGACATTGATTTGCTCTCCGGGCCCAAAGTGCCACGATTCTCGATCGACGTCAGACCGGCGATGCGTTCGAGCGCCGTCTCCGGATCCTCGTTGTCGAAGATCAGTTTTTTCGCAGCCCCGAGCGCGAGTCTGCGTGGATTGAATGGTGTGGGTGGTGTCACTGCGTTTGATGCTGAGTGCGCTGAAAGTTAAGGCAAGGGCTGGACTGAGCGCTAATCCGCGATTGTTCGCGGGTGCGGGAAATGGAAACGGGGCGGAAAGCGTGTCGCCTCCGCCCCGCGTGATGCCGCTCAGAAGCTACTACGGGTTGGTGCCGCTCCCGGCAACCGAGCCGCCGCCGCTTCCAGTGCTGCTTCTGTCGCCTTTGTCGCCCTGACCTGGCTTCGACTGGGTCTGTGCATCTCGCTTCTGATCCTGATTCAGCGAGCGGTTGACATCGTCGGATTCCTTGAATTTCCCTTCTTCATCACGGCGAACAAATCTCTTGTCGCCCTCATTTGGCTCGATGAGCTCTCTTTCCTCTGCCATTGGAACCTCCTAATCGGGTTCCATAAAAGGGCATTAGCCATGCCACCGCCGTCGAATGTTTACAGACGGTGAAAGACAGCCTCATCAATCGGATTTCCCTGCTTGAGGTGCTCTACCACGATGCGCTCCAACAGTGTCGGGGTCACTCGCGCGTACCAGATTCCGTCGGGATACACGACGACGATCGGTCCATCGCTACACACCCCAAGACACGGGGTCTCACCCCGCTTCACGCGTTGAGGACCAAAGAGCAAATCTTCGCGCTGAAGGAGCTCGGCGAGGAGCGAATAAAGCTGGCGCCCGCGGCGATCGGGCGAGCAGAAGCTGCCCGTGCACACGAGCACGTGACGCGAGTACGGCTCCATCTGCGGCTGCTTCCTGTCGCCCATTCGGCAAAGATACACATGCTTAAGTGCGCTTCTACTTGCACCGCCGTGAATTCCACCTGATTATGCTAGAAGCTCTCCTTATTCAGGAGCGGACCATGGGGGCGACAATCACAACCAATGCATCGGCCGTCGATCCTGGCATCGCCGGCAAGGGTTACGTGCACCCTGAACTTCTCGTTAGCACGGACTGGCTCGCAGAGCATCTTGACGACCCGACCATCAGAATCATCGAGAGCGACGAAGACGTCCTGCTCTACGACACCGGACACATTCCGGGAGCACAAAAGGTGGACTGGCATCAGGATCTCAATGATCAGGTGCTTCGCGATTACGTCTCGTCGGAGCAATTCGAGAAGCTTCTTCGCGAGAAAGGAATCGACCAGAATACGACCGTCATATTTTATGGCGACAAGAACAACTGGTGGGCGGCATATGCCTTCTGGGTGTTCCAGCTGTTTGGCTTCACGAACGCGAAGCTGCTGGATGGCGGCCGCATCAAGTGGGAGCAGGAAGGCCGTCCCTTCAACACCGAAGTCCCGCGCCTTGCAAAAACCAGCTACAAAGCGCCGAAGCGTTCGGATGAAAAAATTCGCGCCTTCTTCCAGCAGGTGGGCGAACACTCGTCGGCGGGCAGACCTTTAATCGACGTACGCTCACCTGAGGAATACACGGGGCAGCGCACCCACATGCCGGACTACCCGCAGGAAGGAACCCTGCGCGGCGGCCACATCAAGGGAGCGCGCAGCATTCCCTGGGCGCGCGCCGCGAATCCGGATGGAAGCTTCAAGGATGCGGCTTCTTTGCGCGCCATCTACGAGCAGGAAAAGGGTCTCAAGAAAGGCGACGATATTGTGGCGTACTGCCGCATTGGCGAGAGATCCTCCCACACCTGGTTCGTTCTCACCTACCTCCTCGGCTACGATCGCGTGAGGAATTACGATGGCAGCTGGACGGAGTGGGGGAATGCGGTTCGCGCTCCGATCGAAAAGGGGCCGGAGAAGTGACGGCACCGGCCGCGCCGCAAACCACGAAACCGCCGTCCCGGGTGCACGTCCGATGGGCAGGCGAGCATCGCTTCGACGCTGGACGTCCAAATGGGCCGAGGGCCCGCATCGATGGCGAGGGTGAAACGGGGCAAAGTCCGCCGGAAACGCTTCTGAGCGCGCTCGCTACGTGCGTCTCGTACGATGTCATCGACATCCTGGCGAAACAGCGCACGCC
>JALYKM010000088.1 GCA_030774785.1 Gemmatimonadota bacterium
GCCTTGTACCGCCGGATCTCCTCGGGCGTCTCGGGCTTGAGAGGCGGCACCGGCACCGGCTTTCCGTTCCGGTCGACGGCGACGAAGGTGAGGTAGCACGAGTTGGTGTGTCGCCTCACACCGGTGAGCAGATTCTCCGTCTCGACCCGCACTCCGATCTCCATCGACGTCCTGCCCACGAAGTTGACGCTCGACTTCATGATGATGAGATCGCCGACGTGGATCGGCTCGCGGAAATCCACGCGATCGACTGAGACGGTCACGCACGCGAGTCGCGCGTGGCGGATCGCCGAGACGGCGGCGGTGGTGTCCATCATCGACAGCACCACACCGCCGAAGACGTGGCCCAGCACGTTCGCGTGCTGCGGCATCATGAGCTGCGCGGTCTCGTGCTGAGTCTCGCGTACGGGCCGCGCACCATCGTTGGAGGGGGTCACGTCTGCCGTCCCGGCGCTCTCCTCACCGGAGATTTCAGCTGCGGATTCTTCCGCGACACCTGCTGGATCCTCTCCCCGTACGCGGTCGCGTCGTTGAACGCCCGCGCCAGCGCGTGTCTCGTCCGCGCATCCACCTTGGGCTTGTCGAGCCAGAAGATCTGGACGAAGCTCGAAGCGACCATTCCAAGCTTCCACTCGCGGCCGCGGTGATCTCTCATCGCCAGCGCGTTTGCCTTGTGCGCCGAGTCGTAGTGGGAGATGACATCGTAGCCGTCGTGTCTCCAGCGGCGATTGGACAATCCGCCCTCCCCCGCCGCTTCCTGAACCGTCGAGTCACGAAGCATCCGGTCGAGTGCGACCGGTTTTCCATTTCGAAGATCGATCACCGTGCGGGTGGTGTCGTCTCGATCGTGCTCGTCGGCGCGCTCGATGGACAGCCGGTGCTCGAGCGCGACGTACGGGCCGAGCACGTTGAGGATATCCGTCTCTCCAACCGCTGCTACGTCGATGTCGTTCTCGGGATCGTCGTCGGGGCCGAGGATGGGTGCGCGCGGATGGAGCCGGCCATAGTCGGCAGCCATCCGGACGATGGTCGTATCGTCGTAGATCATGGCAGAGTCGCCGCTCGCCAGCTCGCGCCGGAAGACGCGCTCTCCGCTGAAGAGGGCTCGCGGAAATGAGCGGTCGATCTCTCCGACGTAGACCTCGTAATACCGGCCGCCGGTGCGCGCCAGGATCAGCGGTGATCCGCGGATGCGAAGACCGGAGTTGTCGCTACGGATCCAGAAGGTCTGATCCCCAGCGGAGACCAGAAACTCCGCCGTCGGTGGAGGTGGCGGCGGGAGCGCGCAGCCCCCAGCGAGGACCAGAGTGACGGCTGTAGTGTATCGCATCAGAGCGAAATATACCGGATTCAGGTGGAGCGTTTGTCGGCGGACTTGTTAGATTCCACCGTCCCGTCCTCTCTATACGCACAGAAGAATGCATTTCCAGAAGATCACCCTCGCGCTCGTTGCGGTGGCGTCGGCGTCGGCGTTTGCCTGCTCCGGCGTGCGCGACGCGTCGGCCAAGAGCGCAACACCGGACCGGCAGGCAGCACCCGCACAGCAAAGGGACGAGTCGAATCGCGCCATCCTGACCGGTGCGGACACAGTCCCACGCGTCGCCTCGACGACGGACACGACCAAGGCGAACACCGTTGCGCACCCGACGCCGCCGGTGCTCGACTCGCTCATCAAGGGGACGCTGGCCGCTCGCGGGCTCTACGTCTATCGCTTTGCCGCCAACCCGCAGCGCATGAAGCATCTGCTCGAGATCGCCGACTCAACCGAGATCAACGCGTTCGTGATCGATGTGAAGGATGAGTTTGGCCTCAACTTCAGCCCAGCCGATCCTCTTCTGAAGAAGAATGCCGGAACGCAAGTGAAAGCAGCGCACCTCGCCGCGGTCGTCGATACGATCCGCGCGCATGGAATTCTTCCAGTTGCGCGCATCGTCGTGTTCAAGGACTCGGTCACCGCGCGCAATAATCCCGACCACACGATCAGAAAGTCGGACGGCACGGCGTGGCGAGACAAGAAGGGCCAGACGTGGGTGAATCCGTACGCGAACGCGATCTGGGAGTACAACTTCCGCGTCGCCGAGGAAGCGATCAAGATGGGGTTCGGCGAGATCCAGTTCGATTACATCCGCTTCCCCGAGCCATACAGAAGCCTCCCGCCACAGGTTTTTCCGGAGCAGAATGGGCGCAGCAAACCGCAGGTGCTCAGTGAATTCCTGACCGAGGCTCGCGAGCGGTTCGCGAAGCTCGGTGTGCGCACGACCGCCGACATCTTCGGCCTCGTCACCACCGTTGGTGGGACGCTCGAAGTCGGTCAGAGGTGGGAGCCGATCTCGAAGTCGGTCGATGTCGTGCTGCCAATGGTCTACCCGTCGCACTATCCCCACGGTTCCTTCCAGCTCGATCACCCCAATGCGGCGCCATACGATGTGATCCACATCGCCATCTCGCGCGCAAGGGAGCGCGACGAAAAGCTCGGCATCAAGGGGGAGCACGTGAGGCCGTGGCTGCAGGCGTTCAGCATCGGCAATCCGAAGTACGGCCCGCACGAGATCGAGGAACAGAAGCGCGGTGTTTACGACGCGGGCTACGACGGGTGGGTGCTATGGGAGCCGGGATCGAGGTACGACAAATTCATTCCGGCGCTCGAGAAGACTTTCGTTTCGAGGAAGAAGGTGCCCCCCGTACCACGCCCGGCGAACAGACTCGACTAACTGCAACTGAGAACTGATCGGGCTGCCCGCTGACAGAAGCGCAGCTACGAGGTGTGAGGTGCAAACGTCGGGACGTCACTAGGGGTGCGACGGCAAAAGCATTTGCGTGTGCCCCGACCCGCGCCGGTGACGTCTCGACGTAGTTAGGCTCATAGCTTTCAGCTGTGCCTCTATCAGCGGCTAGCCCGTTCAGTTGCAGTTTCGTGCGATCAACAATCACGGCAATTCAGTGGGGCGTCCCGGAGGCCGCCGCTACTATATTATGCCCGATGCAGACAACCGCCTCGATCTCCGGAATGACCTGCGCGCATTGCGTCCGCGCCGTGTTCACCTCCCTCGCGGGAGTTGAGGGGATCAAGCGTGCTGATGTCTCCATCGGCAAAGCGGTAATCGAGCACGACGGCACCGTAACACCGGAGGACATTCGCAACGCCGTCGCGGTCGCGGGTTACACAGTGACCGACATCAGGATCGACCGGCCCACTCTTCCACTCGTGCCGTGAAGACCTCGCCTTACAACCCGAAGGTCGATGACGATGTTGAGCGGCCGTTAGCCGCTCTTCTCGTGCCGGACATCCTCGTCATGCTCGAGGAGACTCCGGAGGCGATCGCCGCCGAGACCGAAGAGCTGCACGCAAACGACCTGGCAACCGTCGCCGAGGCCCTGCCTCGCGAGATGGTCGCTCCCTTCCTGTCTGCCCTGCCGGTCGAGCGTGCCGCTGATGTCCTCGAGTACCTGAACGAGGAGCTCCGGACCGAGGTACTCGAGACGATGAGCGCGCGGCAGGCCGCCGAGCTCGTCACGGAGATGACCCCCGACGACCGCGCCGATGCGCTCGAGGATCTCGAGCAGGAGAGCGCGGCGGAAATTCTTTCCGAGATTCCGGCGGTGGAGCGCGCCGAGACGCAGAAGCTCCTCGCCTACGAGCCGGATTCCGCCGGCGGACTGATGACGACGGAGTTCGTCTCGGTCTCGCAGGACACACCGGTGGAGGAAGCGCTGGCCGCCGTGCGCCGCATTGCGAGGTCAGAGCGGCGTGAAGCGATGAACACCATCTACACCACCGATTCCGCGGGACGCGTGCAGGGCGTGATGTCGCTACGCGAGCTGCTCGCGGCGCCCGAGGGCGGGAAGGTCTCTGATATCGCGTGGCAGGAAGTGCAAACTGTTCCGGTCACGGCCGACCGGGAAGAAGTAGCGCGACTGACGCGTGAATACGACCTGGTCGCAGTCCCCGTTGTCGACGACAACGGCGTGATTCAGGGAGTGGTCACGGTCGACGACGTGATCGACGCGCTTGTCGAGGAGCACACCGAGGACGTGCAGCGGTTCGGCGGAATGGAAGCGCTCGACGAGCCGTACACCCAGATGGGATTTTTCTCGATGATCGGCAAGCGCGCGCCCTGGCTCGCAGCGCTTTTTCTGAGCGAGATGCTGACGACGACAGCGATGGGACACTTTCAGGGCGAGCTGGAGAAGGCCGTGGTGCTCGCCCTCTTCGTTCCGCTCATCATCAGCAGCGGTGGCAATTCGGGCTCGCAGGCGACATCGCTCATCATCCGCTCGCTCGCACTGGGCGAGATTCGCTTGCGCGACTGGTGGAGGATCGCGCTCCGCGAGCTGCCGTCGGGACTCGTGCTCGGCGCCATACTCGGGCTGATGGGCATCGTGCGGATCCTGCTGTGGCAGCATCTCGGAATCGGCCAGTACCCGCATCCGAATCTGCTCGCTCTCACGATCGGAGTAGCCCTGATGGGCGTTGTCACGTTCGGGTCCTTGGCCGGTTCGATGCTCCCATTCGTGCTGCAGAAGCTCGGCTTCGATCCAGCCAGCGCATCTGCGCCGTTCGTCGCGACGCTCGTCGATGTCACCGGTCTCAGCATTTACTTCTACACCGCGCTGCTGATTCTTCGCGGAACTCTTTTGTAGCTTCTGGTTTGTTGCGCCGGTCCGTCGGAGGGGGTCCTCTTCGGCGGCTACTCGCTTACACGCGTCGAGCCCGTCAGCCCACCAGCGGCTTGCGCTCGCTGGCGGGCACCCAGCCGGTCTCTTGCTACGCGAGACGCCACCTACGAGGACCCCCTCCGACTCCCCGTTCGCGCATCACAGCAGCGCTGAGTCGCGCGCGATCCATCATTCGCGCGCCGGAAGTACGTGGGCGCTCCCGTTGCGCGACAAGAGTGCGAGCCGAAGGAGCGCGCATTCGGGGTCTTCATGTCGGGACCGCGACGCCGCTTCGAACAGGTCTCGATTGGGAGGGAGGTGAGGGTGTCCTCGCAGGCCGCTCCTCGCGTAGCAAGAGACTCGCGCGCGCCGTTGTAGTTTGCGCGGGAGGCTCGATGCGTGTAAGCGAGTGCGGCCGAAGAGGACACCCTCACCGACCGACCGCGCGAGAATCTGACCCCGCGCATAAGGGACTCGCGATCGGATTGGCCTCCAAGCCAGTAGCGGCTACGGCTACTGTGTCGCGCCGACTGTCGCGGTAACCGGATCCGTATCCAGAACGGCGCCACCACTTCCACTGGGTCGCCGTTTTGATTTGTCCAAATGCGCGACGCTCGACACGATTCCCTGCTCGAGCCAGGCGTGCTCGCCGCGCAGCACCTCCATTGCGACCTTGTACAAGGCGGGATCGTTCGGACCGAAGAGATGATCGAAGTGCACCTTGATCCTGTCGCGCGCCTCGATGCAGAACGCGTCGGCGAGGGTTAGCGCTTCGGGCCTGCCCTGTTTCGACAGCATTTGCGCTCTTGCGCACGCTGCCGACATCGCGAATAGCTCCGCTCCGATGTCGACCGCTCTGAACAGCACCATTTGCTTCCGCTCGAGCTTCGGGCCAAAGCGGACCATTGCGTGGAAGATCGAGCGGCCGAGATGGCGCGTCGTCCTCTCGATGTAGCGCACGTGACGCGCGAGTTTTCCGAACTCGCCGTACCGCTTGAATCTGGCCGCGTTGAGCCAGCGCGACGGATACCACGTCAGATAGAAGGGCGTCGCGTTCGCCATCGCCGACAGCTTCTCTTTGAAGGTCGACTCGGGGTTGACGATGTTGAACGCGAGCTTGAAGTGGTGATCGACTGCTTCACGCGCGATGAAGAGGCGCATGATCTCCGACGATCCCTCGAAGATGAGATTGATGCGGAAATCACGCATCGCTCTCTCCACCGGAATCGCGGGCTCGCCGCGCCGGGCGAGCGACTCCGCCATCTCGTAGCCTCGGCCGCCGCGGATCTGCAACGTGTCGTCGATGATTCTCCAACCCGCTTCGGTGTTGAAGAGCTTGGCGATCGCCGCCTCGAGCCGGATGTCGTACCCGCCCTTCTCGTAGAGCGCCGCCGACAGCTCGGCCACCGCCTCCATGGCGAAGGTGTACGCGGTCATGCGCGCGATCTTCTGCGCGACGGCTTCGTGCTTGCCGATCGGCTGCCCCCATTGAACCCGCTCGTTCGCCCATCTGCGCGTGATGGAGACCATCTGCTTTCCGGCACCAGCGCAACCAGCCGGAATCGTTAGTCTGCCGGTATTCAATGTGACGAGCGCGAGCTTCAATCCCTTGCCCTCTTCGCCAAGCATGTTTTCGCGCGGAACGCGCACGTTGGTGAACCGGATGACGCCGTTCTCGATCGCCTTGAGTCCCATGAAGCGCAGGCGGTGGACGACTTCCACGCCCGGCATCGATGACTCGACAATGAAGGCGGTGATCTGCTTCACGAGCTTCCCCTTGACCATCTTCTCGGGCGTCCGCGCCATCAACACGAACAGCTCGGCGCGCGTTCCATTGGTGCACCAGAGCTTCTCGCCGTTGATGATGAAGTATTTGCCGTCCTCCGTCGGGGTGGCGGTGCAGCGCATGTTGGCGGGGTCGGAACCGGCGTCGACTTCGGTCAGCGCGAACGCCGAGATCGCCCCTTTGGCGAGGCGCGGGAAGTACTTCCGCTTCTGTTCCGGGGTGCCGAACAGCTTGAGCGGTTGGGGGACGCCGATTGATTGGTGCGCCGACAGCAACGCGGTAAGCGATCCGTCCTTCGACGTCACCATCTCGATCGCGCGGATGTAGCTCGTTTGCGATAGCCCGAGTCCGCCGTACTCCTTGGGGATCTTGATCCCGAACGCACCCATGTCGCGGAGCTCCTGCACGAGCGGCTCGGGGATCTCGCCCGTGCGATCGATCTCTTCGGAATCAACCCGGTCCATGAACGCGTGGAGCTTGTCCATGAACGGTTTGGCGCGCGCCTCTTCAGCTGTATCCGCCGGCGGGTGCGGATGAATCAGGTCTAGACGGAACCTGCCGAGGAACAGCTCCCGGACGAAGCTCGGGTGCGCCCACTCGGTCTCGCGCGCGCTCTCTGCTACGTCGCGCGCTTCCTTTTCGCTTGCCGTTCCGACCGATATGTCGCTCATGTGCGCCTTAGGAAGATCACTAGCCCAATAATAGAGATCGCCGCAAACGAAAACCACTGGATGGCATAGTTGCGGTGCGGTCCTTCGTCGATCGGCGCGAGCTCGACGCGAGGCGGAACGCTCGGCGACACCGAGGAATCGGTCAGAACGACGTAATAGTTGGCGATCGGATACGGGAATACTTTCTGGAGCTCGGCGCGGCTAAGTCGTCTGAACGACCGCGGACGGTCGGGATTGGGCGGCGCGAAGGGGCCCTGGGTCGGGAAGGTCTCCACGAAACCTGCACCGTTGAGAGTATCGGCCTCGTGCCATGGTTTCGTATCGACCGTCATGCCATCGGGCGAATAGACCCAGCCTCGATTCACCAGCACGGCGGTGTCTTTCCGGGCCCGCAACAGCGGCGTCAGGATGTTGACGCCGGGGGATCCATTGCGCCCTCGAAGCGTGAGGATGATCTCCTGCCCGTGATCGTAGATACCGCGAACATGGACTCGGCGAAAATGGGCCGCTGCCGTATCGGTTGGGAGCGAGTCCAGATCGACCTGCGGCGCGATTCGCCTTGCTGCCAGCAGCGCGTTCGCGTGGCGCCGCGCGGAGAGTCGGCGTAGCTGCCAGAACCCGAGCGAAATGGAGATCGCCGCGAACGAGATCGCGAAGATGCTGAGAATCCATTTTCGGAAAGTCCAGTTTCGGAAAGTCACGGGCGAAATATCGCGCGCGGCTACGTCGGTTCGTCAGTGTGCCGTTGCGGCACGGGGCAGGAGATCCGGCATCTCCGCAATGACGTAAGCCATTACGGCCATTGCGGCGACGCAGCGCATCACAGGCGGGAGCTGACTTCCTGTTCAGAGATACCCAATGATGTTCGCCGCCAGGATCACGACCGCGAGAAGACTCGCGACGGTACGTATTGCGTGCAGCTGCCCCCACTTCCGGAGGAGCACGTCGGTGTCCGGGGTGGACGAAACGCGCGCCGGATCGAGCAGTTGCCGATTGGTCGGCATGACGATGATGAGCGTCCACGGAACTACCGTCGCCAGGACGATTCCCGCCACCAGCACTGCCGTACCGCGCCCGTACATGTACGCGCCTATCGCTGCGAGCACTCCGCCGATCGCGAGAATGACCTGCATGACTGCTGCACGCTTGTAGCTCGGCCGCCACTCCGCCAGAGCGACGTCTGTAGAGCACGCGAGGCGCGCCGGATGCTCCACGACGCTTACGTAGAGAGCTGCACCGGCAAAAAGCGCAGTGCAGACGAATGAAATGATCTCAGCGAACATTCGGTATCCTCAAAATGTTGATGGCTGACGTTCGGGATGCTAACCCGTAGTGTCCGAGAAACATGGTAACCTCAATGTCTGCGTTTAATCCTCGTCGTGTCTCTCGATTCTCGCCGCAGTCCCCGGACGCGGACGTATCTGAGCCGCGTCGACCTGCTCCCCCAGACTGGCAATGGGTTGGTCGCTTATCAGATCTTGCTTCGGACTGGCTCGCCTACCGCTTTCGTCGGAGTACGGATAACGGAGCGCCAGTCTACGAATGAAGGCGCCGGCAACCAGAAGTCCAATGCCACCGGCGAAAATCAGTTTATAGATGACCAGCTTGAGCACGGCCGGTGGCAGTGTTGGGATAAAATCGAGCTCGTACCCGACTATCGCGCCGATACCGATTACGGCACCTAGTGCGAGAAGCGTGTCTCCTACCCGCCTAAACAGCATCGCCCGGTCTGTCTCTGTGGCCCCGTAAGTTGGCTCTCATTTCACTCGCTAGAACAGTGACATCTGCTCGCCGAGCAGATCAGGATCGACCGGTGTCTGGCCGAGCCGGTGCTGAAATTCCCGCGCAGTTGCGGGACTATGCCCGGAGAAGGTATTTGCGACGTACCCGTAGATGTGCGACACCTTTTCCGACAAGTCCTGGATGGCATCGCTCCAGACATCAACTTCGTGCGAGCGATCAACCTGCAAGCGTGAGTAGTCGACGAGATCACGGTTGGGCCCCATCCATCTTATATAAGTGAAGTCAGCGGTCGGCCGGGAAGCGAGATTCAACATCAGCTTGCGCGGAATCCACCGGCCGTCGCTGAGCGCGAGCGCGATGTTGCGCTCCTTGAGCAGCGCGAGAACCCCCTCGGTAATCCATCCGCGATGCCTGAACTCGATAGCTATCCTGAGATCGGTTGGGACGCGCCCGATGAAATCGACGAGAGCGGGGAGCTCACCCGGCTGAAAGTCGGGCCCCATCTGCACCAGGACCGGCCCGAGCTTGTCACCCAGCTCGCGCACTCTCTCGAAGAACGCTTCCGTCGCACCGGTGACATCGCGCAGCCGGTGCTCGTGGGTGATCTCCTGCGGGAGCTTTAACGCGAAGATGAAACCCTTCGGCGTGCGGTCGACCCAGCTCCGGATGGTCGTCGCAGCGGGAGAGGCGTAGAACGTGGAGTCGACTTCGACCGAGTCGAACGCCCGCGCGTAGACCGTGAGAAATTCAGAAGGCCGCGTGCCGGTGGGATAGAACGGTCCCACCCAGGCGTCGTAATTCCAGCCCTGAGTGCCGATGTGAATCTCCGCGAACATGGCGTTCAATCGGAAGCCGCGGCGTCCGGATGTCAAGGCGGATGAGAGCTACCCGGCGTTTTCGCGGGCGTCAGCCCCCGTGCGCGAGGGTCCCGCCTGGCGACGCCCTGAATGAGCGGGGGCGACAGGAGCGTCGTCAGTAGCACCATCAGTGTGATCGCGCCGAAGAGGGACGCGTCGAGCGCGCCAATCGCGAGTCCGGTCTGGGCGACGATGAGCTCGACCTCGCCTCTCGGAAGCATCGCCGTCCCGATGAGCGCCTTGTTTCCCTTGAACCAGACTGGAACGTACGCGGCGATGATCTTGCCGATCGCGCCCGCCACGAGCAGGACCAACGTGATCAGCAGTGTCCTCGGCTCCGCCAGCGCGCGCAAATCGACCGAAGCGCCGACAGAGGCGAAGAAGATAGGCGTGAGCAGACTGCCCATTGCTCCCGCGGATCTTCGCACGTCGTCGCATTGATCGATGCGGTTCAGCAGAACGCCCGCGACGAATCCTCCGACGATGATCGCCGAGCCTAGCAATCCGGCCAGCGCGGCGAGGGAGAAAGCAAAGGCGAGCCCCATAATCGCGATCGTGGTCGGTGAGCGGAGCCGTTTCGCCGCATGAAACAACGGCGGGACGACGAAGCTTCCAACGATGATTGCGATAGCCACGAAGCCAAACGCGACCGCGCTCGTCCGCGCGACACCGACTGCCGTTATCGCTACACCCGCGGCGAAGCTCCCGATCACAGACAGAATCACCAATCCGATGATGTCATCGAGCACCGCCGCTCCGAGGACCACCCTGCCTTCTTCAGTCTGCAGGAAACCGAGCTCGGCGAGGACGCGCGTCGATACGCCGATCGACGTCGCGGTGAGTGCGGCAGCGCACACTATCGCGGCGAGGCGGCCAATACCCATCGCGGATAAAGCGGCATAGCCGAATACGAACGGAAGCAGCACACCCACGACTGCGATGACCATCGCGGTCCCGCCTACTCTCGTCAGCGCGCGCAGATCTGTCGCGAGCCCGATCTCGAACAGCAGGATCAACAACCCGAGCTGGGCCAGTGTATGAATGGCGAGGTCGTTGGGATCCAGAATTCCGAGGACCGAAGCGCCCAGCACGATTCCGCCGAGGAGCTCGCCGAGGATGGCGGGCTGGCCGAACTTCTCGGCCAACACAGACAGCGTGCGTGTTGTCAGCAGAACTGCCGCGAGGACCAGCAACAGGTGAACGAAGGAATGTGTGTCGGTCATCTCACCGGTAAGTCTCGAAGAAGCCGGTTCCGGTTCCAGTCAATGGCGCACCGTCCAGACGTCCGGAGATCCGCGCTGTCCCCTTCATCTGAATGAAGAATGGATGCGCCTTCTCGCTCCGGAGCGGATCGCGGCGCTCTCCTTCCCTAAGGGTTCGCTGCGGCCGCGTGTCGGTCGCGATCGCATCCTCGATCGAAAGCTCGATCCTGAGGGTGTCACCGCCCCGAACGTCCGAGAATGTCGCGCGAGATGGAACCTGGAGAATCGTCCTGCCGGAGCGCAGCGTCCGGCCATTTTCGTACGAAATGAGCTTCGGCCGGAAAACGGCACGGAAACCCAGCGAATCGATGAGATAGACGATGACTGGGGGAATTGAAGACGTGCTGTCGGGAGGGTAGACCCTGCCATAGAGGAATGTGTATTCTCCCGCGCGCGATGCTCCCCAATCCCATGTCACACCGCGCCAAACTCCCCAATTGTGATCGTGGTACGACTGTGCATCAGTGAGCTCCTCGCATTGGCCATCTACGCACAGCGTTCCCGAAGCGGACGCGCGCAGCGCCGGCACCGTGTAGCCGAAGACGAATCCGTCAGACTCCCTCGAGACATCAGGGAAGTAAGCATATGGAGCGGGGTGAACTGTGAGTGCGATGTCGATCTTGCCACGCGTACCCGCTTGCTGCGTCGCGGTCGCGCGCACCTGGTAGTCGCCGTCGGGCAGCACAGTGACGCGCGAATTTCCGAAGACGAGGTTCGCGTCGCTCGGCGAGAAGCGGACTCGCGAGGGATCGATCTCTGCGCCAAACCGTCTCGTCGCGCCGTTCTGCTCGCGCAGGGTGATCCCGACCCTTCCGCCCCACTTCGTGCCGATGACGTCGCCCTCGACGATGAACGAAATGAAAGCCCACCGCTTTCCACCCTCCGACAGCACATTGAAGTAGTGCCACTCGGCCCACGTGCCTCTGTCAGTGACGCTCTCGGACGGCACGTGAAAGTGGTCGATCTCGTGTCGGAGCTCGGCCAGGGTTGGTGTGATCCAACGTCGGTCGCCTTCGTCGTTCTCCCACCTTCCAGCCACGATCTCGGGAGCCGCGCCAACAGCCATCGTCGCCGCTGGAATCTCGCCAATAGCGTGAACCGGATACTCCTGGGCCTCGCCTGTACGAAGGTAGAGCAGCCGTCCTTCGATTTGAGGCGCGACCGCCGCGATATCACCGGCGTACCGCGTCGACGCGAAAACCTGCCGATAGAGAAACGAGGCGTGATCGATCGAGAAGAATAGTCCGCCGATTCCGCCGGTCTTCATCACTTCTATGTCGAGTCCCTCAGGCAGAATGGTGATGGAGCCACCGCCCACCAGCTTCTCGTTTCTCGCCTGCGAGAGCAGCGCCTCCCCAATCGAGAGCAGCACGATCATCACCGCGACGCCGATCCCGTACCCGAAGAAGAGCAATAGCGACCGCCACGGCCGATAAGCAATGTTTCGGAAGGCGAGCTGGGGGATCATGAGTGTCCGTCCACGACTCTGCCGTCCCGCATGTGAATCTTCCGCCTCGCGGCGCCGGCCAGATCTTCGTCGTGCGTGACAACGACAATCGTCGTTTCGTCAGCATTCAACCGCTGAAAGAGCGCGATGATCTCAGCGCCCGTACTCGCGTCGAGCTCGCCTGTCGGCTCATCGGCGAGAAGAAGAGTAGGACGGTTGGCCAGCGCGCGCGCTATCGCCACCCGCTGCTGCTCACCACCTGACAGCTCCGAAGGACGGTGACGCTCCCGGTTGCTCAAGCCGACGTAAGCGAGGAGCTGTGCAGCTCTGTCACGTCGCTCTTCGCGCGGCACCCTTGCCTCCGCCATCGGCAGCGCCACGTTCTCGAGCGCGGAAAGAATCGGCATCAAGTAGAAGCGCTGGAAGACGAAGCCGATATTGTGCAGCCGGAATGACGTCGCCTCCCAGTCACTCATGGCGTCGACACGCCTGTCGCCGATCGCAACGGTGCCGGAAGTTGGCTGGTCGATCACGCCAATGAGATTGAGGAGCGTGGACTTTCCACACCCCGACGGCCCAACGATGGCGACGTAATCGCCGCGTTCGACGTCGAGCGACACTCCTTGCAGCGCGTGCACACGCTCTGCTCCAAGCGCATAGTCGCGGCGGACATCGCGGAGCGAGACGATGGTCACGCGATCGCCTCGCGACGCAGCGACTCGGCGATAGGCAGCGAGGCGGCTCGCCAGGCCGGATAAACGCCAGCGCCAATGCCGCTCGCGATCAGCAGTCCCAATGCAGTCCAGGCCGCGCGCGGCTGGAAGAGAAAGAAATCGATCGCCATCGGGAGGCCGGGAAAGGCGGAGAGAATCGCGTTGAGGTACCGGGCGGTCACCAGCCCGAGCCCGAGACCAATTACGGCCCCACCGAAACTGATCGCGACGCCCTCGAGGACAATCTGCTGAACCACGTGCGTCCGCGACACGCCTATGGCTCGCATGACCGCGATCTCTCCCGAGCGCTCGTTGACGGAGACAGTAACGAGCGTCGTCACGAGCAGAAAGCCGACGAAGAGGCTCACCGCACCGAGTATGAAAGCAAGCTGGCGGAAGTAGCTGAGTCTTTGGTCCACCTGTGCGATGGCGGTCGCAATCGAGATGGCCGAGACGCTTGGGATATAGGTTTCGATCCACTCCCGCACGCGCTCCGGGTTTGCTCCTTTGCTCACTCGGATCATGAAGAGCGACGCGCGGTCATGCCGCGCTTCTCCGCCCATTGCTTCGAGAGTCTCGCGACGGACTGCGGCCGCTGATTGATCCGTCGCGCCGTAAATGAATCGCGCCCTGCCGGTCAGCACGAGCTTCCTCTGTCCCGAGTACGTTCTCGTCTGCGAATCGTAGCCTGTAGCGACCGCAAGTGTGTCTCCGATGCGCGCGCCGAGCTGCCGGATCAGGTAGTCGTTCGCCACCATCGCATCCGCGGTGGTGACGTCACGCCCCGAGAGGAACTCGTAGTCTCCCTGCACGGCCGGATCGATTCCGAGGATCGCGCTGCTCACATCGCGGTTGCCGGCTCGAATGTGAATCGATGCGCCAAGGACCGGACTTATCTCGCGGATTTCCGGGTGGCTTCGCAAAACCCTGGTAATCGCGGCCACACCGGGAATCGTCGCGTCGGTGTCGAACGGGAGGGTCCCCTTGGGGGCAAGACGGATGTCGAATCCTCGCGAGACAAGCAGCTCTCGAAACGACTCTCGCATGCCCGTTGCGAGCATCACCATGTCGAGCAGCATAGCCGCGGCGACTGCGACGCCGAGCACGGCGAGCAGCGTACGTGCGCGGTGTCGAAGGAGCGATGCCTGCGCCAGCGTTGCTCTCACTCAGCGCCCAAAGAGCACGAGTGGCGGGGTCCGCACGAGCCGGAGCGATGCCAACACTCCGGCGCCAATGCCGAGGAGCAGCGACAGCGACACTGCGAGAGCGACGATGGGAAGGGTGATGATCGAGAACTCGAGCGGTGTGCGGTACAAGGCCTGGTAATGCCAGTTGACGAAGAGCGATGCCGCCCAGCCGATCGCGACGCCCAGTACGCTGCCGAGCACCGCGACGAGCGCGGCCTCGATGATGATCGATTGCACAACGGTTGAGCGCGAGATGCCCATCAGCCGCAGCGCCGCGATGTCGCGCCGCCGCTCCTCGACCTTGAGCACCATGATGCAGAGCAGAAATACCGAGCTGGCGACGATCGTGATCAGTCCGATCGCGCGGTGGAAGCGGCTCACCACCTGAAATGTGCGCGATGTCTCGACCGCGATGTCCCGCGAGCGGTATGCCCGGAATCCGAACGCGACGTGATTGATGCGGTCAAGAGTCTGCGCAAGGTTAGCGGAAGACTTCGTTGCAATGGCAAACCGGTCGACGCGATCTCCATAGCCGGAGATCCGCTGCAGCTGGTCGAGATGCATACGGAGCAGAAAATCGCCGCGCGCTACCTCCGACGGATCGGCGCCTCGGCGGACAATTGCACCAACCAGAACAGTCTCAGCCGCGGCCACGCTCGGCGCATAACCGCTTCGTGTCGCCGTCACAACCGCGAAGTCATCCACACCCGGCCGCGACGAGACCGTGACGAGATCACCTACCTTTAGATGCGCCTCTGCGGCAAGAGACTCATCAATCGCGATTGTGCGTGGCGATTTCTGCTGAGTCTGGACGACGACCAGAGCGGCGAAGAGCGTGAGCAGCACGCTCGAAAACTAGCCGCGACCCGGTCTCCCTGCCCTCTCGGGAGTTGGCGCGATCAAAACGTGCGCGGCCAGAGCGGGGCCGATCGAGAGCTCCTGCCGGCCCATCGAAAGCGTGATCGGACCACCGTACGGCGCGCGAGATTTCACGGTGATTCGTTTCCCCGGCACGACCGACAGCTCCGCCAGATAACGCAGCATCGCCGGATCCTCGTCGGCTACCCGCGCTATAACTCCGGGGACACCGATGGCGAGATCCGCGAGCGACGTGTACTCGGTCTCGTCTACCGCGCCATCGCGGGTCGGAATCGGCGCGCCATGGGGATCGACCTCCGGCTCTCCGATTGTCGCCGCCATTCGATCCACCAGCTCGTCCGAAGCCGCGTGCTCCAGCCGCTCGGCCTCTTCGTGAACCCGATCCCATGCATAGCCGAGCGCCTGCGCGAGGTACGCTTCGATGACGCGATGACGGCGAAGTGTGCGGAGCGCGGCGCGCCGGCCGCTCTCGGTGAGCTTCACTCCGTGATAGCGCTCGTAGGCGAGGAGGCCCTGATCTGCGAGACGCCGGACCATGCCACTCACTGATGCAGGGGCCAGTGCGAGGCGCTGCGCGATCTCATTCGTAGCAGCGGCGCCCGTTCCCTTGCCGATCGTGTAGATCGCCTTGAGATAATCCTCGACCGGCGCGGTAAGTGGCTCCTTTGCCGCGGCGTGTGAGCCGATATTCCCGCGCGCGGCGCTCATCGATCCCCGGCGGCTCCCAGTTTCCCGGCGGTCACGGAGGCGGCGCCGCGGTGGATGGACCCGAATGCGGATGGCCGCGCACCATCAGCACGGGCAGCATGGAGATGTGCCGGACTTCGCTCGCCACGGTCCCGCGAAGAACATCAGCGAGTCCGCGATGCCCATGTGTTGCCATGGCGATGAGATCGCACTTCTCGCGCTCGGCGCAGGCTGCAATCTCCTTGGCGGGGTCGCCGCCGGCCAGAATTGCTTCCGCCCGGTAACCGTCCTTCTCGAGATCGTCGGCGATCGCCTCGATATATTCGTGGTCGCTTTTCATCTCCTCCGACTCGCGGAGGTCGAGCTGATTGATGTTCCGCGCGGCCCACCCGTCGGCGACATGGATCAGCACGATCGACGCATTGTTGCACGTGCGAGCCAGCTTCCTGATGTGCTGTAGGATCACGTCGTCAAATTCTGAATGCTCGACGGGCACGAGTATGCGCTGGTACATCAGCTCATGGCTCCCTTGAAGAACTGGAACAGCAGCCAAATGTTGAGCCCACCGATGACGAACGCAACAGTGTAGGCAAGCAACTTGAGCCACAGTGGGTTCACGAACTGCCCCATCTTCAGCTTGTCTGAAGTGAACATCACGAGGGGGAAGACCGCAAACGAGAGCTGCATGCTCAGAATGACCTGGCTCAGGACGAGCAGCTTCGCCGTGCCGCTCTCCCCATACATGAACGCAACGATCACCGCCGGAATGATCGCGATCATTCGCGTGATCAGGCGGCGAAGCCACGGGCGCAGCCGGATGTTGAGGAAGCCTTCCATCACGATCTGGCCGGCGAGCGTGCCGGTGATCGTCGAGTTCTGACCCGAGGCGAGCAGCGCCAGCGCGAACACAGTGCTGGCTCCGGCGCCGAGCAGCGGCGTGAGAAGCTTGTATGCGTCCTGAATCTCGCCGACCTCCGCGTGTCCGCTGGTGTGAAACGTGGCGGCGGCGATGATGAGGATGGCAGCGTTGATGAACAGCGCAAACGAGAGCGCGATCGTCGAATCGATGAACGCGAACTTGACTGCTTCGTGCTTTCCCTCCGGCGTTTCCTCGTATTGCCGGGTTTGCACGATGGAGGAGTGCAGATAGAGATTGTGCGGCATGACGGTCGCGCCGAGGATTCCAATGCCGACGTAGAGCATCGAGGGATTCCTGATGACGTCTGCCGTCGGAATGAATCCGCGCATCACCTCGGCGAATGGAGGCTGCGACAGAATTATCTCGAACAGGAAGCAAAGGCCGACGGTCGCTATCAGGGTGATGACGAGCGCCTCGAGCAGCCTGAACCCCTTGTTCTGGAGATAGAGAATCACCAGTACATCGGCCGCCGTGATGACGACGCCGTACGTGACCGGAATGCCGAACAGCAGATTGAGCGCGATGGCGGTGCCGATTACTTCAGCGAGGTCGCACGCCGCGATCGCGATCTCGCACGCAACCCAGAGCAGGTAGTTGACTGGCCTCGAGTAGTTATCGCGGCATGCCTGCGCCAGATCGCGCCCGGTGACGATCCCGAGCTTGGATGCCAACCCCTGAAGGAGAATCGCCATCAGGTTCGACATGAGAATGACGCTGAGGAGCGTGTACCCGAACTGAGCGCCACCGGCGAGATCAGTGGCCCAGTTGCCGGGATCCATGTAGCCGACCGCCACGAGGTAACCCGGTCCGGCGAACGCGAGGATCTTGCGCCACCAGCCTTTCCCGGCGACAGGGACGGTTCTATAGACCTCGATGAGGGAAGGTGTTGTTCTGGCGCGCCGCCATCCGGGCGGTGCCGGCAGGTGCTCGCCGGGTTGGGCGCGGGGTCTGCTGGGGTCGAGCTGAGTCGCCAAAATCTCTCTCCGGATTACCGAGATACTATCAAATAAGTTAGTGTGGCCTAACTTTTACCGCAACAGTAATTCACACTCGGATTAAGTGGTATTCACCCGCCAGGAGTCGCCGTTCGCGAAATCGCCAACAGCTAGTGTGCCAGGTCGCCCGTAAGTTTTCGCGGACATTTATTGCGCCAATCCACGCAGCGACGAGATCACCTGCACGATGATGTCCTGGCCTTACGCGCATCTTCTCATCAATCATTTCCCGGTGGTGCTGAGCGTTTCAGCTCTTGGGCTCACGATCCTGGCGCTGCTCCTAAAACGAAGAGGGCTTTGGCTGACCGCCATGGGTGCCCTCACGGTTGCCGGTGCGTTCGTGTACCCGGTTCACCTCACCGGAGACAAGGCCGACCAGGCGCTCAACGATCCGTGGTACATACATCCGGGCGCGATCGAGGCGCACGACAAGGCAGCAGGGATCGCGATGTGGGTGATCCTCATCGCCGGAGCATTCGCGGCCTACTCCTGGTGGCGGTCGCTGAAGAGACCGGCCGAGCTGATGCCGGGATGGATGCGGGCAGGCATTGTCGTCGGCGCTCTCGCAGCAGTGGGGGCCGTAACGTACACCGCATACCTCGGGGGCAAGATCATACACGAGTCGCCGGTGCTCCAGCTGAAGCAGCCGCCGCCCGGACTTCCGCCCGGCATCGCGGCGGACACAAGCGCGCCCGGAGGACACTGAGATCCGTAGCGCCGCCTTGGTTGTTCTGGATTGGCCCGCCGGTCGTCGGAGTGGGTCCTGCTAGGCGAGTAACTCTGTCGGAAGGGGAGCAAGCGCGCCGCGCAGAGCGCGGCACGCTAGCTCTCCTTCCTCTGTCGCGGAACTCGCTACGCAGGACCCCCTTCCGACTCCCTGTCCGCGCCACAGAAACCTATGGCCGCCGCAGGCGGCCACCGTTCCGCGCGAACGACGCTGACCCGCGCGGGGCGCGGCGCGAGCAACCCAGCGCGGCTAACTGCGCTGCGACGACGGGTTCTTCGCGCACGGACCGCGACGCCGCGACCGACAGATCTCGATTGGGAGGGAGGTGCGGGTGTCCTCGGAGGGGCACCCGCAGCCAGCGCCGCTATAGTTTTTCGCGGCGCGGTGGGACGAAGCGCAAGCTTCGTCCCAGGCGAACGCTGCCCGCAAGCGGGCGCCCGCTGCCCCGAAGAGGATACCCTCGTCCGACTGACCAGCGAGAGAATCAATGCTCCGCGATTACCGCTTGGCGCCAGCAATTGCAGCTGCTGTCGGAGCAGCAACCGGTCGAGCGACGACGGAAGGATTCCCGTCAGAGATGTACATGTTGCCGCGCTGTTCGAGTTTGTTTATCGTGGACTCGATCGCATTCCCGATCACCTGGATGCGCGGCGTCGCGCCCGGGTTGAACACCGGATCGTACGGACTCCGCATCGGGCCTC
>JALYKM010000089.1 GCA_030774785.1 Gemmatimonadota bacterium
TAACAACACTGACTCCATCGCAGGAGATAGTGTTCGCAGCTGCGCTCTATTTGGTACTTGAGCGCGGAAAGCGTGTGAGTCGCGCACGCCTCGCCTCTCTGCTCTGGCCGCGCGTTGCCGAGAAAGCACGCGCGCACCGGCTACGGCAGACGATTTTGCAGTTGAAAAAGTTGGGGATCATTGTGCGGGCTGACCGCGATAATCTCCAGATCTCCCAGCATGACGCGCGAAGCGATATTGACGAGTTTTTGGCCGCTCCCACTGCTTCAATTGCCCATTCCAATTCTCTAGAGTTTCTGCCGGGCTACAGTCCACCATTCTCCGAACCGCTTCTCGAATGGGTGGATACTATGCGGGAAGCCACGCACGCTTCAGTTATGAGGTTACTTGTCAACGAGCTCGATCGATCTCGCCTGCGAGGGGATTGGCCAAGCGTTGAAACAATCTCAACACGGTGTCGAATCCTCGATCCGCTCAATGAGTCAGCAGTACTCGCACAAGCGGAGGCTACCGCAATGCGAGGGAGTAAGCGGCAGGCCGTTGAACTCTTGGAGCAATACCTCAGGGAAGTAGGGCCAGGTACGGACATCAAGCTACCCGCAAGTCTATTACGAAAACGCATAAAGGAAAGAATACCGGATAGAGCGGCAGATCGAGTAGCGGATCCCGCCTTCGTTGGGCGTGAGCGCGAAATGCGGGTCTTAATCCGGAAGTTGGAGAGAGCACGCGAAGCCAATGGGGGAGCGTGCTTTATCGTCGGGGAGGCAGGAATAGGTAAGACACGCTTATCCACGGAGCTCGCAACATTGGCCGAATTGGAGGGGGTTCAAACCGCCCGCGTATCTTGTCACCGCGAAGACATTAGCCGTCCGCTTTCAGCCTTTGTCGATCTGATTCCGAGCCTTCGGGAAATGCCAGGGGCAATTGGATGCTCGCCAGAAACTCTTAGTGCCTTGCGCCGCCTAACCGAGTTTGACATGCGCTCCGCAGAAATCTCTACGGTTAGAGAAGAATCAACAGCCTCGTACGGAAACCTCAGGGATGCCTTGTTTGATCTCCTCGATGCGATCGCGGACGAAACCGCGCTCCTCCTCGTGGTCGATGATGTACAGTGGCTCGACGCAACATCAGCGAAAATCTTGGCATCGATGGTGCCTTGGGCCGAGAAGCGAAGATTGCTGTTTATCATCACCTCCCGACCAAACAGCGAGTTTTGCCGAACGAGCGCCGCGCTATCAATCACCAATCAGGTCGACTTGGCTCCCCTACGCGAGGAGTCAGCTGCCAGCCTCCTGCGAGCGATGATAGGGCATGATTCAACTTCTCCAGACCGTGCGTCGGTTGAATGGATTCTCAAGGCTGGGGAGGGTAATCCTTTCTTTTTGCAGGAACTTACCAAGCACTGGCTGGAAACCGGCCACTGCATCAATGCGCCGCCGTCAGTTGCATCTGTCCTGAATGAGCGACTTGCGCGGCTCTCGCCTGCAGCCTTACAACTTTTACAGGTATGCGCAGTGTTCGGCGACGACTCGACTCTCGAAAGAGTCGAGGAAGTTCTCGAATACAAACCTCATGAGCTCTTGACCGCGGTTCAGGAGTTAAGCATGGCCGGCATGCTGATCTCCCCTAATGAATCGTGCGGCAGGTCTTCGATAGCGCTCGGAAGTCGGCATGATCTTCTGTCTAGTGCCGCGCTCGCCAACCTCACACCTCCAGCCCGATCATTCTTACATCGTCGAGTTGGGATTGTCCTTGAGGAAGAGCTTTCGGACGAGCGAATGCCAACTGCTGCCCTTTGGGCATGCGCTTTTCACTGGCACAACGCAGGCAATCGGGAGCGTGCACTCACGTTGGTTCGCTCGTGCGCGGAGCATCTTCTCGAAGTAGGGCTGCCGAGAGACGCATGTGATGCGTTTCAGCGAGCGCTCGACTACTGCAACACGGACGAACAGCGCCTTTCGCTGTCCTCCAGACTGGTAATCGCGCTCCAAATGGATGGCGAATGGGAGCGCAGTAAAGAAGTGATACGGAATTGCCGCAGACTTAGGGCGAGATTATCACCAGGTGACGATTCGCACAATGATTTCGAGATTGCACTGTTTGATGCGTGCCGCCGCACAAGTTTGGATTCGGCGGAACTGCTGCGGGATGTGGTTCCATGCGTGATGTGCAAAGATGCGACGGCAAACCATCGCGTGCGGGCAGCAAGTTTGGCTCTAAAGCTCGCCACGGAGATACAACCAGGGCTGATGGATACACTGTACGCGGAGATCGAACCCCTACTAGCCCGCGAAGAGGTAAATCGGGTAACCCGTTTCGAAGTTGAGATGGTTTACCAGACTATTCGCGGCGACCCAGAAAAGGGTGTAACAGCTGCGCAACAGTTCGTGGCCGAGTCACAATTGACAGCTGATCCCGCCACCTTCTCTCGGGCTCTCATAAACGCCGCGAACAGTTGCAGGGTCGCAGGAAGGGAGGAGGACGCCAAGACGCTTATGTTGCGCGCCTTGGAGCACGCATCCGCAAACCGACTGGCCGGAAGAGTCAGAGCGGTTATGTCATCGATAGTTCAACTCCACTTGGCAAGCGGAGACTTCGCTTTGGCGCGTGAGATGCTAGACCGAAGCAGAGGACATTCGATCTCTCGCGACGATATTCCGGCGAGGACTGAAGAATGGTTCCTAAGGGCGCGAGTAGCGTTAGAGGAAGGGGATTTCAACGAGGCTGCTGGCGCATTCTCACAAATAGGCGAGCTCTCACCAAACTCAAACCTTATGCGTCGAGCAGCTTATCTAGCTCTGGGCATACATATTCGAGTCAAACAGGGAGAGTTTAATGGAAACTTCCGACATTGGGTTGAGGAGTTGGAGGGAATCCATCTCATAACCAGAGAAACCGGCTTACAAGATTTTGAGACGTACTCTCTATTTCTCGGAATCCGAGCGCTCAGCGAGGAAGATCGCGCCCTGCATTTGTTGCGGGACTACATCTACAAGTTTCGTCGCGAGCCCTGGCCGCCTCCGAGGTTCATTACGACAGTCCTGGAGTCAAGCCAGCAATCGAACGACCCCGAGCTATTCCAACGCCAAATCACCAAATAAAAAAATTGGGCGAGTGCCGCGGCACCCGCCCATGTGTAAAATCGCGAATAGCGACCTTATGCCGATGCCGCAGCTTGAAGGATCGAGCCTCTGTCTGGCGTCCTGTGTGGCCACTCAGTATCCGTTGTGAGAGCGGGCGTGAATAGCTTAGAGTATTCAGGGCTACGTAAGAGCGCGTCGCAGATGCTGGGATCAAATTGAGTACCGCGATAGCGAAGCAGTTCCTTCCGCACTGACGCAGGGTCTAGAGCTGCACGGTATGGCCTGTCAGTGGTCATCGCATCAATCGTATCCGCGAACATTATAATTCGGGAACCGAGTGGGATGTCATCCCCCCCCAAGCCGTCAGGGTAGCCAGTTCCGTCCCAGTTTTCGTGGTGATGTCGGATTAACGGAACAACATCTCGGAGTTCCGTGACTCTTCCAGCCAACTCCGCGCTCTTGATCGGGTGTGTCCGCATGATCACTTGCTCTTCGGGAGTTAGTCGGCCGGGTTTGCTCAGAATAGGCCCGAACACCTCGTGGATTTTGCCGACGTCATGGAGGAGAGCAGCCGCGGCGATGCGCTCAATTTCTTTTTCCCGTAACCCCACGGAGCGAGCTATTACGCGCGCTTTGTCAGCTACCCGGCGAGAGTGCCCGGAAGTATAGGGATCCCGTGCCTCAATGGCTGCAACCATGAGCTCAAGAAGTTCTCGATTTGTCTGCTCAAGCTGCCCAGTGACCTTGTACAGCTGCCGTAGGCCGAAAAGCGGCACAGCAAACACGAAAACTCCGACTGGGCCGAACTTAGAATAGGCCCAAACGATAAATAGGATTGCTGGAAGAGACAAAAAGTCGTACGGCAGCGCGCTAAGCGTATTCTCTTTCCAAACAGTCCACGCATTGCGATCTCCTACAATTCCAAGTGCGCCGCTCACGCATATCGAATTTGTGACAAAGAATACGAGGAAGAGCGCGAACAACGAGAGCGAACTCGATTCTCCGATACTGTGCAGGGCGATCCCGCCAAACGCCTGATATGCCAGGATCGCCAGCGCTAGCGAGAGAGATTCTTGAGCGCCGTTGAAGACCGTTCTAGCGAGGTCTCTCTTCGCGACTATTTGACCGGCGAGGGATGCGGCGGCTACTACTACTACGCTGATCCAGTGCGGTGCAATCGCCGCACTCGCCAAAACGGGAATGAATGAGACGGATCCCATCGATCCGCGGCCGGTACGGTAGCTGAATAACTGGGCCAGCACACCGATGAAGCCGAAAGCCAGCGCGGCCTGAGCATAGGGGAGGGAGAACGTCGGGTCGTTCAGGAACAGATAAATCCCCGCGCCCAGCGCAGCTATGCAGACCAGCGTAACGTACCGAGCTATCCGACTCATAGTAGAAGAAGAAACCCCCGTACTCGGCTACCACTGTTGGGTATCACGACAGAACCAACTCAAAAAGGCAAAGAAGCCATAGAACATTTGCGTCACCTCCCTAAAATTCAGTCGCATTCAGCATCCGCTGAAATGCGCTACTAGGTTGGCTCCGCTCGTGTAGCTAAGCTTGCCCGCTCAACTCGTCTCTTAGCCGGGACGGGGGTTTTTTTATTCCTTTAGGATTCGTGTTAAGGTGAAACTGCGCCCAACGATCCTTTCTCCTTCTCCAGGTCGATTCGACCCGCTTTCGTTTCCTTCTATCCTTTCACCAGGCGGCATTCCGCCCGCTTTTTACTCTATTCCCTGATCGATCCAACGGTTCGTCGCCGCCATAACCGCCAGAGCGCTCGCTGTCTCGGCGCTCCCCTTGATCTCACAGTTCCCAACCAGCAGCTGGCTGTCACGCCCGCTCCTGACCGTCACACCCACGAACACGTACTCGCGGTCGAAGGCGT
>JALYKM010000090.1 GCA_030774785.1 Gemmatimonadota bacterium
TAACAACACTGACTCCATCGCAGGAGATAGTGTTCGCAGCTGCGCTCTATTTGGTACTTGAGCGCGGAAAGCGTGTGAGTCGCGCACGCCTCGCCTCTCTGCTCTGGCCGCGCGTTGCCGAGAAAGCGCGCGCGCACCGGCTACGGCAGACGATTTTGCAGTTGAAGAAGCTAGGGATCATTGTGAAGGCTGACCGTGATACTCTGCAACTCTCGCAATACGACGCGCAGAGTGACATCGATGAGCTTTCGGCGGATGATCCTGCGTCTGTTTTGAAACACGATTCGTTGGAATTCCTGCCGGGATACAGTCAGCGCTTCTCAGACGCGTTTGGTGATTGGGTCGACGCGCGGCGTGGGGAAATCCACGCAAGCGGGACGCGGATCCTCGTTCGCGAGCTGCAACGAGCACGACTTCAGGCCGATTGGTCAGGCGTCGAGAAGATCGCAGCGAAGTGCTCATCGCTGGATCCATTCAATGAGATCGCAGTTCTCGCCCAGGCGGAAGCGGCGGCAATGCAAGGCGGGAAACGAAAAGCTGTCTCCATTTTGGACCGTTACCTCGCGGAAGTCGGCGGCGGGGTAGCCGAACTGAAACTGCCCGCGACGCTTCTACGCCGGAGAGTCGTAGAACGAATCCCGGACAGGCCGGCTCTCTTGAATGCCGATCCGCCCTTCGTTGGGCGAGAGACGGAAATGGAGAGCCTTACTCGACGGTTTGAACGCGCGCGAACGGGGGTAGGCTCCGCCACATTAGTAATTGGAGAAGCAGGGATTGGTAAGAGCAGGCTCTGCGCAGAATTGGGGCGCTTTGCAGAACTCCAGGGTGCCAACGTCCAACGTGCAACCTGCCGGCGTACTGACCTGGACAGGCCACTCTCTCTGTTCGTTGACATTGTCCCGGAACTCCGTGAGCTGCCAGGCGCTTTAGGTTGTGAACCAGACACTTTCGCGTCGTTGAAGCGGCTTACTGAATTTGAACAACGCTCCAGCGACAGTTGGCGGGCAGGCGATTCCGAAATGCTTTTTCAGAATGTTCGGACGGCTCTTTTTGATCTCTTTGATTCCGTGGCAGAAGAGCGTTGTCTAGTGATTCTGATCGACGACCTCCAGTGGCTCGACGATGCTTCGGCAAAAATCCTCGCCCGAATGGTCGAATGGTGCGAGACAAAACGCCTCTTCTTCCTTTTGAACTCCCGACCGAGCAACGACTCATTTCTCGACTACGCCGAGAAAGCGCAGGTCCCCACGATTGCGCTCGGTCCGTTAACTTCCGTCGCATCGAGCGCTTTGTTGCACTCCATAGCGGTGCGCCCTAGTGACGAACCCGAATCTGCGTTTGTTGAGTGGTGTCTTGCCATTGCAGAAGGCAATCCTTTTTTTTTGCAGGAGCTGGCTCACCAGTGGATTGAGACTGGTCAGCGCTTCGAAGCACCACCGTCTGTGACAAGAGTGTTGCAGGAGCGCCTCTCTCGGCTTAGTGCAGAAGCTCTCCAAGTTCTTCAAAGTTGCGCAGTGCTGGGTGACCACGCGACTCTTGACCGCGTTGAACGGATCCTCGAATATCATCCCCACCAACTCCTGTCAGCTGTTGAAGAGTTAAGCAAAGCCGCGATGCTCGCTCCTCACGGCGAAAGGAACGATGCATCAGCCGCCCAACTTCAGCCACGCCACGACTTCCTGTCGTCGGCCGCGATTTGCCGCCTCGCTCCAGTGTCGCTTGCATTCATGCATCGGCGTTCGGCAGACGTCTTAGAAAAGGAAATTGCGCAAGAGAAGATGCCGACAACATTGTTGTGGGCTTGTGCGAGCCATCGCCATCATGCTGGCGACCTGGAACGAGCCCTCTCGCTTAGGATCTCTTGCGCAGAGCATTTATTGGAGCTCGGCCTTGCAGGTGAAGCATGCGATGCTTTTCAAACATCGTTGGACTATTGCGTCTCTGATACCCAACGGCTAAAGGTCTTGCCACGGTTGGCTTTTGGTTTTGAACTGGCCGGGGAATGGGAGCACAGTAAGGAGGCGTTACGCAAATCCATCCAACTCTTTGCGAAGCATGACCCTTCGAACAGCCAGCACAATGATTATGAGTTGCTGTTACTCGATGCGAGACATCGAAGCGCGCTTGACTTCGTAACCCTATTGGATGAGACCATCCCCTGCGTCGAGAGTGAAGAGGCATCATCCGCGCATCGGGTTGGGGCCGCCATCTTAGCAATGAAACTCGCAGTGGATTTCGGTCGAATGGAATGTTTTGACTCGGTTTACAAACAAGCTTCGCCGCTACTACACGACAAAGGTGTGAGCGAGCGGAGTCGGCTCGAGATGCAGATGATTTATCGTACGATGCGGGGGGACGGTCTCGTACCCGTGAAGGACTTGCGCCGATTCGCCGATGTTGCGCGGATTAGTGAGGGCGAGCTCGGCTATTCGCGTGCCCTAGTAACCGCCGCGATCGCCTGTCGGTTAAGCGCTCGGCATGACGCCGGGGTTGACTTTCTATCGACAGCATTCAACCACGCACTTTCGCACAGGCTTCACTCAAGGCGTGATCAGATCAGGCTCTCGGGCGTGCAACTTCATATCGCCGCTGGAGCCTTTGAAGAAGCGCGTCAACTCTTGAGGGAAATTGAGCAATTTCCAATAGCCACAGACAACGTTACAGAGCGCAATGAGATTCATTGCAACGAGGCGCGGCTTGCCCTGGAACAAGGCGACTTAGCTCGGGCTGTTGCCGCGTTTGAGTTGATCGAAACTGCTTCGCCTACCTACAGCGTCACGCGGAAAGGGTATTACCTAGCGTTAGAAGTTCGAATTCGGTTACAGCAGCGCCCGATGCGCAGTATCATCGAACCGCTTGTCACCGAGCTCGAAAGAACCCATCTGCAAATGCGTGCGCTCGGATCGCAAGATTTCGAAGCGTACGCTCTATATCTGGGCCTCTGTGCGCTCGGAGAGAAGGAACGCGGCATCGATTTATTGAGAGAGTACGTGAAAGTCCACCGACGAGTTAAATGGCCGCTCACTCAAACAGTGCTACATGCTGTCAATGAGCAGTGTCGAGAGGAACCAGAATTAACTTCTGTTCGGGCAAATCCGATTGGCGATACGCCACAGATCTTCGCCGGCTAGCTGGATGCCTTACTATGCCGAACGCGTCAGCGTCAGTTGTCAACGAAGCGCCGTAATTCGGTCCGTTATTCCAAGGAGTTGGCTGAAATCGCCGAAACGGGGCAAGCCAAGATTTTTGATCCGACTCCCTGTATATCTACGTATGCTTCCTCGGCCGTCATCGCCGCCCTCGGCAATTACTGAGAGAGTACGTCGAACAGTATCGAGGTCGATGGGGCCGCATCCCGCCGAGGTCGGGAGGGCGATTAGCGCGGATCGCGAGGGAGCCCGGATTACCGAAGAGCAGTGCGTGCCTGCAGCCGTATAGCGCTAGCAGAACCGCAAATACTTACGAGACTGCGGTCCTCAGAACAGAACCGCGCTCCGGAGTCTGAGGCTGCCATTGCTCAGTGCCAACATTAGTCGGCGCGAATAGCTTCGAGTACTCGGGGCTTCGCAGTAGCGCATCGCAAATATGAGGATCGAATTGAGTTCCGCGGAAGCGCAATAGTTCTTTTCGCACCGATGTCGCGTCCAGCGCTGCGCGGTACGGGCGATCAGTCGTCATCGCGTCAATCGTGTCGGCAAACATTATTATCCGCGAACCTAGCGGTATATCGCCTTCTTTTAATCCGTCAGGGTACCCAGTGCCGTCCCAATTCTCATGATGATGTCTGATCAGCGGCACAACGTCCCGCAATTGCGTGACTGTTCCGGCAAGCTCGGCGCTCTTAACCGGGTGTGTTCGCATGATAACCTGTTCTTCGGGTGTGAGGCGACCAGGTTTGCTCAGAATGGGTCCGAAGACTTCGTGAATCTTGCCAACATCATGAAGCAATGCGGCCGCAACAATTCGTTCGACCTCTTTGTCTCGCAGACCGACGGCGCGAGCAATTACTCGCGTCTTTTCAGCTACTCTCCGAGAATGGCCAGAAGTGTAGGGATCCCGCGCCTCGATTGCGGCGACCATGAGTTCGAGTAGCTCGCGGTTTGTCTGCTCGAGCTGCCAATTGACTTTGTATAGCTGACGTAACCCAAGAAGCGGTACCGCTAACACGAAAGCACCAACAACATCGTATTGCGTGTAAATCCAAACAAAGAAGAGAATGACTGGGAGCGAGAGAAAATCATACGGGAGTGCACTCAGAGTATTCTCTTTCCAAATCGCCCAGCTCGGGCGACCACTAACGAGCCCAACTGCGCCCGCAACACAAATGGAATTCGTTAGGGAGAACACCAAGAAGAGGGCAAACAACGAGAGGGATCCAGATTCGCCAATATTATGAAGCGGCCGCCCCCCCATTGCCAAATACGCAACGATCCCCAAAGAGATCGACAATATTGATTGCGCCGTATTGAAGAGTGCCTTAAGCGGCGTCTTCTTTGTGACTATCTGCGCCGTTAGGGCAGAGAGCCCAACTGAGACGACACACATCCAGTGCGGCGCGATCGCCGCGCTCGCCAAGAGTGGGATGAAAGAAAGCGAACCCGAAGATTCGCTGCTGGTCCGATAGCGTAAAGCTTGCGTCAATATGCTGATCAGAGCGAACGTAATCGCGGCACGCGCATATTCTCGCGAGAAGCTCGGATCTTGGAGAAACAAGGTTACACCGGCTCCAATGGCGCCCGCGGAAACGACTGCAACGTACTGGTGAATGCGAATGCTCATACGAAGAGAAACCCCCGGCGTCGGCTACTCCCAAGCGTGGAAATCAAAACACGTCCACTTCAAGATAGCCATCCACATTTCGCGTCACCCCCCTAAACGTCAGTCGCATCCAGCATCCGCTGATATGCGCTACTAGGTTGGCTCCGCTCGTGTAACTAGGCTTGCCCGCTCAACTCATCTCTTTAGCCGGGACGGGGGTTTTTTATTCCTATAGGATTCGTGTTAAGGTGAAACTGCGCCCAACGATCCTTTCTCCTTTCCAGGTCGATTCGACCCGCTTTCTTTTCCTTCTATCCTTTCACCAGGCGGCATTCCGCCCGCTTTTTACTCTATTCCCTGATCGATCCAACGGTTCGTCGCTGCCATAACCGCCAGAGCGCTCGCTGTCTCGGCGCTCCCCTTGATCTCACAGTTCCCAACCAGCAGCTGGCTGTCACGCCCGCTCCTGACCGTCACACCCACGAACACGTACTCGCGGTCGAAGGCGT
>JALYKM010000091.1 GCA_030774785.1 Gemmatimonadota bacterium
CCGAGTCCGACGGAAACATGCTCACCAGCCACTCGAGGCCGTGGCGCGCCTCGTCGAGCACGTCCGGAATGTCGTTGCTTTCGGCGAGACCGCGCGAATCGAAGCGGTCCGCAAACGACGCGGGATGGTCGCGGTACGCCATCAGCATCACGAATGTCGCGTTCGCGGACGTCATGACGTATTGGAGGTAGTCCGATGCATCGGCCCAGCCGCCGGTCACTGGAACGAACTTGCCAGCGCGAGCGGAGTCGTCGACGACGATACCGTCGCGTGTGTGGACAACGGTTTTGAACAGCGGATTGAATCCTGAGCGCTGCTCTCGCATGTAGTAGAGCAGCGTATCGGCTGCACCGGCGTAGGCGTTCGCCCGAATTCGAACTGTGGGTGAAGTGATTCCGCCGGCTGACACGTGGTAGCCACCAGACTTTCTGATCGATGAAAAATCGAGGCGATAGTTGACGACGCACGGGCCGAACGGCTTCGTGAGCGTCGCTGGCCGCTGGAGAATCTTTTTGCCGGCAGTGTCACTCACGACGAAGTCGCGAAGCTCGATCGGTGCGAGCGAACAGAAGACCGCCACTTTGGGTGCGTCAGGAAGGTATCCGAGCTGATTGATGCGGATCGCAGCTGTCGTCGAAGCGGCGGCGGCTTGCAATAGTACGAGAATCTGAATGAGCGGCATCTGTTATCGGATACGGCTAGCGAGCGCGGGAAATTCGCGCCGCCTGAGTACGCCACCAACGATCGAGCGCACTTTGATCCGAACCGGTAATTCCCAGTTGTGCCGGCAAAGCGGCCAATAGAACCTTCGGGTCGTTGGTCAACTGCGCGAGCGCATGAAGTCCAGTGATACCTGCACGCCGGTACACTGCGTCGACGACAAGCGCTCCCGTCGCGTTGAAGGCGTCTGTCATTTCCTCGGCTGTCGCGTCCGGAATGTCGTTGTTGAGGACTTGCGCGACCATGAGCGCGGGACGCGCGGCCTGAATCTGACGGAGACGCGTATACGTCTCCTGAGGTGTGCGACCGCGCGAGCCACCGAGCCACGTTGCTACGCCTTCGTTAAAGAGGCGATTCCGGATGGGGAACGTCGGACCGAGGATCGTGTGAGCTAGCTCGTGTAGGTAGGCTTCGCCGAGTGCGGGATTGCCCACTAGCACTATTCCGCTGGAAAGAGCTCGTCCGCCCCGACCCCGGTCGGCGGATGCCGCAGGGAAGAAATCAAGGCCAATGGCCCGCTGTACTTCTTCCAGCGACCTCCCAAGGTACATGTCGAGGTGCTCCGGTGGCGGCACCTGGAAGAGAGTCGTCACGGAGTCGACGAAGATCGACGCGTGAGAAATCTTCGCAGGATTGGGATGCTGTCCCGGCGCATACCAGAATGTCACTCGTCCCTTGGTGTGCCGCTCCCACCAGCCAGTCAACCGCGGCAGCGCGCCTGACAATCTGAAACCAGATGGCGCCCCCGACTCGCGAACCGCATAGAGCCGCTGCAAGGCAAGAGGCGAGATGCGCTGACGGGTGCTATCCGCGCCCGCATACAGAACCCTGACGACGTAAACGCTGTCGCCAGGTCCGTCGGACGCGACACTTACGATTGTGGCCGGAAAACCCTGGTACGCCTCGGTTGTCAGGTCGCCAACGCGGCGGTCGAAATCTGTCGCCGTGCTCCAGAGTCCGCGACTTCGCGCCGACGAATCAGGCTTCGCGAGATATGCACGTACGAGTCGAACGACATCTCCAACCTCCGTGATCGTAGTATCGATCCCGAAGCTCACGCTCACCGCCTCGGGCGCCTCTTGAGCATGCGCCTGGTCGATGGTGACAAATGTGGTCACCACGAAGGCTGCGACTATGAGTCGCCTGAGTCGGAGTACGTGGCGGCTCAGAATAGCGATCATGGATGTCAATGAGTGGGTATTCAGGTTAGGTGAGCTCACGGAAGGGAATCAAGCACTCGACGTTTCCCAAACGGATCGATGTCGAACGCAATCGCCCTGCCTTTGCCCGATATCGCTCCGCGCATCGTCGAGAGAGCTTCGTAGTAATCGAGATACTTGAACGAAGAGATCCGCCCGCCGACGAACTCGTACTTCGTAACA
>JALYKM010000092.1 GCA_030774785.1 Gemmatimonadota bacterium
AGCTCCACCAGTGCGGTGTTGCACTGCCGTTCCAGCTCGCCGAACTCGTCGAGGACGAACGCGATCCCGCCGCTCATTCCCGCAGCGAAGTTCCGGCCGGTGCGGCCGAGCACGACGACGGTGCCGCCTGTCATGTACTCGCAGCCGTGATCGCCCACTCCTTCCACCACCGCTATCGCTCCGCTGTTTCGCACGGCGAAGCGCTCGCCCGCTACTCCGGCGAAATACGCTTCGCCCGATGTCGCGCCGTAGAGCACAGTGTTGCCTACCAGAACAGTCTGGTCAGGGATGAACTGCGCAGCTCGCGGATGCCGCACGATCAAGCGTCCGCCGGAAAGCCCCTTGCCGACGTAGTCGTTCGCCTCTCCCTCCAGCTCGAGCGAGAGACCGCGCGCGGCGAATGCTCCGAAGCTCTGACCCGCTGAACCGGTGAATTTCAACGAGATGGTTTCTTCAGGCAGGCCGGCATTGCCGTACCGGCGAGCGATCTCGCCAGAGAGCGTCGCGCCAACAGCGCGATCGGCATTGGTGATGGGCAGCGTCGCCTTCACCCGTTCGCCACCTTCGAGCGCTGTTTGGGCCAGCTCGACGAGCCTCCTGTTCAACCTTCCTTCTTCCTCCGAGTGGTTCAGCCTCAATCTGACATGCCGGCGCTCGACACGCCGTCCGAGCGGGCGCGACGCTGGCGTGGCCAGATGCAGGAGCGCGGAGAGATCTAGCATGCTCGCCTTGGCATTGTCCGTTGCCGGCAGCGCGCGCAGGAGGTCCGTGCGGCCGATCATCTCGTCCATCGTGCGGAAGCCGAGGCGCGCCATCAGCTCCCGCACCTCCTCCGCGATGAAGAAGAAGTAGTTCACCACGTGCTCGGGCTGACCGGCGAACCTCGCCCGCAGCTCGGGATCCTGCGTCGCGATGCCGACGGGGCAGGTATTGAGATGGCACTTCCTCATCATCACGCACCCTTCGACGATGAGCGGCGCGGTAGCGAACCCGAATTCGTCGGCGCCGAGCAGCGCGGCGACGACCACGTCGCGTCCGGTCTTGAGCTGTCCGTCCGTCTGCAACCGGACGCGCCCGCGCAGACCGTTGATCACGAGTGTCTGCTGCGTCTCGGCGAGCCCCAGTTCCCACGGACTTCCAGCACGCATGATACTCGAGAGCGGCGAAGCGCCAGTACCGCCCGAGTCGCCCGATATGAGAATCAGATCCGCGCGTGCCTTCGCCACGCCGGCAGCGACAGTGCCCACTCCCGCCTCGGCAACCAGCTTGACCGAAACCGCCGCCTTTGGGGCGATTTCTTTGAGGTCGTAGATAAGCTGCGCCAGATCTTCGATGGAGTAGATGTCGTGATGCGGCGGCGGCGAGATGAGTGTCACTCCGGGCATCGAGTGCCGCGTCCGCGCGATCACCGCATCGACCTTGTGCCCCGGGAGCTGGCCTCCTTCGCCGGGCTTTGCCCCCTGCGCGATCTTGATCTGCAGCTCCGCCGCGTTGACGAGGTACTCTGCGGTAACGCCGAAGCGCGCCGACGCGACCTGCTTGATGGCACTGTTGCGGTCGGTGCCGAAGCGGGCGGGATCTTCGCCGCCCTCTCCGCTGTTGCTGCGACCACCGAGTCGGTTCATCGCAATCGCGAGGGTCTCGTGGGCCTCGCGGCCCAGCGACCCGAACGACATCGCTCCAGTGCAGAATCGCCGCGTGATGGCGCTCGCGGGCTCGACCTCGTCTAATGGGATTGGATCCCGCTCAACGAAATCCAGCAGCCCGCGCAAGGTGGACTGCCTGCGAGTCTCGTCGTTCGCGAGCTGGCTGAACTCCTTGAACGTCGAGTAGCTGTCGCCGCGCGTCGCGTGCTGGAGCTTGGCGATCGTCAGCGGATTCCAGTTGTGGTGCTCGCCCTGCACGCGGTACTGGTACTCGCCTCCGGGATCCAGTCTTGTGGTGGATGCGTCATCAAAAGCGAACCTGTGTCGCCGTAACGTCTCCTCGGCTATGAGCTCCATGCCGATGCCGCCCACGCGCGACGGTGTGCCGGCGAAGTGTCGATCCACGAGCGCCGAGCTCAATCCCACCGCCTCCCACAACTGGGCGCCACAATAACTCTGCAACGTCGAGATCCCCATCTTCGACATGATCTTGAGGAGACCCTTGCCGAGCGCCTTGACGTAACGCTCCTGGGCGGCGGATCCGTGCGGCTTATCTCCGGTTGCTTCCGGGCGCGCCATGGCGGCGACCGTCTCGAGCGCGAGGTACGGGTGGACCGCGCTCGCGCCGTATGCAATCAGTAGCGCCAGATGCGAGACCTCTCTCGCTTCGCCGGTCTCGGCGATGAGGCTCACGCGCCACCGCAGTCCTTCGCGAATCAGATGGTGGTGCACCGCCGAGAGCGCGAGGGGGGAGGGGATCGGAGCGTGGTCCGCGCCCATCCCGCGATCGCTCAGAATGAGAACGCCGCACCCGGCCTCGACAGCGTCGGTAGCGGCACGACAAAGATTGTCGACTGCCAACTCGAGCGACGTAGTGCCACCGGCAACGGGGAAAAGCGCGGGCAGTGTCACCGCGCGCAGCATCCGGTCGGTCACAGCGCGCAAGGCGGAGATTGCTTG
>JALYKM010000093.1 GCA_030774785.1 Gemmatimonadota bacterium
TGGGCATCACGACGAAGGGATCACTGCCTCCGAGCTCGATGACTGACTTCTTGAGGTTCTTGCCAGCCGCGCTCGCGACCGACCGACCCGCGCCTTCACTCCCCGTGAGCGTGACGGCAGCTACTCGTCCGTCAGCAATTATTCCTTCCACGGCGTCGGAGCCGATGAGCAACGTCTGAAAAGCTCCATCGACAAAGCCAGCGCGGCGAAAAATGTCTTCGATCGCAAGAGCGCATTGAGGGACGTTGGACGCGTGCTTGAGAATTCCGACATTGCCTGCCATCAGCGCCGGCGCCGCAAAGCGGAACACCTGCCAGAAGGGAAAATTCCACGGCATGATGGCGAGCACGACACCGAGGGACTGAAAGGCTACCCACGCCTTGCCCCCTTGCATCTGCACGGGCTCATCGGTGAGAAAGCGTTCCGCATTCTCCGCGTAATAGCGGCAGGCCGTCGCGCACTTCTCGGCTTCCGCAATCGCCGCCTTGTATGGCTTCCCCATCTCCAGCGTCATCAGCCGCCCAAGCTCGCGACACTCGGCGTCGAGAATCCCGGCCGCTTTGCGCATGTGCTCTGCCCGCTCGGAAAAGGAAGTCCATCGATGCGTGCGATATGAGCCCACGGCGCGATCGATACATTCGTCGACCCGAGCGGCGCTATAAGGCTCGAACGTGCGAATGGTTTTCCCGGTAGCGGGATTTGTGGTCGTGATGCTCATGATCGACGCATTCGTTTCACTTCGCGTGCCGGAGATCGCGCCTGGCTATCCGGAGATGTGGGTGACGTGGATCGCTCAGGTCCATGTCCTGCCATGGTACCTCGTAGAGAGTGTAGATCTTGCGGCTGTGCAGGAGGCGCCTGATCGGTCGCACGAGGGTCCAGGCCGACAATCGCTCGATCAACGCTGACGCACCGATGAGGTAGGCCTCTACCAGGCACGACTTCTCATCGCGCTCGGCACGAAACTCCTCAATACGGCCGACGTTCTCTCCGTCGGCATCGCGCACCTTTCTGCCGAGGAGAAGCTCGACGTTGACTTCCATCCTACTACTCCTCCTCCTCGTGTCCGCCGCCGGGGATGCGCTCGATGATGTGCTGAGCGATCCAGATCTCCCAATCGATTGCTCCCGTCTCCCTGGCCTTGACGTCGAGCTTGATGTCCTTTCCGGCGATCGTCACGCGCGACCAGGGAATTCTCGCAGGTTCTTTGCGTTTTGGACCCCACATGCGAGCCAACGTCGCGGCCAGCCTGGCGAAGACTGGATGCAGCCGCATCCACGGTGTCGTACCGACGATCTGAATGTGCGTGATTCTAGGCTGGGAATGCTCTCCGATGTGCATCACCAAGCCATCGACGCGACCCATCTCGCAATCCTCGCGGTCAACGAGCTTCTTGTCCAGAACGTCGCGCACCAGATCCATTTCAGCCTCCCATGATCTCGAGCGGGATTGAGATCACCGCGAGAACGAACGAAATCAGAATTATGATCGCGACTACCAAGTTGCTGACCCAGCCGTTGCGATGCCTGCCGAGGTAGATCGGGTCGTTCATCAGAAACAGGAAGGGCACAACTGCGAGTGGGAGCGTCGCCGCTGTAAGTGCCATCGACATCATCGTCAGTTTGATCGGGTCGACGCCAAAGAGCAGCGGAATTGCAGCGAGCAGAATTATGATTGTGTATGTGAAACAAAACCGCGCGTTTCTGGATGGAGTGAGGTTCTCGCTCCAGGTCCAACCGAAGCCCTGAGCGAAGAAGTAGGCAATGGCGAGCGATGTCTCTAGAGCTGCGCCGAGACAGGCGAACAACATGGATGCGGCGAAAAGAAAGAAGCCCCATTTGGGAAGAGCGGTCGTCATGAGTAGCGCAGTCTGCTCGAAGCTGCCGATGTCGATGCCATTCGGCCGGAGTGCCAGAGCCGCGGCGACGAGCACTGCCATCGAGAGCACTCCACCGAAGCTCATTCCCAGTCCGGCAATGATTCGATTGATCGGGATGTAGCTTTCATCCCACTTGTCCTCGATCGCACCGGATGAATAGAAGTACATCAGGTGGGGGGAGACCGATGCGCCCAAAATGCTTACCGCGATAAACCCGTACTTCGCTTTCTGATCGCCCGGCAAATGGGGAAGGAGCCCGTGCGCCGCGCTACCCCAATCCGGGTGTAACTTCACGGCGGCCACGATAAAGCAAATCGTGACGAGTCCCAGCAGCGAAACACCGTTCTCGATCAGGCTGAACGTGCCTTTCCACATCAGCAACCAGACGACGAAGGAGACCGGAATCGCCCACCAAGGGAATCCGATTCCGGTAAGGATCTGCAGCGAGAGTCCTATTCCGCCCAGCTCCGCCACGAGCACCATGAATAAAACAAACACGATGCCGACGAGCACGATCGAGTAAAAGGGGAAACCGAATCGTTCGCGCATCGCATCGACGATCGTGTGCTTGCTCACTGCAGAGAAGCGCCCCGACATCTCTACCAGGAAGGTGAGACAAAGTGTACCGAGCAGAATGGCCCACAGCAG
>JALYKM010000094.1 GCA_030774785.1 Gemmatimonadota bacterium
GGTCGAGCAACGGCTCCGCCGCGTCGAGCTCGCCGAGATTGATGTGAATCGCGGCACGTTGCACGTAGGAGCCGAAGAAGATCAGGCCGGTTCCGCTTTTCTCGATCGCTACTGCCTCGTCGATGACGGTGACAGCGTGACCGTACTGTCCACGCAGCGAATAAAGTGCGCCGGCAACCATCTGGGCGGGATGGAAAGACGCGCTGATCGCCCTCGACCGCAACAGGGGAGGAACTGCTCGCTGCAGATCGATCGGCCGGCCGAGCTCCAATCCGCGCATCGCGAGCACGGCCCCCAGAATATACCAGCTCATCTGCCCACCGGGATCGTAGCCGACCGCGGTGCGTGCGGCTGCGATTGACTCGTCGTACCGGTGCTGGCGGCAGTAGGTGTAAGCGAGGTACCCATAGGTTTCGCCCATCGACGGGTCGAGCTCAATCGCCCTCTGGATGGCACGGACTCCTTCGTCCAGATCTTCCGCGATGCCCGAAGCGGTGTACTTCGGCATGACCAGGCTCCCGAGACCAGCCCAGGCGAGGGCGTAGTCCGGATCGATCTCGATGGCTCGCCTGAAGTATTCCGAAGCGGTTCGCGCGCTCTCCTTTCCCCACAGCTGAAACGCCTGCTTGCCTTTGGCGTATAGCTCATACGCCGTAAGTTTGCTCGTCTCGGGATTTTCGATCCGTTCGAGTTCCTCGCGCGTGAGCTTGATGCGAAGCACCTCGGCGAGCCGCGTCACGATACGGTCCTGAAGGGCGAAGATGTCTTCGATGTCGCCGTCGATCTTTTCGGCGCTGACAATGTCACCCGTCTCTGTCTCAGCGAATTGCGGAGTAAGGCGAATGCGCGATCCGGCCTTCTGAAATCCTCCCCACACGACCCAGTGCGCGCCGAGCGTTTGGCCCAGCTCGCGCGCGCTTTCCGCGTCGATCCGTCCATCGCGTCGGATAGCGGCGACACGCTGTCGCATGGCGGGGTCGCTTCCAACCACCTTGATGCCCGCCACTTTTTTCAGGTCGACGCTCACAGTCTCCGCGATGCCGGTGGAGAGCCAGTCGATATCGGCGGAGTTGGAGATGTTGGTGAAGTCCAGCACGAACACCGTCTTGTTTTCGCGCGCGGTCTTGCCTCGTTCAGGTGCAGGAACACGCGCTGCTTCAACCGTTGTGGGGCCGGAGAGGGCGCGAACAAGGCCTTCCGCCACCCGATATCGATCACTCGGATCGCGGGCCAGCGTTTTTGCTACGACCGCATCAAGCCATTCGGGCAAATCCTTGCGGATGCTAGACGGACGCGGGCCCGATTCGGTGAATCGCTTTACAAACCCTTCCTTTCCGGCGAACGGGGGCTTTCCGGTGAGCATCTCGTACAGCACGCAGCCCAAACTGTACACGTCGCTTCGGCCGTCGAGCTGGTGGTCTCCCATCAGCTGTTCGGGACTCATGTAAGCCGGGGTCCCAGGGCCACCCATCCCTGTTCGGGTCAGTTGCCGCACGCCACCCAAGTCGATCGCGCGCGCAATGCCGAAGTCGGCGACGATAGCGTGTCCTCCGGAGAGGAGGATGTTCTCGGGCTTGATATCGCGGTGAATGACGCCTTCGGTGTGCGCATACGACAGCGCGTCGGCAGACTCGCGCGCGATGCAGACCGCGGCGTCGATGGATAGCTGCCGCTCCTTGGTCATTCGCGCGCGGAGCGTTTCCCCGCTCACGTACGGCATCAGGTAATAGAGCAGCGCCTCGACATGACCTGAATCGAGCAGAGGCAATATGTTGGGGTGCTGCAACCGCGCGAGGAGGCGAATTTCCCGGATGAACCGGAGCTCGCCAGCTTCCGATGTCGGGTCAGCGTTGAGAACTTTCAACGCGACGCGGCGCTCGTGCCTCCAGTCGCGCGCCAGGTAGACAGTCGCGAAAGCGCCCTGGCCAATCTCGCGCTCTATTTCATATCGGCCGGCGAGCGCAGCACGGAGTGGGGCGAGAGGGTCTTGTGGAGCGATGGGAATTGTCACGCAAACGCCTCGCGCCGCCGGGTCGAGATCCGACTAGCAGCTCTGCTGCGGATAGCGTTTGAAGAATGCGACACAGTGCCCACTCGGACGAATCCTCGCAAACATAAGCGTGCCTTCTAAGTAGAACCAGTGAGCGCATGAGCTCATAGCGCATACCTTCTAGCTGAGAAACGTGATTGATGCGGCGCCGCGCCGCTGGTGGTAGCGTGCTTGCAACTGAACTCGGGCGTTAGGTAGCTACGCTTCTTGATTTTCGGAGGAACCCCCCATGGCTTTTGTAAAAGCGGACGATGGCGTCAGGATTTCGTACAACGCGAGAGGCGAAGGCCCGCTCACAGTTTTGTTCATGCACGGGTGGGCCGGCTCGGGAAATTATTTCGACCAGACACTCGCGCATCTGGACCTGAAGGGACTGCGTGCCGTGACGATGGATATGCGGGGCCACGGTGACTCGGACAAGCCCGACAGCGGCTATACCGACGAGCGATTTGCGAGAGATGCGGTCGCCATCGCTGACGCCACACGGGGGGACGATATTGTGGTGGTTGGCTTCAGTATGAGTGGCCGGTTCGCCCAGTACTTGGCAGTCGTGGCACCGAAGCGCGTTCGCGGGCAGGTGCTTGTGGCAGGCTGCCCGGCATCGCCAATCCCGTTAACAGAAGAGACGCGCCGCGACTGGGTAGCCCGTGCAGGGGATGCCGAGCGGCTAAAAGCAGTCACCGCCATGTTCTTGACTAAACCGGTCGAGCCAGCCGTCCTCGACAGGTTCGGGGCGCACGCCGCTAAAGCAGTGCCGGTTGCTTTGGACGAGACGCTCAGAATCCTTATGCAGGACTCGTTCGCCGATAAGCTCGGCTTGACGCGTGTGCCGACCCTTGTTGTCGGAGGCATTCACGACCCGATCTTCTCGCCAGATGCGTTGCGCGGGTGGGTTGGATCCATCCCTCGTGCGCGTCTTGCGCTCTTGGACAGCAACCATGAAATCCCGATCGAGCAGCCACGCGAGCTTGCCTCCGTGCTGGAGGCGTTCATCGCCGGGCTCGGATAAATTCAGCGGCTCATCTTCATTGAGAAGCTGTCAAGCTTCCGGTTGCAGCGGACGAGCGCGAACATTCCGGAGATGTGGGGAGTAAGATGGGGGAGTGCTCAGGAGAAGCGAAAATGTCAGACAGCCGAACTGGCTGTTTGACATTGCGTTAGATCAATCGGCACGGCGGGTTTTAAACCCGCGACCCCCTGAAGCCCATTCAGGTGCGGTAGGGTTTGGCTTGTGCCCTCAACGGATTGAACTCTACTGCTTCTGCTCCTGTAGCAGGAGCGACAACATTTCGACTACGGCTGACGCGGAGTCCACTTGCCGCTCGTAGAGCGGCTACTGCCTCGAGCGTCCCGACAAGGTGAAGGAGAAATGGGTCGGCTTCGCCGTGTTGAGCGTGTTCATCGGGGCCGGCCTCTCCGCGCTCGCCACGAAGAGGATGTGGGTGACGATCTCGCCCGTCGCGCTCATCATCGCCGCCGTGCTGAGCACGCTGATCCTGTTC
>JALYKM010000095.1 GCA_030774785.1 Gemmatimonadota bacterium
GAACGGTACGCAGAGCGTGACTCCGCGGACCCGGCAGCAAATGCGGGCCGCTCCCTCCAGTCTGTGAATGGAAAGCGCCGTGACCCCCCAGGGGCTTATGCGCGGAGCACGGCGCCCTCCGGAACAAGTAATGGCCAAGCGCATCTTTGCAATCGCGTTCATCTTCGTGTGCACCTCAATCGCGTGGCTCGTTCTGGGGGCTACGATCTTCACCCGCACGAGGGGCTCGGATCAACACCTGAGCGGTCGCGTAGGCTCAACCTGGGGAACGAGCCAGGCGCAGCAAGCCCCGGTCGCTTACACGGAAAAGACTGAAACGCGGGTTGTCGAATCACCCGACCGAGGTGGCCCGCCCGAGCGACAGCGCGCTTCGACGATCAGTCGCGATCGGACCGAGACGGTCCGCACCAGGGTCCCGCTCGACCTCGAGCAGACTCGCGCGGCCGTGGCTTTCGATGTCGATCACCGGCGGAAGGGACTACTGTGGTATAGCACCTACGCAGTCTCATTCGACGGAACATTCCGGTTCAGAAACACGACCCCGTCTGACTCGGTTTCCTTCGAGTTTCCCCTTCCCGTGGCCCAGGCGATCTACGACGACTTGCGTGTGACGCTTAACGGCGCTCCAACCGCTTACGAAACCCGTGGCCAGGCCATCGTCACGACCGCACGAATTCCAAGAGGGGACAGCGCGACGCTCGCCGTCGCATACCGGTCGCAAGGACTCGACGAATGGCGCTATGTCCTCGGGACTGAGGTAGCCGAGGTTCGCGATTTCAACCTCGTGATGCGCACCAACTTCGACGACATAGACTTCCCTGAAAACACCCTTTCGCCGACGGGGAAGCAAAAAGAAGGGAGCGGGTGGAAGCTGCAGTGGCGGTACGCGAATCTTCTCTCCGGTTTTCAGATCGGGATGGACATGCCGCAGAAGCTTCAGCCGGGTCCGCTCGCGGGGCAGGATCGCATTTTTCGCCCCGGTATCACTGCTCTTCTTCTTCGCGGTGATGTTCATCATCGTGACGATCCGCCAGATCGATCTGCACCCCATGAACTACGCGTTCCTGGCGGCGGGATTCTTCGCGTTCCACCTGCTCATGGCCTACCTGGCAGATCACATCTCCATTCACGTCGCATTCCTGATCGCATCAGTAGTCTCGATCGCGCTGGTGGTGAGCTATCTGCGGCTCGTGATAGGCCCACGCTTCGCTTTCCGTGAAGCCGCGCTGGCGCAGTTCATATATCTCGTTCTCTTCTCCTACGCCTTCTTCTTCAAGGGATTCACCGGACTCGCGATCACCATCGGCTCGATTCTCACTTTGTTCGCTGCAATGCAGCTCACCGGGCGAGTCCGCTGGAGCGAAATATTTGCGGCCGGGCCGCCACGCGGTCGTACGTGAGCCGATAACATCATCACGAGCTTCTCCGTCACCTCGCCCTGGGTGCAAGCGTAGAGAACCATCTCCATGATCGCGAGAACGAACGCGCCTTGCCGGCATCCTACGCGAGTCACAAAGGCGTGAACCTCTGTCCGGCGTAGCTGTACGATAGGTTAGCTTGAGCGACGCCACCTCGATACATGGGCAATTCGTGAAAACTTGCATCAATACGGCAATTGCACTCTGTACTTTCGTTTCCGGCTCTCTAGGCGCGCAGACCTCACGTCTCTCAGTCGCGCCGGCGCGTCCCGATCCGGGCGCCATCGTTCGGCTGACGCTCAACGCTCCTGCATCGCGCACCGATTCGATCGTGTCGATTCGTGGCGCGATGGCGGGCGAGCCGTTGCATTTCATCGCATCGACGGCCGGCACGTGGCACGCGATCGGTGCTGTTCCCGTCGATGCGGAGGGCAGTCTCGTCGCCAGCGTCATTCTGGAGCGAGCATCCGGTAACACCGAGACAGTTCGCGCGCGGCTCACGCTGCCCAAGCTGCCTCCACCGGTGGCGCAACCGCTCGCCGTCGACAGCGCCTTCACTCGCCCCCTCGACTCTGCAACTGCAGCCAGAGTCGCGCGCGAGAATGCGCGGGCGAGAGGCATCGGCAAGCGCGCGCACGAATCGCCTCCGATGTGGACTGCATCCTTTCTTCGACCGCGCACATCAGTGATCACCAGTGAATTTGGATCCGGACGTCTCTTCAACGGCCGGATGACGAGCCGCCACCTCGGCGTCGATTTCCGGGGCGCAGTCGGAGAGCCAGTGCGCGCGGCGAACCGCGGCGTCGTTGCGCTCGTCGACAATTTCTTTCTCGCCGGCAACGTCGTTTACATCGACCACGGCGGCGGAGTTGTCACGGCGTATTTCCACCTCAGCAAACCGCTGGTGGCGGTAGGCGATACGGTCGTGAGGGGACAACCGATAGGACTCGTCGGAGCCACGGGGCGAGTGACTGCGCCGCACCTGCATTGGGCCGCGCGTTACGGCACGATCACCGTGAATCCCCTCGACCTCGTCGCGCTCGACCGGAAGTGGTACGGCGCGTCCCGTCCGACAACAACGCAGAGCTCATCCCGCCTTCGTTAGGCACGGCGCTCATGCTTTTGATCCAGCTGCTGCCGACGCGGTCATCGCGACGGAGGACTTGTCGTATCAGTAGGTCCTGGTGTCCGGCTGAAACGTTCGCCAGCTGTGCCAGAACTCCTGCGAGGCGCTCAGCGACTCCAGTGCGCCCTTCGGGCCCTGGCCATTGAGAGCGTAAGCAGCTCCGCCGGCAACGAGCGAATCACGCCGGAGGGAAAATCTGGCCGCTGAAGTGGGGCGCACGTACGCAAAAAAGCTCGCGCGGTCTGGTGCGAGCACCAGCACGATGGGTTTACCGCCGAGCACATCGTTCACGACGGTCTCGCGACGGAGGCGATTCCAGTCGTACGCCTTGCTCTCCCCGTTCACCGTGATTCCCACGACCCATGCTTTCTCGTGCCACGAGACCGTATCGGTTCCGGTGAGCGATTTGCGACTCGCGCCCGTCTCGAAATCGAAGTCCTTCGAGTAATTCGTCGCGAGCGCGGAGTCGGGCTGCATGATGAGCGACTTCGGGTGTTGCCTCAGCCACTCGGCGAGCGTGACCTGACGGCTCGGGATCTCGGCCAACACCTTCCCCTTGCTCGGTCCCGCGATCGCTTCGCCGTTGGCCTGCCGCCACCAGCTGTGTGTCGCCCTGTCCTCGAACATCGCGTTGAAGTGATCCATACCCACCAGCCGGAACGTCTCGGAATGTCCATCGACAATTGGACTGAACACGCGCCCTGTCCGGCAGACGGTGCAATAGCTCACCATCACCTGCTTTCCTGCAACGGTGTCGCGCACCTGATGGTGATAGCCGATGAACTGCACGGGGAAGGCGCGGGCCTCGCCGTCGATCTCGATGCCAACGACAAGGCGCGCAGTGTCGACCTTGTTTCGATCAGCGGCGAGCATCACTACAGACTTCGGCGCGAGGAACATCCGGTCGGCGGCCATCTTGAAGTTCGTCGCGTAGACGACCACCGCCGCGAGCACGAGAGACGCGGGAACAGCGAGCCTTTGCCGACCCGGGGCGCGCCACACAGACGGTGCCCCGACAAGTATCATCGTCCCGAAGACCGCCCGGAACAACCATCCCCACGAGGACAGCAGATACGCCAGGTCGATGCTGCTCATCCGCTGGCTGCCGGGCATGGGCATGATGAAAAAAACGTTCGCTACTTCAAACAGCACCAGCAGTGTTATGCCGAGATAGAAAAACTTCTTCATCACTGATGTTACGGCGTCCTCTCGTTGGCTGTTGGATGCGGCCGCGCGGGGTACGGACCGATCTTGTCGAGTGTGTATTCCTAGCCCCGCCACCGTGAATCGACGCACACATTAACCGCGACTGGTATTTCGCGAAAGGATTTTTTGCGAAGCGGATTGCTTGACTAGTCTCCTACGTGAGCGCCTGAAGTCCGAATGGATGAATTCTACAAAAGCAGGAGGCCGCGCCGGACGCCCGTGGCCACGGCTTCAGCGCGCGATGACACGCCAAGCTTGTCGAACAGCAGCTCGAGGTGGGTCTTCACCGTGTTCTTAGAGATACCGAGTCGCGCGGCAATCTGCTTATTGGCCAGGCCGTCGGCGAGGAGTGCGAGAATCTCGCGCTCCCGGTTTGTGAGAATCGTTTCGACGATAGCGTCGCTTCGCGTCCGCCGGGTCGGGATCTCGGAATCTTCTTCCGCGTGTGCAACAAGGATGACATCTGCGGAAGGCGGCACGTTTGAATCAGATGCCGTGACTCCGACCACCTCGAACTCGGGACTGGCCCGGAGCGCTGTGGCGAGGGATGCGCGGAGCCTCGCCGATGGCGCAACGATCGCGATACGCGTCATCGGCGCGCAGCGGCTCTAAGCGGCGCGCTGCGAGAGCGCGCGCTCCACAAACTGCTGCACCAGCCCCGCGGGCACTGCGACACCGAGTCCGTTGATGACCATGCTGTTGATCCCCACCAGGCGCCCTTCGGCGTCGACGAGTGGTCCGCCGGAATTTCCCGGGACCAACCGCACATCGGCGACGATCCAGCGAGGGTATTTCGTTCTGTTGTCGCGTGCGACGGCGTGCACGACCCCCATCGCGAGCGCATCGCGTATCCCGAGCGGATGTCCGAACGCGAAGACGAGCTCTCCGGCGCGCAGTGACTCCGGATCGCGGATCTCGAGCAATGGTCCGATGACTGACGGGGCAGCGAGGAGTGCAAGGTCATGCTGAGGATGGTATGCGAGTGCCTGCGCTCCGCGCCACTTGCCGCCGTCACCCACCTGAAGTGCCGCACTACGCCGCACGCAATGCGCGTTCGTCACGACCAGACCCGCACCGCCCCAGATGATACCGGTGCCGCTGCCGCTCTCGCCGCTCCGGACTTCGACGACGGCCTGCCGCAGCAGCTCACTCATTCCGATGAGATTGGACGACGTTGCCCGCGCCGTCCCCAGGGTAGAAATGTTCATTCGCGCGCTCCACGATCAGACGGCGTGACGGACCCGGACTTCACCGCGCCACCGCGCAGGTACTTGAGGCTGATCGAGTCGCCACCGCGGACGCCCGATAGTGCGTCCAGCAGATCGGTTGGACGACTGAGTGGTTTTGCGTTTGCTTCCAGCAACACGTCGCCGACGAATATTCCGGCATTGTCCGCGGGCGATCCGTCGGCAACCGATACGATCAGAAGCGCAGTGTCGTGTGCGAGCTCGTGCTGCTTCACGAGAGAGGCGGCGAGTGCAACTGGCTGGACAGCGACGCCGATGAAGGGGCGTCGCACGTGTCCGCGCTCGAGCAGCTCATCGACGATGCGATCCACCGCTGTCGCCGGCAGTGCCATCGGCGTCCCGCGTGCCAGCGCCGAGTTGTTCAGTCCCAGTACCGCGCCAGAAGGGTCTACCAGTGGTCCTCCCGAGAAGCCGTCGTATACAGCGACGTCGAGACGCAGCACCCGATCGATGCGCGCCCCCTGCCACGTGCGCCAGCCTTCCCCAATGGCGCTGATGATGCCGAAGCTCGCGGCTACGTCGCGACCCGGCCGCCCGACGGCGAGAACGAGCGAGCCGACACGAAGTGCGTCGGCGTCTGCTCTGGGAGCGACATGCGCCTTTGCGCCCTCGACGCGCAACGCGATCAGATCCGTTGCTGAGTCGCGCCCGATGATTGTAGCTGCGGTGGTCTCGCCGCTCGGGAGAGCAATAGGGATTTCGCCATCGCGCTTGACCGTGTGGCCGGCGCTGACGATCACGCCGTCGCGCCAGACGATTCCACTCGAGGGGATGCGACGCCGCGCGTGAATCGCGACGACAGAATTACTTGCTGTCTCTACTGCTGCTGCCAGCTGCGAGGAGAGCTCAGCCAGTGTGCTGGAAGCCCTCCCGGATTTCGATGACGACATACGATCCTGATTGAATGTGACTGCATTCAGTTTCGCTGGTTCGCAGTCACATCACTATCGGACGAATGGGGGAGGGAAGGCGGGACTACAGGTAGCGCGCGGTCGCCATCCCCACCGCAGTCAACAGCAGCAACACTACCACAGTGGCGTTTGCAACGGCCGCGCGCCGATTGAGTCGTTGCATCTCCGCCGTTATACGCTGCCTTCCGAGTTCATCCGTAGTCGTGGCCAGTGATGCGCCCAGTTTCCCAACGCGAACGAACGCCGGCCGGCTGATAAGCAGCGAGATCAGGAAAGCCGCAGTGGCGGCGACAGCGCCTGCTCCAAGCGTGCGGCCGGTTGATGTCGAGAAGTACCCACCCGAAAAACCAGCCGATGCAATCCACAACAGGCGGAGACCGGATGCGATGGTAAGGAGCGCGACGACTGGCAAGACAATGAATAGACGCCGCTTCTGGAGACCGGCCATCACCTGTCCCGCCACGGCGGGCGAGGAACGGACTACCGGAATCAGAAAGCAGCTGGTGAAGATCAAGCTTCCCACCCAGAAAATGCCGCCAAGTATGTGAACGACTCGCAGTGTCAGAAGCTCGGCCTTCATAGTCTCACCTCGTGGGGGATCAGTTCAGGTTGTCTATTACGAGACGCTGTCGCCATCGGATGATCGGGGGAAACAACTCGTTCAGTTGCAGTTCAAGTCAGTAAACACCGAAATATCGATAGCGCTCAGTACAATATCAGCTTCACACCGGCGACGATGAGCACCAACGACAGCAGCTGCCTCAACACCGGCGCAGGCGCCCGCTTGCTCCCATAGCTCGCTCCTATCCATCCACCGAGCACCGCGGCCACTCCCCAGATCGGAATGTTAGGCGGCAGCTGCGCCACGCTCGAGATGTGTCCCAGCAATCCCGCAATCGAGTTCACCAGGATGAACGGCGCCGCGACGCCCGACGTAGCCCGCGTCTCGGCCCAACCCATGTAGAGCAGGAGCGGACTAAGGAATATTCCGCCGCCCACACCCGTGAGCCCAGACAGAAATCCGATCGCCAGCCCGGCGGCGATTGCAGCCCACAGTGGAGGCGGATGCGCTGCCGTCTTCAACGACTTCAGCGAGGAGCGAAACATCCAAACTGCCGCATAGAGGAGAACGATGCCGACTACGACCTTGTACCATCGGGCCGGCAGGGTCGTGGCACCACCAACGAACGCCGCGGGTACCGACACTACCGCGAACGGCCAGAAAAGCCGCCACGAGAACAATCCAGCCCGATAAAACTTGAGCGTCGCCACGGCCGCCACGAGAATGTTGAGCGCGAGCGCAGTCGGCTTCATCAGGCTCGGAGCGAAGTTGTAGAGTCCCATCACCGCCAGGTACGCTGATGCGCCCGCGTGCCCGACCGATGCATACAGCGCCGCGGCGGCAAAAAACAGAATTGCGATGACAAAGGTCTCTGAAACGGGCATGTCCTTCGACGTATATTTTTCTTTTGCTCCGCCCCCCCCCGCAGCCGAAACTACATGACCGAATACGCGATCGACATAGTGAACGTCACCAAGCGCTACGCCGAACACACGGCGGTGCGCGACCTGACGCTCCGCGTTCCTACCGGTAGCGTGTACGGACTTCTCGGCCCGAATGGCGCCGGGAAGACAACCACAATCCGGATGATCCTGAACATCATCGCGCCCGACTCGGGCGCGATTCACATCTTCGGCCGGCCATCCAACGATCCCAAGATCACCGAGCGACTCGGCTACCTCCCCGAGGAGCGCGGGCTCTACCGGAAGATGCAGGTGCGGCGCGTTTTGAAATTCCTCGCCGAGCTGAAGGGAGTGAGGGGAGCCGACGCGGACCGACGCATAACAGAGTGGCTCGAGCGTCTGTCCCTCAAGACGCCCGAGAAGGATTGGGGACTTTCCAAGATCGACGAGCTCTCGCGCGGAATGCAGCAGAAGGTGCAGTTCATCGGCACTCTGCTGCACGACCCGGATCTCGTCATCCTCGACGAGCCGTTCAGCGGGCTCGATCCGATCAACGCGCAGGCGCTCAAGGATACGGTCGTCGACCTCAAGAAGCGTGGGAAGACCGTGATCTTCAGCACGCACCTGATGGATACCGCCGAGCGCCTCTGCGACTCGGTGTGTATCATAGCCCGTGGTGAAAAGGTACTGGATGGCGCAGTTACCGACGTGAAAGAGGAGCACGGACAGCGAAACATTGCCCTCGCTCTCGAGGGCAATGGAATGCAGGGGGTCGCTTCGATCCTCCGCGATAACTCTCTGGTGAAGCGTGCCGACGATTCGAACCGTTTCTTCGAGATCGAGCTGGCACCGGGCGCGGACCCACAGGCGCTGCTGCGGCGCATTATCGCCTCGGGCGCATCGGTTCAGCGGTTCGAGATGATCCAGCCGTCGCTGCACCAGATCTTTCTGCAAAAAGTCGGTGCGAGTGAGCGCGCGCCCGGAACGGGGGCGTGGGCAGGGGGCGTCGAAGAGGGGATGACCGGACATGGCTAAGCTCTGGGCGATCATCAAGCGCGAATATCTCGAGCGAGTGCGGTCCAAGTGGTTCCTGATTGCGACGTTCTTCGGCCCCCTCTTCTTCAGTGCGATCATCATCGTGCCGGCGTGGCTGGCATCGCGGAGCAAAGCGACGACCGACATCTACAACACCACTATTCTCGATGCGACGGGGAACGGATTTGGGCATCGCCTGGCGATCAACATCGCGGGCGACAGCACGAATCCGGGCAGATTGCCGACGGTGAGAGTCCTCGCGCCGAGTCAGCTGACGGCGGCCGAGAGCGTGGCGACACGCGAAGTGATGCAGAAGCAGAAGACGGGGTACATCGTCGTGAATCAGCAGACCCTCGCGGGTGAGGCCGCCAGGTACGCCGGCCGCAACGCGACGTCGATCGCCGACATGGCGCAGCTCAAGAGCGCGATCCGGCAGACGATTCTCGCCCAGCGGCTGGAGAAGGTCGGCCTCGACGACGCGCAAATGAAGGCGATCACCTTCATCCCGCTTGACTTCAGCACCGAACGAATCACTGAGCGAGGCCGTGCCGGATCCGGAATGGCGAGTGTGATGTTCGGCTTTGCGATCGGATTCCTGCTCTACCTGTCGATCGTGATCTACGGCCAGACCATCATGAGCGGGGTGCTCGAAGAGAAGACGACGCGAGTAGCCGAGGTAGTCATGTCGAGCGTTCCGACCGACACGCTGCTCGCCGGAAAAGTCCTCGGGGTCGGCGCTGTGGGGCTCACGCAGCAGATAATCTGGATCGTCACGACGTACGTGCTGCTCAAGCTCCGAGCGCCGATCATGGCGAAGCTCGGAGCGCCGACGGTGAGCTTCTCGCTGCCCGACATCACGCTCGCGGCGGGGGTGCTGTTTCTCCTGTTTTTCCTCCTCGGGTTCATTTTCTATTCGTCGCTATACGCGGCGGTCGGATCATCAGTGAACAGCGAGTCCGAGGCAAGGCAGGCGGCGACACCGCTACTGGTCATGATCGTGAGTACCGGAGTATTCATCCAACCGGTATTGCTCAATCCGACCGGAACGACGGCCCGCGTGCTGTCGCTGGTGCCGATCTCGTCGCCGATCATCATGCCGATCCGGATGGCGGTGACCGGAGTACCTCCTCTCGAGCTGGCGGCCAGTCTCGCGTTCCTCGCGATCGGGTGCGCTGCTGCGTTGTGGCTGGCCTCGCGTATCTACCGCGTGGGGCTGCTCATGTACGGGAAGAGACCGACCATGAAGGAGATGGTTCGCTGGATATCCTACTCCAGGTAGTTAACCTAGGTGCAACTGCAACTGAACGAGATATCAGGTGTCAGAGATGCACAGCTGCCAGAGGTGAGGTGCAAACGTCGGGACGTCCCTCTGTGGCGTGATGGCAAAAGCAGTTGCTTGTGGCCTGAGCCGCGCCCGTAACGTCCCGACGTAGTGAACCTGACACCTCAAGGCTCTACTTCTGGCACCTGACATGTCGTTCAGTTGCAGTTAATCGCACCCACAGAACTTTCCGACCGGTTATTATTCGGTACCAACTAACGTCATTCGAGACAACGAGGTCATAGCCGATGTACGACGAAAGATTTGTCACCCCCATGCGTCAGGAGCTCACCCAGCTCGGGGTCGAAGAAATGCGCACGCCGCAGGAAGTCGACGCCAGGCTCAGGAATGCACAGGGTACGACCCTCGTAGTCGTCAACTCGGTGTGCGGGTGCGCCGCGCGGAATGCGAGACCGGCGGTAGCGAAGGCGATCCAGCACGAGACCACCCCCGATACTCTGACAACCGTGTTCGCGGGACAGGATGTCGACGCGGTGCAGAGGGCGAGAAGCTATTTCACGGGCTACGCTCCGAGCTCACCACAGATCGCGCTGCTCAAGGACGGAAAGCTCGTCTACATGCTCGAGCGTCATCAGATCGAAGGACGCAGCGCTGATGACATCGCCCAGGACCTGACGACAGCATTCGACAAGTACTGCGAGGAGACTACCACCGCGGCGTAACCCGTTACCCGTTACCCGTTACCCGTTACGCGTTACCCGCCGCCGGATACAATCGGGCAACGGGCAACCGGTAACGGGCAACTGCACTTAAAATTCGTCCCGCTTCCGTCTCTCGATGAAGGGCTGACCATCGGGGAGTGTTTGGGGCTCTACCTCCCTGCCGGTCTCCTTGAGCACACGCCCGCGCACGAACTGAACGGTTGCTCCGAGCAGGAGTGCCCAGAGACACACCGCGATAAGCCGCCAGAACAGCACGCCCGTGGCCATCGGCTGCCAGTCGGTGAACTCCGCGCGTGCCGTCCCCCACGGCTCACGATGCAGCGAGATCAACACCAGACTCACCGCCATCTCGCCTGCAGTCTCGAACACCGCAAACAGCGGCGCCCGCCACGGCCACTCGCGCACAGGGAATCTTCCAAGGTGCAGCGTCGCCATTCCGAGTAGAAACAGCGTACCGAGTACCAGTGACGCGCCGAGGTAGGAGCTGGTCGCGTTGCCATGGGTGAGGACCACGGCGCGGAAGAGGCGGATGACGACGCCCGTGATCAGCGCGAGCTCGATGGGTGATCGCGCGATCCTGGTGAACGCTGCCGGCTCTTCGAGGTCCCATTCACTCGACTTGAACAGCCGGTGCCGCTTCTCGACGGAATAGGGCTTCGTCACTGCCCCAATGTAACAAACACGCGGTTGCCCGCCAGAGAGTTTTCTACTTGATCCAGTGCCCGATCCTGCTCCACCTGATGTCGGTGAGCATCGGCAGCGGACGGTCGCTGTCGTCGGCGTTGTACGAGTAGTACACGAACAGCGGCTTCCCTCTCACGTTCTCCCGGGGCACGAACCCCCAGTAGCGGCTGTCCTTCGAGTTGTAGCGGCTGTCGCCCATCATGAAGAGCTTGTTCGCAGGAACGACGAGAGGTCCCCAGGCGTCGTGGGTCGGCTGCGGGGGTGCCGCGCCAAAGCGCGACGATTTGAGCCCCGCCTTTTTCTGCCAGTCGAACAGCGGATCGACGGAGTTTGCGAGCCCAGGATCTGCCTGCGCCTGCACGCCGTATCCCTGACGCTGCTCGATTCCATTCACGTAAAGAACACCCTTCCGCATGTAGAGCGTATCGCCGGGAGTTCCCACCAGCCGTTTGACCAGCGTCGGAGTCGGATCGCGGCCGAACTGAGCCTCGTCTGCCTGGTACGGTGAGACGAACACCACCACGTCACCACGCTTCGGCTCCCGGTACGCCGGCAGGCTCGCCCGGCTGAATGGCACGTGCGCGCCGTAGATCGCCTTGTTCACGAATAGCCAGTCTCCGACGAGGAGCGTCGGGATCATGCTACCCGAGGGAATGCGGTACGCCTCGACGAGGAACGCCCGCAATACGAGGAAGATCGCCAGTGCCCCGACGATCGACTTGAAATTCTCCCAGAGGTTTCGCAGGCGGGGCCGCTGCGAAACGGGGCGCGCCTTTTGAGCGCGCCCCGCGTTAGACGGAGTTGCCAAGGAGCTTAGGGATTCCTGAGGTGTTTGTTGACGAGTCGCGTCATCTCGAACATTGAGACCTGGCTACGGCCGAAGATCGGACGGAGGTTCTCGTCGGCGTTGATCATGCGGCGGTTCTTCGAATCCTGAAGACCCTTACGCTTGATGTACTGCCAGAGTTTCTTGGTGACTTCGGTGCGCGGCATCGGCGAGCTGCCCACAACATTGGCGAGATCGTTGCTTGGCTGCATCGGCTTCATGAACGCCGCGTTCGGCGTGCGCTTCTTGCCCGAGGACTTCCGGCGGCTGCTCTTCCGACCCGCCTTCTTTGCCGCTCTTCTTTTCGGTGACTTTCTGGCCGAAGACTTCCGGGACGAGGATTTCTTCCTTCCTTTGCTCTTCTTTCTTGTTGCCATCTTGTCTCCTGGTTTGGTGATCGGATGCGATTTGCTGCAGAGAGTGAAACGCCGTCCGTCAGCGGAGCAAACTATAGCGCCGTAGGACGAAAGCAATAGGGAGATCAAAGACTTTCCCTATGAGAAACACGAAATTCCAGAGGAGAAAAGCACGATGTTGCACCCGCGACCACCGCGGGACCTTCCTCAGTTCTTCGCCCACCCCTCCAGCAGCTCCATCATCTTTACGTCGTACGGATCGGGCGAATCGTCGTCGTCCGCTATGTCGTAGTTCTTCTGGGGCGTCTCCAGAATGAGAGGGATTCCGCTGCTTCGCCGATCCTGCATGAGCCACTCGAACGGCTGCCTGCCAATGCGTCCGTCCCCTATGAGAACGTGCCGATCCTTGTTGGATCCGAGCTCACCCGCGCTGTCGTTCAAGTGGAAAAAGGAAGGTGGCTCGCCAGTCGTTTCTTGGAATTCGTCGAGCATCGCGGTGAATGCCTGCTTCGACTCAGTGATGTCGTACCCCGAAGAAAACAGGTGGCAGGTGTCGAGTCCGTACCCGGTTCTCCCTCGGAGCGACTTAGGAACGTTGGAGAGAATCTGTCCAACCTCCTGCGCCGTCTTTCCCATCGTCTTCCCCGCGCCCGCCGTGTTCTCGACCAGGAGCCGCGTATCCGATTCAATGGTCTTCAACGCTTCGACAATCGCCTTCGCGATCCGCTTTGCCGAGTCGGCGCGATCGCTTGCTCCCGCTGAGCCGGGGTGAAAACACACCGCGCCGACACCGAGCGCGCTCGACCGCTCCAGCTCCTTGGTCAGTCCCCCGCTCGCTCTCGCCCACTTCTCGTCGTCGGGCGTCGCCACGCTCAACACATAGGCCGCGTGCACAACGACGTTCGCCGCCTTGATTTTGGTCTTCGCGAGCGCTGTCTTGAATCGGGCCACCCGCTCCGGCTTGATTGTAGACTTGTCACCGTAGAAGCGCGGGATCGCGGTGAAGACCTGGAGAGCGGTCATTCCCGCATTTCCCGCGCGGAGAACGGCCATGTGGATGCCGCCGTTGTCGATCGTGTGCGCGCCGATGTAGCGGGTCATGACGACCGCCTTTGCAAGTACTCTACCGCACAAGGCACGCGGCGGCGCAAGGAAGAGGCGGGTGTTGCACCCGCTTGCGTACGTGTTGATAATAGAGAGGTCTATTCAGTTTGGCCCATGCGAGATCTAGCTGTTCCTCTTTCCCTGCTCTATTTCTGCCTGGCTCCGGCAGCACTCCAGGCACAGTCGGAACCCAGGACTGACATCCTTACCGGGCGGATCACCGATCTGACCGGCCATCCCGTAGCGGACGCGCAGGTCGGAGCCACATCCCTGGGCTCGGGTCTCACACGCTCGTACAACACCGACGCGGAGGGGCGTTACAAGATCTTCTTCCCCGAGACGGCGTCGCGATACGTGCTGCTCGTGAAGCGGTTGGGGTTTACCCCGGTGCAGCGCACGATCACGCGTCGGTCGAAGGATGCGGAGCAAATCACCATCGACGTGCAACTCGGCGGAGCGCCGCTTGCGCTTTCAATGGTAGAGATAAATGGGAGCTCGGACGCGCCCCTCGTCCACGAAAGCGACACGCCGTCATCACTCGACGCGACGGTCCCGAATCCCATCGCGGAGATTCTCGCGCTGAAGGACACCCTGCACCTGAGCGCCGTACAGATCGTCGGACTCACGGACGTAGCCGACACGCTTCAGGCAAAGAATGGCAGGCTTTACAAGAGCATTCGCACGCTGCTCGCGAAGTCCCAGGAGGCCGGTGACATGACGCAGATGGCGGGGACCGTCGCGCTGATGCTGGAAGAGGCATCAGGCAATACCGCGCGAGCGGTAGTTGCCGCGGAGAAATTACTGCGCCCAGAACAGTGGCTGCTGCTTCCGCCGGTGATCAGGGATCATCCCGAGTCGGAGAGCCTGAGCCAGGCGAAGCAGTAAGCTCGACGGGCGGAATAGCGGCCGCCGGAGCCAGGCACGTTCTCCGACTCGTCAAATCATCTCCAGATTCCGGTGCGGTAACCAACACGATCTCCGCTGGTGGCGCGGGAGCTCTCCGGTGATTTCCACCAGACTGTAATCCTTCCTTTTTCAAAAGCGACCCAGGGCGCCACTGCCGCGACATCGTCCGGGGTAACCTGGCCCCGTTGCTCGAAGATGTGGCCGGCCGAGCGAGAGAGCGCGATTCCAATTCTCGGTGTGGTCGAGTTCGGATCTTCGAACACGACGGTGACGCTGTCGCCGATTCCCGCCACGCTCGCCGTCGACGGCGCGTTGCCATAGACCACGGCAACGGGAGCGTGAAACATTCCGCCCTTGTCCATCGAGTGGGCGAAGAAGACGCCGGCTCCGTCGCTGCCCTCGATGAAATAGACGAGATGGAGATATCCGCTCACGGAATCGTAGAAGATGCCCGGTGCCGGACGATCGCATCCGCGCCGGCCGCGATCTCGCGACTCAACGGCGACCGGCGCCTGCCAGCTTGCGCCTCTGTCGCCGGAGCGCTGCATCGACAGGCTCACACTGCTGTCGTTGCGTGACGCCCACCAGGCACGAAACAAGTCAGACCCGGTTCCCGCGGTGCGAATCGACCGGATGCACGGCGCGGGCGCTTCCGCGATCGGCGGAAGATTCGCGGACATCACCGAGCTGCGTGCATCGGGGTCGCCCAGCTGCGACTGCCGGTACGACACGTCGCCCCACTCGACCGGCTCGCCCACACAGGCCAACAACATCAGGAGTGAAAACAACGTAATGAGCGCGCGATATCTCATTCGCGCACTTTACTCAAAGGGGTCCGTTTTGCGCCAACGGGCCATATCTTTCGACAGCACCTTCGCCCGCCATTTTTGAGGGAATCAGGAATGTCCGCCTCCGCAGTTCGGCCGAAACGCCCAACCTCGCCAAGCTCGACCGGCTCTCCCAGCGCGCAATCGAAGAACGACGACTTCGGCGCCGAGAGCGTGACTCCCGAGGCGGCGGCGCGCACCCTCACGGGCTTCAACGGAAACCGGCGTGTACCCCCGCCCGTCAACGAGCCCGTCAAGAGCTACGCGCCGGGCTCTCCGGAACGGGCTGCCCTCAAGGAGCGCCTACGCTCCATGTCCGCCGAGCGCGCGGACATCCCTCTCATCATCGGAGGGCAGGAGGTGCACACCGGTGAGCTTGCGCAGTCGGTGATGCCGCACAACCACCGTCATGTGCTCGCGCAGTGGCACCGCGCGAGCGCCGCGAACATCGACGATGCCGTCCGTGCCTCGCAGGAAGCAGCGCGTGACTGGGCGAATTGGGCATGGGAAGATCGGGCGGCGGTATTTCTCAAGGCGGCGGAGCTTCTCGCGACAACCTGGAGAGCAACCCTCAACGCCGCCACGATGCTCGGCCAATCGAAGACCGCGATGCAGGCCGAGATCGACGCCGCGTGCGAGCTGATCGACTTCTGGAGATTCAACCCGCACTACGCGCAGAGCCTCTATGACGAGCAGCCCCTGAGTGATCGAACGATGTGGAATCAGCTCGACTATCGGCCGCTCGAGGGATTCGTGTATGCGGTGACACCTTTCAATTTCACGTCGATCGCGGGAAATCTTCCCACCGCGCCGGCGTTGATGGGAAACACCGTCATCTGGAAGCCGGCGTCGAGCGCGATGCTGAGCGCCTATTACATCATGAAGCTGCTCGAGGAAGCGGGACTTCCACCCGGAGTGATCAACTTCGTGCCGGGTGATGCTGGCCTCATCTCCGACAAGCTGCTCTCGCACCGCGATCTCGCCGGCGTGCATTTCACCGGAAGTACCGCCGTCTTCAACAACATGTGGAAGACGATCGGCGCGAGCATGTCGCGATACAAGTCGTATCCGCGCATCGTCGGCGAGACTGGCGGAAAGGACTTCATCGTCGCTCACTCCTCCGCCGATCCGGTCGCGCTATCGGTTGCGATCGCCCGGGGAGGATTCGAGTACCAGGGCCAGAAGTGCTCGGCCGCGAGCAGGGTTTACATCCCCGAATCGATCTGGCCCGAGGTGCGCGATCGTACCGTCGCCATCATGAAGGACATCCGGATGGGAGATGTCAGCGACTTCCGGAATTTCATGGGTGCCGTGATCGACCAGAAAGCGTTCGCCAGGATTGGAGAGTATCTCGCGCACGGGCACAAGAACGCGAACGTCGTCTCCGGAGGTGTCGCGCGTGGAGAGGAGGGCTACTTCATAGAGCCGACGCTGATCGAGACGAAGGATCCCGCCTATCGCCTGCTGTGCGAGGAGATTTTCGGTCCCGTCGTCACCGCGCACGTCTACCCGGATTCGAAGTGGGAGGAGACGCTCAGGATCGTCGACCAGACTTCGCCCTACGCGCTTACCGGGGCGGTGTTCAGCAGAGACCGCCAGGCGATCCGCGAGGCGGCGCTCGTGCTCCGCAACGCGGCCGGCAACTTCTACGTCAACGACAAGCCTACCGGCGCGGTCGTCGGGCAACAGCCTTTCGGCGGAGCTCGCGGGTCGGGCACGAACGACAAGGCCGGCTCGAAGCTCAATCTCGTCCGCTGGATCAGCCCGCGCTCCGTCAAGGAGACCTTTTCCCCGCCGACGGACTATCGATATCCGTTCATGGCCGAGGAGTAGGCTCTCAACCGTTTCAGCGTCGTTTGTTCGAGATTTCTCCGCCGGTCAGTCGGGAGGGTGTCCTC
>JALYKM010000096.1 GCA_030774785.1 Gemmatimonadota bacterium
TGGTTACGAGCGGGGTGGTTTTTTATCGCGGCCGGAAAGGCGCCATTGAATGCGTGGAGCGCGAGCGGTTCACGGCACTGAGCGCCGAAGGCAGAATCACGCCGGAGACACGTGTGTTCGATCCAACAGTGACGACGCTCGGTGAATGGCGCGCCAGATTCGAGCTCGACGCCGCGCAATCGTGGCACTCCGGATTGCTCCACGACAAACAACCTGCGTGAAGACTCACACCACTTATCTCACGTTCAACACGAAGAAGCGGCACGAGATCATCGACATCACCGAAGAGGTCGAGAAGTGCCGGGCTGCTGCCGGGATCGAGGAGGGCATGGTGCTGGTGTCGGCGATGCACATCTCGGCGTCGGTGTTCGTGAACGACCACGAGCCGGGATTGTGGAAGGACATTCTCGATTGGCTGGAAAACCGGATCGCGCCGTGGTCGCCCGACGAGTACCGGCACAACAGCGGCACCGGAGAAGACAACGCTGCCGCGCATCTTCGTTCTCTTACTATCGGGCACGAAGTGATCGTGCCGGTAACCAAAGGAAAGCTCGATTTCGGTCCGTGGCAGCGGGTGTTCTACGGAGAGTGGGACGGTCAGCGTCCCAAGCGGGTCCTGCTCAAGGCGATGGGGGAGTAGAGTCGAGCTTCTCTACCGCTTCCCGGGCTCCGATAAATCCGATCCGGCTGTGCGTTCCGTCGCAGAAGGGTTTGGTCACCGAGCCACCGCAGCGACACAGCGAGATCCATGTTTTGCCCTCCGGAGTGACCTTCCTTTTGCCTTCGGGGATGGGAATTGGATTTCCATCATGATCGACGAGGTTCACATCGCCGTGCACTCGGTAGGGACCATTGTTCCGAATCTCGATCGTGACGTCTGCCATTTTGCAACCTGAAAGTGTGGAGCCCTTGTGATCAGCAATCGCCGGAAAACCACAGAACGGGAAAATTCCCGCGTTCATCACAAGCTACATCTTAACCGTGCTCAGGAGCATGTCGTGGCTCCATTGATCGGCGAAACCTTTTTGCCTCAGCACGGTTGCGACCTGACCCCAGTGGCGGATGCCATGGAGGAGGATGTTCGACGCGATCTTGTGCTTGCTGGCTGTTACGGTTCCGGCCGTCAGCGTTTGAAAGGTCAGGAGGCGATCGAGCTCGCTCTCGGGCGCTGAGGTCAGAAATTGCACGAGTTGGCCCCGAGCGTGATCACCAAGCTCGAACACGTCTTCGATCGAAGTCTGCCGGAAGCCCTCCCACGGCGTCACTTCCTGATCGAGAAGTCGCTGCGCGTATCTGAGCTCGACGGCGAAGATGTGCGTCACCACGCCACCGATAGTTGCCATGCGTCCCGTCGCAAAAGGCACGGCCCAGGCCTTCGGACGCTCGATGAACCAGTCGTGCCAGCGGTGGTGCTCCGTCGATGTGAGCTCGAGGAGCGTCTCGTACCTCAGTGCGCAGCGATCGGCGGCGCTCACACGCGCAGGGTATCCGCGCGCCAGTTGCGGATCGCGCGCTTGATGTCGCCCGGCGATTTCAGCTCGCCGTTGAGCGTACGTCGCGTGAGGTCGGGAACTTCCTCGTCCTGCGCGAAGCGGATCGCGACCAGCTGACGCGCTGTCAATTCCCCGATGCGTCCTCGCATGTCGGTTGGCAGAAGCCGCTCGAGCCGGGTGCGCTCCTCGAGACGGATGATCCGATCCTGCGCCCGCAAGGGCATGAACCGAGACCATGAGAGTCCGACGAAAAGCGCGATCGCTACGATAACCGCCCAGCCATTGATAAGGCGTGGATCGAGAGCAAAATGATAGGCGACGACGAACATATTGATGATCAGAACCGGAAGGGCGAAGAAGTGCCACACCGGGATGAATCGGCGGTGAGTAGTGAGAGTCTGTGTCTTGTCCGCCATCGTAGCTCCTTGATGTCTGTCCGCCGTCGGCACGAAGAAATTAGCGCTCGCTGGGACTCCGGGCTACGCGGTCTGCGCCTCAGCGTCGCGCGCGTAGCGCTTGAGTCTCGTCACCATTGCATTGAGGCCGGGCTCGCGCGCACCTAGTCCGATGCTTTCCATCAGAATGCGAACGAAATCCTGCGGAATTCCGAGAGTGGTCGACGGCGGTTGCCCATTCACCGCCGCGAAGATGATGGCGAGAACAGCCGCGATCGTCGGAGACTCGCGGAGGTTGAGGTCGGCGTAGAAGGTGATCTTTCCATCGCGCACCTCGGGGATGATTTCGACCCGCGTCATGCACTCGGGGATGGTAAACGATCCGCGGTCGAGATCCCTGAAGCGCTCCGGCAGCGGCTCGAGCTTCTTCGAGTACTGGACGAGCGCCTGCATTTTCTCCTCACGTCCCATCGATCGGAACAGCTTCAGCACACGGTCAATTGACGTGGGAATGCTCGCCGTCTGCTGAGTGTTCTCCATGACGGCAATCTAATTACCTTTCGCGGATTAGATCATCAATCGCAATGGGGAGACGGGATGCCAACGAGAAAGGCGACAGCGACTTGGGAAGGCGGGCTCAAGAACGGAAAGGGGAGCTTCAAGGGGGAGAGCGGAGGCATCGGCGGCCAGTACAACTTCAGCTCGCGCTTCGAAAGCGGCGCGGGATCCAATCCTGAAGAGCTGCTCGCCGCGGCGGAGGCCGCGTGCTTCAGCATGGCGTTAAGTGGGGGGCTGGAGAAGAACGGCACTCCCGCCACCAAAGTCGAGACCACTGCCGCGTGCACCGTTCAGGCAGTTCCCGGCGGCTTCGGGATTACTACCATGAAGCTCAGCGTGCAGGCAACCGTTCCCAACATCGACAAGGTAAAGTTCGATCAGATCGCGAAGGAGACGAAAGATGGATGCCCGGTCTCCAAGGCGATCAAGGGCAACGTCGACATCGAGCTCGAGGCAAGGCTCGTCTAGCGCGAGTAGTTCCTGATCTTGCTCTTGAGCAGCTCGCCGTTGGAGAAGATGATCTGCTCGCCGGACTCACTGCGCAGGCGAGTGGTCTTCAACCCTATGTGCTCGACCTTGCCTCGATAGTTCTCGACCGAGATCGAGTCACCCACGACGAAGGGTTTGTCCATGACGATCGAGATCGCGGCAAAGAGATCGCCAAGGATGTTCTGGACGGCGAGCGCGATGGCGAGTCCGCCGATGCCGAGTCCGGTGAGGAGCGGCCTGATCTGGATTCCGAGATTCGAGAGAGCTGCCAAACCGAGCGCGATCCAGATCGTGAGGCGGACAACTACGCCAAGCGCCTTGAACGTCGTGATGCTGCTTCCATCAGTCGCGTGTATCTGGACATGGCGCTGGAGGTAGTGGCCGATGATGATGTTGGTCCAGATCACGCCCTGCATGAACAGCGCGAGAATGGTCGCGATGTTGGCGGTATCCTGAGTGCTCGGCGCCAAGCCAAGCAGCTTCGGTACAAAGGAGGCGATTAGGGCGAGGAGGAGGAAGAGCGATCCTCGCAGAATCTTGACCGCCAGCGTGTTTTGCATCGGCAATAATGTAGACTCGCCACTACTCGCCGACGAGGGTGTAACTGCAACTGCAACTGAACGAGTTGTGAGCTGCCAGAGGCACAGCTGATGGCTATCAGCCTCACTACGTCGGGACGTTACCGGCGCGGGTCAGGGCACAGTCAACTGCCTTTGCCATCACGCTGCTAGTGGCGTCCAGACGTTTGCAGCTATTCGCTGGTAACTGCGCTTCTCGCCGCTGACAACTCGTTCAGTTGCAGTTGCAGTTGCAGTT
>JALYKM010000097.1 GCA_030774785.1 Gemmatimonadota bacterium
CCGTCGTCGTTGGTGCAGAGGAGTCTCAACGGTGAAGGATCCCTGCGCGGTGCCGCCACAGCACTTTGATCACGAGCCACGCATCTCGAAATTCACGGAAATAGCTGGGCGACCCGTAGATGGTGGATATTGGAACATTCACCGTCGTGTAGTCGGCGCGAGCCGCGCGGATGATGAAATCCGTCTCGTACTCGTACCTGTCGCCGACAGCCTGGACGTTGCGAAGAACCTCGGCCTTGATTGCGCGGTAGCCGGACTGGCTGTCACGCACTTTTCCGCCCGACACGGCGCGCGTTGCAGCTGATGAAATCATGTTTGCAATGCGCCGATGCTTCGGGACCGCCTTGCCGGACAGATCACGTGTTCCAATGACAATGTCTGCGTGGTCGAGTGCCCCGACGATCGCGGGCGCGAAAGCAGCGTCGTGCTGGCCATCGGAATCGATCGTCAGAACTGCGGCGGCACCTTTCCTTAGAGCGGCGTCGAATCCCGCGCGCAGAGCAGCGCCTTTCCCACGATTCTTGTCGAATTCGATCGTTTCGTCCGTCACCTTCCGGAGCAGTTGGCGCGAGCCGTCGGTTGACCCGTCGTCCACTCCTATGATCCATGCGCCGGGCAGATTCCGCCGGACGTCCTTGACGACCTTGGCCAGCGTTGGCTCGGCATTGTAAGCGGGTACGACGACTGCGAGCGGCTCGATCAACTTTCACTCCCTTTCTCTTGGATCTGGCCATCGAGTATCGACAGGATGGAGCGCAGATCGCTCTCCATGGATTCGACGGCCTGCGAATCCAGTGCCGCGCGTGCCACGGAGCGAAGCTCGCCGTTCTTCCGGTAGTCGTCGATCTTCTGACGGGCTCCATCGATCGTATACTTCTCGGTGTAAAGCAGCTGCTTGACGAGCGTGATCAGCTCGATCTCACGCCGCTGGTACACACGATTGCCGGAGCGATTCTTGGCGGGATGAAGAAACTTGAATTGGCTTTCCCAGTAACGCAGCACATGCGGCTTGAGATCCGTCAGCGTGCAGACGTCGCCAATGGAAAAAAACTCCTGCACCGGTTCCTTGTCTTTCATCGGTCCACCTCCGATCGTAGCTCTCTCGTCATGAGCGCAGCGATTGCGCTGCGTGCCGGCTGACCCTCGAACAGCACGCGGTTTACGGTATCGACAATGGGCATCTCCACTCCTTCGCGGGCGGCTAGCTCGCGAGCGCTCTGCGCGGTGACTACTCCCTCCGCGACGGTCTCCTTGTCCTTGAGAACTTCTTCCAGCGTCCTCCCTTTCCCCACCTCGACTCCCACGGCTCTGTTGCGACTGAGCGAGCCTGTGCACGTCAGAACGAGATCTCCCAGGCCAGCAAGTCCTGCGAACGTGCTCTGCTCGGCGCCCAGGGCCAATCCCAGACGGGTCATCTCGGCAAGGCCGCGAGTAACGAGGGCTGCTCGGGCGTTGAACCCGAGTCCCAACCCCTCCGCTATCCCCGTCGCGACGGCCATGACATTCTTCAGTGCGCCACCCAGCTCGACCCCGGTGACGTCGCTGTGCGTGTAGGCGCGAAAGTAGGGCGAGCTGAACGCGCGTTGTGCGACGGTGGCCGCGCCATTTTTTTCCGAAGCGACGACGACCGCCGTCGGCTGGCATGTCACCACTTCCTTGGCGAAGCTCGGCCCGGAAAGCGCGACGACTGTCGCTCCGGGAATCTCCTGCTCGGCGACTTCGGTCATCAGACAGAGAGTTCCCTTCTCGATGCCTTTGCTCGCCACTACGATTGGGGCGGAGCGCGGTAGCGATTTCACCGCCGATCGCAATATCGATCGCAATACCTGCGATGGTGTGGCCAGTGTTACGAGCTCCGCTCCGTCGACGGCGTGTTCGATGTCGCCGGTGGCCCGAAGCGCGGGCGCGAGGGTGTGGCCGCCGAGAAATCGGACGTTCTCGTGCTTGTCGTTGACGGACTCAACAACGTCCGCCTCGTAGGCCCAGAGCCGAACGTCATGCCCGTTGCGGGTGAGGAGGTCCGCCAGCGCCGTGCCCCAGGCGCCCGCTCCAACGACCGCGCACCGCATCAGCCCGCGGCGTCCCTTTTCACGAATCTGTGCTCCTCACCGCGGCGGAGGCGCCCGATATTCGCGCGGTGGGTCCAGAACACGAAGAGAGCGATGATCACGCTGGCAATGAAGACCGGCGACTGGGGTTCACGGTACAACACGAGGATCGCGATCGGGAGGACGGCTGCTCCGATGAGCGACGCCAGGCTCACGTATCGCGTGAAGTAAAACACACCAATCCAGACTACCTCCGCGATCAACATCGGTACGAAGGCCAGCGCCAGGAACACTCCGCTCGCCGTGGCGACTCCCTTCCCTCCGCCCTTCCCCAGGAGAAATATCGGCTTGACGTGGCCGAGGATTGCAGCGGCACCGTACACGAGCGCCCACAGTTCGGGCCTTAGTGTTTCCGTGTATCTCGGCAGAAAAAAAACCGGAAGAAAGCCCTTCAGCAGGTCCGCGATGAACACGACCGCGCCGACCCTGGGGCCTAGCACCCGGACGACGTTGGTGGCTCCAAGGTTGCCCGATCCGTGTTTGCGCAAGTCGATGCCACGCAGCTTGCCGGCGATGTACGCCGACGGTATCGAGCCGGCCAGATATGAGATGAGGACGCCGAATATCGGCGACATCTACGCAGACTTTCGGCGCATGATGATCCGGAGGGGATTCCCACGGAATCCCCAGGCTTCGCGGAAGCCGTTGTGCAGGTAGCGTACGTAATGCTCCTGAACGAGGTCGGGGTTGTTGCCGAAGACGGCGATGACTGGCGGCGCCGTCTCGACCTGCGTCGCGTAATTCAGCTTGATCTCCCGTCCCGCCGCCTGCGGCGGCTGACGGCGACCGACGATCTCCTCGAGCGTGGTATTCACCTGAGAGGTGCTGATCCGCTTGTGCCTCTCCGCATCTACTTCGAGGAGCAGCTCGAGAATCTTCGTGACGCGTTGTCCGCTTAGCGCGGAAGTGAACACGAACGGCACGAACTTGAAAAACGGAGCCTTTTCCTGGGCCTCCGTCTCGAACTTGGCGGCCGTGTTGTTCTCCTTCTCTTTCAGGTCCCACTTGTTCACTACCACTATGAGTCCGCGTCCACTCTCCCATGCGAGCGCCGCGATCTTGAGATCCTGGTTATGCAGACCCTCCACTGCATCCAGAACGAGAATGCAGATGTCCGATCGCTCGATGGCGCGCCTGGTCCTCAGTGCCGAATAAAACTCGATTCCGTCGTCGATTTTCGATTGCCGTCGAAGCCCCGCCGTGTCGACGAAGATTATCTCCCGGCCGTGGAACACCATCGGCGTGTCGATTGCGTCGCGGGTGGTTCCCGCGTCGTCAGCTACGACAAGACGCTCTTCGCCGAGAAGCCGGTTGATGAGGGAGGACTTTCCGACGTTAGGCCGACCGACCACGGCGACGCGGAGCGCGTCCGGCACTTCCTCGGCCGCTATCGGAATTCTCTCGACGAGAACGTCGAGCATGTCGCCGGAATTTTTTCCATTGAGGGCGGAGACAGGAACGGGATCTCCGGCACCAAGCTCATAGAATTCGTAGTAATCCGTCGAAGCCGGGTCGTCGACCTTGTTGGCGACCAGAATCCAGGGCTTTCGCGCCTCGCGGAGAAGTCCCACGACGCGTGTATCGCTTGGATGCAGTCCCGTCTTCGCGTCGACCACCAGCATCAGAAGGTCGGACTCGTCGATGGCCTGGAGGACCTGGCGCTTGATCTCCAGGTCCATCGGAATTCGAGGGTCGTCCGCGAGCCCGCCGGTGTCGACCAGCCAGAACTGGCGACCGTTCCATTCCGCGCGCGCGAAATGCCGGTCGCGGGTAGTGCCAGCCTCGTCGCTCACTATGGCGCTATTGTCGCCCACGATTCGATTGAAGAGCGCCGATTTGCCGACGTTCGGCCGGCCAATGAGTGCGATGACGGGCAGGTTCATGCCAGCACTCCACTCGCTTCGGATTCTAGGACATCGATGAAGTCATAGGATGGGAAGATCGGCATGGGCAGGGACTCCCGCACAATTGCGAGAGTGTAGTCATCCAGAAAGACTCCGTCTTCGTTGATTGTCTCCGCGGGAATCAAAGCGATGTCGAGATCGTGACGATCCGCGAGCACGCGAAGGATGTCTCTCCCGACCAGCAAACCCGCGGTCGTTATCGTCGGACCAAACAAGGAGTTCTCGGCCACGATGAGCTCGAACTTCGCGCCGCTCGCGTCGCCGAGGCGCTCGAGGAGCGGCCGCAACAGTGGCGCCATCGCCAGCCCGGTGACGACTCCGATGCGTTGGCCATCGCGGCGTGCAACACGGTCCAGGCCGTCGGCGACGCGCATACGCAGCGATGTGACGGCGCCGACGCCGTTCTCGATTTGCGCGAATTCGCCATAGTGCGCTGGTCCGGGAAGCTCTCGCTGAGCAAGCATGTACAGCTCGTCCGAGCCGAACACCCACGTCTCACCGCGGTCGCGCATTGCCCGCGCACCCCAACGCTCGACCTGGTCGAGAATGGTGCGCGCAGCGTCGCGATCCATCCCTTTGCCACTATAGAGATGCGAGAACTGCGTCAGCCCAACCGGAACTATCGCCGCCGACATGACCGCGTCGCCCATGCCCCAGAGGTCCGTCAGCGATTCTTCGAGCACAGCTTCGTCGTTGAGGCCGGGAACGATCACCATCTGGCAGTGAAACTGTATTCCACCTTTGGCAAGCCGCGAAAGTTGCGCCTTGATGTCGGGAACACGGGTGTTGTTGAGCAGAACCTTGCGCGCTTCGTGGTTGGTAGCGTGCACCGAGACGTAGAGCGGAGAAAGCCGATACTCAAGAATCCGCGCGATGTCGCGCTCCTTGACGTTGGAGAGCGTCGCGAAGTTGCCGTACGCAAAGGAGAGACGGTAGTCGTCGTCCCGGATGTATAGTGGCTTTCTCAATCCTGCGGGCAGGCCTTCGATGAAGCAGAACTCGCAGCGGTTCGCGCAACGTCTGACGGTTGGAGGCTCGAGCGAGATGCCCAGTGGCTCTCCATCAAGGCGCTCGAGCTCGTAGACGACGTTTTCGCCATCGGGCTCTCGCGCTTCGATCACGAGCTCTTCGTCAGCGGTGAGAAACTCCCAGTCGAGGAAGTCCGCCAGGGGCCTCCCGTTCACCGTCAGCATCTCCGCGCCGGGTTGAATTCCGAGTGCTGCAGCGATGCTGTCCTGTTCGATTCGGGAGACCTTTACCATAGCTCAAGTAATTTAGAGCTATAAGGATCGAAGTCAAGGAATTACCGGACTTTAGCTCACGCGATCTCGTTCGGGAGGGCCGCCACTTTCGCTACACCGGAGAAGTCGTCGCGAGCGACTCGAGGAGCTTTCGCGCGCGCTCGGCGTTGAAGCCCGGCAGTCTGGCTATCGCCTCCTCACCGGCTTCCCGCACTCCCTGCACGCTCCCGAACTCCTGAAGCAGCCGCCGCCGTTTGACAGGGCCGATTCCCGCCACCTTGAGGAGCTCTGAGGTTACGGTACGCATGGTCCGGCGCTTCCGGTTGTAGGTCACCGCAAAACGGTGTGCCTCATCCCGAGCCTGCTGGAGCAGGCGAAGCGCTGGTGAGCGCCGCGACAGCTTGAGCGACTCCTCACGTCCCCACATGAAGATCTCTTCCTCCCGCTTGGCAAGGCTGATCAACGGTCGATCGGTCAGCCCGACTTCCGCCATCGCTGCGTGGGCCGCGCCCAGCTGGCCCTTTCCGCCGTCGATGAGGATCAGGTCCGGCAAAGGCTTCTCATCCCTGATCCGCCGCTCGAAGTACCGACGCACAACCTCCTGCATTGACGCGAAATCGTCGGACCCCTCTACCGTCTTCACCTTGAACTTCCGGTACTCGCCCCGCTTGGGGCGCCCGTTCTCGAACCACACGCACGACCCGACCGTATCGGTTCCCTGCGTCGTCGAGATGTCGAAGCAAACGAGCGACCGCGGCAGCCGCTGAAGACCCAATTCTCTCCCGAGCTCGTAGACGGGATCGCCGGCGCGCTCCTCGGCTTCCATGGAGGACAGCTTGAGCTCCTCGAGAAGATGACGTGCGTTCTGCTCGGCCAGAGCAATGAGATCGCGACGCGGCCCCCGCTGCGGAATCTGAATCTTGCTGTCGGGAAGTGACTGCTCGATCAGCTCGCGGTCGGGGAAATCGAACGGCAGAAGCACCTGACGCGCCTTCTCCTGCATTCCGACATAGCTTCCCGCCATGAACATCGTCATGACGTCGGCGTCCTCTTCTCCGTCGATGTTCTCGAGGAAACGCTGCTCGCGCGACAGCAGCTTTCCGCCCCTGATACGAAGAACCGTAACGCAAGCGTCGTCGCCATCGCGCGCGTACCCGATCACGTCCCGATCGCCACCCTCGACTTCGAGCACTACGGTTGGCTCTTCCATTTGCTCGAGGTGATGAAGCACATCGCGCAGTTCGGCCGCCCTCTCGAAATCGAGCTGCTCCGAGGCGAGATCCATCCGCTCCTTCACCCGCCGTACTACCTCGTCCGGACGCCCGGACAGAAAAAGAAGGACCTCGTCAATCATCCCACGGTATTCGTGCTGCGATTGCGCCAGGATGCAGGGCGCCTTGCAGCGCTTGATGTAGTAGTCGAGACACGGCCGCTCGGGCATTTGGGCGGGCATGTCGTAATTGCAGCTGCGAACCGTAAAGATCCTCTTCACCACGTTGAGCGCCCGGCGCATCGCTCCCACATCGGTATAGGGGCCGAAATAGCTCGCGCCGTCGTCCTCGACGCGCCGAGTCACGAACACGCGCGGAAACGGTTCCTGAACCGTGACCTTGATATAGGGATACGACTTGTCGTCTCGCAGCGCGATGTTGAAGCGCGGCCGGTACTCCTTGATTAGGTTGGCCTCGAGAATCAGCGCATGCGCTTCGCTCGGAACGACTATCGTCTCCAGGTCCGCCACGAGGCCGACGAGGTGGCGCGTCTTGACGCTCTCCAGCTGATCGTTGGAGAAGTAGCTGCGAACCCGGGAGCGCAGCCGCTTCGCTTTCCCTATGTAAAGGGTGGTTCCGTCCCTTCCCTTCCACATGTATACGCCTGGTCCTTCGGGGAGGTGTGGAAGCTTCGCGGCAATGGCATCGGGAACGGGGAGCATGTGTAATTATACCATGCGCCGGAAAGCGAGTTCACTCCGTGCGCGACATGAGCCTGAACAGTCTCCTGCCACGATCGATGACATTTCTCGCCTCAGGAATTCCGAATGCGGCGGTGATTGCAAGATAGGTCAATCCATAGAGAGCGAGCAGAAGCAGCGCCATAACCTTCGAATGCACCGCCGTCTCGTGCGGCGAAAGAATCGGGACCCCGCGATCCATCGCGATCTTGTACGCCCAGGGGATCATCGCCCCGAGTATCGCCGCGCCCCACAGACGGGCCATGCGGGCTGGAACGAGTCGCGTGCGTCCGATTCGCTCGTCCAGGCCCCGTCGCAACAGATAGAACTCCACCCATCCGGCCAAGCCCGCAGAGGCGGTGAGACCGGCCGCCCCCAGCTTGCGGTCAAGCCCCAGCATTGGAGGGAGAACGATCGCGAAAAGATAGCCCAGCACGGTCGTGAGAATCACGCGAACGGCCGCGTACCGGAGCGGGGTTTTCGTATCGCGCATAGCATAGAAGGTCGACGAATAGAGACGACCCATCGTCGACGCCAGAAGTCCGACAGTAGACCCGATCAATATTTGCCAAACCCAGATCGTGTTGCCGCGCTGGAAGCGCCCGCTCTCGAACAACAGGTGCACGATCAGATCTCCGAGCGCAAATAGCGCGACGGCGCTCGGAACGATGAAGTAGGCGATGCGATCCAGCCCGTCGCTCAGGCGCCCTCTGAGGTACGCCGCGATCTCCGCGGTCGTTCCAACGGCACGCGACATCGCCGGCAGCTCCGCCGCCGAGATCGCCATGCCGAAGAGACTGATGGGAAGCACATAGATCGCCTGCGCGTAGGTGAAGGACGAAACCGCGCCATTCCCCAGGTAGCTGGCGAGCCAGGCATCCACATACGCGCTGAGTTGAACTACCCCTCTTCCCACGAACGCGGGTACGAAGTTCCGAAAAACATTGCGGACACTCTCGGCCGCGGCCGTGAGGCGTGGTCTCACCCCACGTGCAAGCGCGAACACTTGTGGGAGCTGAATACCGAACTGGAGCGCGCTTCCCACTACCGAGCCGATCGCGAGATAGATCGCCAGCTCGACCTGCGTGTGTCCCTTGTGAAAGAAGATCAGCGTCGCCACCATCGCCGCGTTCCAAATCACCGGTGCTGTGTACGACATTAAGAACCGGCGGTGGCTGTTCAGGATCCCAAGGCACCACGCCGAGAAGACGAGGAGTCCGGCGCCGGGAAAAAGGATCCTGGTGAGCTTGACGGTGAGCTCGCGTTTCTCGCCCGTAAACCCATTGGCGATGATGGCGACGAGCCACGGTGCCGTGACAACTCCCAGCAGCACGATGACCGACGCGACCAGCGCCAGCATTCCGGCCACGGCGCCGGCGAGTCGAGTTGCTTCCTGTTCGTCACCTCTTCCGAGCAGTCCGGCGTACTCGGGAATGAACGACGCGGACAGTACTCCTTCGCCGAAGAGGTTCTGGAGCATGTTCGGGATCCGGAACGCGGCGTTGAACGCGTCGGCGGCGAGGTCAGCGCCGAGATAGCGAGCCATCATCGTCTGCCGGATGAGTCCGGCGAGACGGCTGAGAAGGATTCCGGTGCCGACGAGAAATGCCGCGCCCTTCGACCGCTCGAATACCGGGCTGGTCGTGCGAGGCGCCGCGCGTCGCTCGATCGGTGTCGCCGCCTCGGTTACTTCGTCAGCCTCCGGCGGAAGAAACTCAGGAAGTGAACGACTTTTTTCCTTCGGCTCTTCGCCGTCGGTCACGTCCGACCTCGCGTCGTGCCGGCCTCCTCGAGTGAGCGTGCGGGCTTTGCATCCCCCAGGAGTCGCTCGGCGTGCTCCCGCGCGGCCGCCAGCATCTCATCTCTCAAAATCGGGCCGTAACGGGCCAGCAGCGGTACGAAATTGAGACTCCGCTCCTGGCGCTTCCCGAGCGGATACATTGAGCCGCGTGCGGTGCCAATCTCCTCCATGATATCGGCATGCTGCTTCTTGGCGGCTGAGATGAGACGACGCTCGAACCGATCAAGTCGACGGATCAGGTTGGCTCTCAGGCCGGCGGTCACTGCTGTCGGAATCGGGGCGTTCTCCCCCACAACGGCGTCGGTCAGCGTGGCCAGACGCTCGTCGAGAGCGACTCGCGTCTCGTTCAGTTCTTCGATGACGCGCTTCGGCAACCGCGATCGGGCGACGTGCGCTTCCGCCTCGTGTGGATCACGGAGGTCCTCCGGAAGCAGGTAAAGCTTCTCGAGGATTTTTTCCACGTGCGGCTCGACGACCATGCACGACCATCGGGGAACGATCGCTGGCCGCGCCACTCCGAGCGCCTCGGCAATCGGCGCGATCTGGGCGAAATAGGCAATCTCCGCAGCGCCGCCGACGTAAGTTGCGGTCGGAAGAATCGCTCGCTCGACTACCGGCCGCAGCAGGACGTTCGGGCTCAGATCGTCGGAGCGTCGGTGCTTGCTAGCCCCCTTGATCGGAACTCGCTTGCGCCCGCCGGACGCGGCGCTGAATACCAGCGAGAGCCCTGGCACATCTTGAACCTGCGGAGTGAAACCTGCCGCCTCGAGCTCGCGATTGCGCGCGCTCACCGCCGCGGCGATCTCGTCAGCCTTCTCGAGTGCCGCGCTCAATACGGTTTTGGCGGCAGCGCGAGTGGCGGAATGCGATGCATCGATCACCGCTATTCCAAGCGGCGCGAACAGGGCACGGAGGAACGCAACGTACGCGGATCCGACCGTTGCATCGGAGGTATAGAACCGCTCCAGAAGCTCGATCGGCGTGCGATCTATCGTCGACCCTGCGGAACGCGCCAGTGCCTCCAGCTCGGTGGACACATCCCCGAGCGGCATCGCGGCCATTGGCCGGCCAAGAGGCTCCGGGTGGTCGATTCGCAGAAGCTGCGCCCCTCCTGGAACCGAGATGACGGTACTGCTCGCTTCCTTGAAATCGGTGTCGTCGGTGGCGGCCCAGAAAACAGGGGCCACGGGAACACCGGTGGCTTTCTGCAGTGAATCCGCGAGCGCGAGTGTGCTCAGCGCCTTCGATAGAGTGTACAACGGTCCACCAAAGAGTCCTGGCTGTTGGCCGGTAGTGACGACGACACCCTTTCCCGCGGCGGTGGATTCGAGCCGCTCCTTCGCTTTGCCAGTTGCTTCGATGCCGGGAGCGAGTCGAGCGAGCCAGTCGTCGCCGAAATCAGATCGCACTGCCTCGAGACGCTCGCGCCATGCGGTCACATCGCGCGGCGGGGGCTCATACCACGCGTCGCCTGCGTCACCAGCGGTCGTCGCGGCGGCGAGTGGATTTCCGGTGAGCAGCTGGGTTATGACTCGTGGATTCACTTCCGGCTCGCGAAGAGAATGGTGCGCGATGAATTCTCGGACCAGCGCGCGCCGGTGTAATCACCGAAGCAGTGCACGACTTCGAATCCCGCCGCTTCCAGCATTCGCTCCAGATCTCCCGCTGACAACAGTCGAACACGCTCGACGTACTCGCGTCCACGCTCGCGCAGCCGAATCGTCTTTTCCACGAATCGGTCGTCGGGGCTGATGATCCGACTTTGCTCGATCGTGATGCCGTTCTCCACTCGCTCATCGTAGGGAACGAGATTGCGGCGCACCTGGCTTGCATTCAGGAAGTCGATCACCAGCGTGCCGCCCGGTCTCATCGCCGTCCGGACACACGTGAGGACACGCGCATGCTCACGGTCGTCCTCGAAGTATCCGAAGCTGGTAAAGA
>JALYKM010000098.1 GCA_030774785.1 Gemmatimonadota bacterium
AAGGCGCTGGCACTCGTTGAGGCAGGCGCCCAGGTGCGCGTCGTCTCGCCGGACGTCACACCGGAGCTCGAGGCGGCCGAGCGCGCTCGGGAGCTGACGATCGTGCGGGAATCCTATAGCGCCGAACATCTTGGTCGCTCTACGCTCGTAGTCGCGGCGACAGATTCGCGTTTGGTGAATGCGCAGGTTGCAGTAGACGCCCACTCGTCCGGCAGGCTCGTCAACATCACCGATTACCCGGACGAGGGAAGCTTTCATACGATGGCCGTGCACCGGTCCGGCGACGTGACGATTGCGGTGTCGTCGGGCGGAGTTCCTGGAGCAGCGGCGAGAATACGCGATGCGATCGCCGAGCGGTTCGATGGACGATACGAGCGCGCCGTGTCCGCACTGAGAGGTCTCCGATCCCGCCTGCTCGCGAGCGGCGATGAGCAGTGGCGCGACGCCGCGCCGAAGCTCATCGGCGACGACTTCTGCAAATCGGTCGAGGATGGATCCTTCGCCGACAAGGTGGATTCGTGGCGTTGATCGTCGCCGGCGTCAGTCACGCGACCGCGTCCATTGAGGTGCGGGAGAAGCTCGCGTTCCGCCCGCACGAAGCTCTTCGTGAGCTGGCGCGGCTGCGCGGGTCAGGAATCATCCGTGAAGGTGTCGTCCTCTCGACATGCAACCGTACCGAGATCTATGCGGTCGAAGAAAGTAATGACGCGCTTCCCCACATCTCGGCGATGCTCTCCCGACGGCTCGGTGATGATGCAACAGCATTCACCTACGTACGCCGGGATCGGAACGTCGCGTCGCACCTCTTCGGCGTTGCAGCCGGACTCGACTCCATGATCCTTGGCGAAGCGCAGATCCACGGGCAGGTGAAGGATGCGTGGGAGCAGTGCCGAGCTGAGTCCGGGCCGATTCTCAACCGAATGTTCCAGAGCGCTCTGCTCGCTGCCGCACGCGCGAGGGAGGAGACGGGAATCGGACGGGGCGCAGCGTCCGTCAGCTCGGCGGCGGTGCAGCTCGCGAAGAAGATCTTCGGTGGACTCGGCGGCAGGCGAGCGATGATCCTGGGAGCCGGCGACGTGGCGGAGATCTCGCTCGAGTGTCTGCTCAACGAAGGAGTACGGGTCGCGATCGTGGCCAATCGCACCTACGAGCGCGCCGAGTCGCTCGCGGAGCGTCATGGCGCGACGGCGATGCACTACGACCAGTGCTGGGAGTCGTTGAAGGATGTAGATGTGCTGCTCTGCTCGACTGCTTCACCCGTTCCGGTCGTGACGGTGGCGCGCGTACGAGATTCCGTGGCCGCCCGGGGCGACCGGCCGCTATGCGTTCTCGACATTGCGCTGCCGCGGAATGTCGAAGCCGCGGTGGGAGAGATGGACAACGTCTTCCTCTACGACCTCGACGACCTTCGCGCCGCGGCCGCGGCAAATCTTGAGCGGCGGGAAGAGAACGTACCGGCGGCGCAACAGATCATCGCGCAGGAAGCGCAGAAATACTGGGATTGGGTGGCGGGTCTGGCGGCCGTGCCCGTCGTGCGCAGCTTCCGTGAGGAGATGGACAGGGTGCGGAGTACGGAGCTTGCGGCAGCTCTCCGCCGTCTGGGTCCATTGTCGCCCGGGCAGACCGAAACGATCGAGCACTTCTCAAAGGCGCTCATGAACAAATTCCTGCACGAGCCGAGCGTGAGGTTGAAGGCGGCCGCGGCCAACGGACGCGGACTCGGGGTCGTCGATGCCGCACGGTATCTGTTCGCGCTGGAAGACAAGGCACAGCCGGCTCGGCCAGCGACGGAGGAAGATGTCTAAGGCTCTCGTCACTGGCGGAGCGGGATTCATCGGCTCACACGTGGCAGACCTTTTCATCGGCAACGGCTGGGACGTTACTATAGTCGACGACCTCTCCTCGGGGAAACGCGAGAATCTTCCCAGAGAAGCGGAGTTCCACGAGATCGGCGTGAGCTCGCCGGAGTTTTCACGCGTCGTAAGCTCGGGCAAGTTCGATGTCGTCGCTCACCTCGCCGCACAGATCGATGTACGAAAGAGCGTGGCCGATCCAATCGCGGACGCCCACTCCAACATCCTCGGGACGCTCAACCTGATGGAAACGTTGCGGAAGAGCGGTGCCCCTACACGCGTCGTTTTCACTTCGACGGGCGGCGCCGTGTACGGCGACTTCAACACGCCGCCCAACTACGAGACTTACCCTAAGGATCCAGAATCCCCTTACGCGATCGCCAAGCTGAGCGTCGAGTACTACCTCGCCTACTACTCGCGCGTACACGGCCGCGAGTACGCCGCCTTGCGGTTTGGAAATGTGTACGGCCCCAGGCAGGATCCCCATGGTGAGGCGGGCGTCGTCGCGATCTTCTGCGGCCGGATTCTCAACCACCGGCCGCTGACTGTTTTTGGAGATGGACTTCAGACGCGCGACTACGTCTACGTCGGGGATGTTGCTCGCGCCGTCTGGCTCGCGGCGACGAAGCCTCTCCCTTTGAAGGGCCGACTCGATGCGCGCGGATTCAACGTTGGCACGGGAAAGGGAACCAGCGTGCTCGAGGTAGCCAGGCTCTTGCAGCACAGCGCCGGGAGCGATGTTCCGATCGAGCTTGCCCCCCGTCGCGCCGGTGAGCAGCAGGAATCATTCGTCAACGCTGACAAGGCGGGGGAACTGTTGGGCTGGGCTCCGGAAGTGACGCTCGCAGAGGGCCTCGCGAAAACCTACGCCTGGTTCGCTCGCCAGGGCAAAGGAGTGACGGTTTGATCCATTCGCTTTTCCTGCAGGTCGGCCAGGCCATACCGAGCTCGCCGATGGAGCTGATAACCAGCTCCACCGGCGCTACCAAGATCGTGCTCGGAATTCTCGTCGTGCTCTCGCTCATCAGCTGGGGTATCATCTTCGCGAAGTGGTACGAGCTGCGACGGGCGGCGAGGATCACCTATACCTTCGCGCACGAGTTCGCTGGCGCTCACACCGTCGAGGCTGCGGCTCGGATGGCGCGCGGAAGCAACGGACCGCCGGCGACGATCATGGAGCGCGCGATGCGCTTCATCCAGGAGACCACTCCCGCGCTTGGCGGAACATCGGAGCGCGCCGCGCGATTCAGCGGCGCGCAGGTCGAAGCGCTGCGACTGGTGCTCGACGCCGAGACGACGACGGAGCGGGATAGATTGAGCCGGTGGGTTCCATCTCTTGCGACAATCGGATCTGTGAGTCCGCTCATCGGCCTGCTCGGTACCGTGCTCGGCGTCATCGATGCATTCGTCGGGATAGCGTCCAAAGGATCAGGAAATATCGGAGCCGTTGCTCCCGGAGTCGCCGAGGCCCTCATCGCCACTGCCGCGGCGCTCAGCGTCGCCATTCCGGCTGTCTTCGCGTACAACATCTTCGCGTCACGTCTCAACAAGATCGAAGGGCAGCTCGAGAGCTTCGGCTCAGAGCTGATCGCGATCATGGTTAGAGAGGGCTTGATCTGATGTCGCGTCGGGGACGTGGCCGCGACCGGCTCGTGCTCAACGCCGAGATCAACGTAGTGAGCCTCATCGACGTGATGATGCTCCTCATGATCATCTTCATGATCACCGCGCCGATGATGCAGGGCGGCGTCGACATCTCGCTCCCCAAGGCGCAGGCGCGCCCGCTCGAGTCCAAGAGCGGCCTGTCGGTGACGATCGACCGCACCGGCGCCATCTTCGTCGACGATGCCCGTCTCACATATTCCCAGTTCTCGGCCACCTTCAAGGCGCTGGCGCAGCGACGGGGCAGGGGCGGCGTGTACTTGCGAGCCGACGATCGCGTCCCGTATGGCTCCGTGGTTAAGGTCCTCGCGATCATGCGAGCGAGCGGTATCGGAGACGTCGGATTGGTTGCCGAGCCAACCGAGGCGAAATAAAGGGATGCCTCGCCGAGTGAATGGATCACGACGTATTGCGCCATTTACGCTATCGGCGGTGCTTCACGCGGCAGTCGCGACGCTGATGTTCAACACGCTCAAACAGCGGAAACCAGTCGCGCTGCCGCCGATGTATCGGGTGGAGATCGTGGCCGCTCCCGCCGGGGAGCGAGCGATCGGAGAGGTGAAGAACGAGCAAGCCACGGCGAAGACGCCCGTTACCCAGCCCAGCGCGTCACAGTCATCGGTCAAGGAGATGCCCCTTCCGACGGCCAAACCCGCGCCGAAGACACCTGCACGCGTGACTCCGTCGGAAGCGAAACCCAAACCGGTGGCGAAAGCGAGCGCACCGGAATCGAAGGCGGCTCCGAAGGCAAAGACGGAAGCGCCCAAAGCGGGCGGTGGACCGGTGGGGGACAAGGGGACCGACGTCGCGACCGTGCGCAGCGATGGGATCGAGTTCCCTTTTCCAGGGTATCTCAACAACATCGTTAGGCAGATAGCACTCAACTTCAAACCAAGAAATCCAGCTGCGCGTCTCAAGGCGGAAGTACGGTTTTTCATCCATCGCGATGGCTCCGTGTCAGGCATCGAATTCATCAGGCGATCCGGCAACTTCTCCTTCGACCTCGAAGCACAGGGCGCGGTGGAGGCGGCTTCGAGCGCGCGCGCATTTGGACCACTTCCGGCCGGTTTTCCCGATGATGTTCTGCCAGTCGTATTCAGCTTCGACCCCGAGTTCCTGAAATGAGATCGAGAGTTCACTGCGTTTCTCTGGCGGTCATTGCTTGCACGCTTGGGTTTGCCCCGACCGCTCGCGCGCAGGATACGACGTCCGTGCCCGGCGTCCGGCTCGGACTCAACTATGCGGCGGGCACCAAGCCCGGCGTGATCGTCCTTCCCGTCCACGACGAGATCGACGACGATTCCCTACGCGTGATCGTTCGGCGCGATCTCGATTATAGCGATCGGATGAACGTGATCGCGCTGGATGCGGGCACGCTCTCCGAGCTCACGCCGGCGGCTGGTGAAAAGATCAACTTCCCGCTCGTGGCCAAATTCGGCGCGGCGGTGCTGGTGCGAATGACGCCGACGAGCCAGGGGCTTCACGTTGCCGCGTACGACGTCGGCAGAGGCCAGCTGCTTCAGTCCGAGCACTTCCTGTTCGACCGGCGCGACCGAGACTGGCGCTTCGCTCTGCACGGCGTTTCCGACCAGATCGAGCGGTGGGTATTCGGAAAGCGCGGGATCGCCCAGACCCGCATCGCATTCGTCAACAACGGTACGCTGCGCATCGTCGACAGCGACGGCGCCGAGACGCGCTCGATTACGACGGGAAAGGGAGCACTCTCGCCGGCCTGGTCGCCGACGGGTGAGTCGGTCGTCTTCACGATCCTCGGCAACAGCGGGACTCAGGTGGAGGAGCTCGACGTCCGCAGCGGCCGCACCCGGAGGATCAGTCAGATTCGGGCCGGCCTCAACATCACACCGATCTACCAGCCCGATGGCACCGGTATTCTCTACGCGCAGGGAACGGGGAACGGCACGGACCTGATCTTCGCGAGCCTCGACTCCAGTGAACCGAAGAGAATCACCGTAGGCAGAGGTACCGACAACACGTCGCCGTCCTACAGTCCAGATGGTCGCCAGATCGCGTTCATCTCCGGCAAGTCGGGACAGCCCCAGGTGTATATTATGGATGCAGACGGGTCGAACATTCAGCTGCTGACGTCATACACGCCGGGCACGCGCAGCTATCGGGCGAGCCCCGATTGGTCGCCTGACGGCCGCGCGATCGCCTACGAGCAGCAGAATGGAGTTTTCCAGATCTGGGTGACCGACGTGCGCGACCGCGTTCCGAAGCAGGTCACGAGCGAAGGTGAGAACGAAGATCCGTCATGGGCGCCCGATGGGCGGCACATCGTCCTAACCTCTTCGCGGAGCGGTGACAAGCAGTTGTGGATTCTCGACACCGAATCAGGCCGCGCGCGGCAGCTCACGCACAGCAGGGGCGCGAGACTGGCGGCGTGGTCTCCAATTCTCGCCAATCCTGAAGTGGGAACATATTCGCAATGATGAAATCAGGTTCGGTCGCCATTCTCGTTATCCCCGCAGTTGTGGGCGGCTGCTTCTTCGCCACCAAGCAGGATTTCGAAAAGCTGCAGCAGGACATCGTCGTGTCGCGCGCGACCTCGAACGCTGCGGACTCCGTGCAGCGCGCGCAGCTGGTCGATGTCAGCCGCTCGATGAGAACGCTCAGCGACTCGATCAGCGCGCTGAGCAGGAGAGTTTCGGCCATGCGCACTGCATCGGAGAGCGACATGGCCGCGATGAAGGAAAATATCACGCAGCTGCAGGATCTGAGTGGACAGAGCGAGCAGAGGATGCGGGACGTGCGGGCCGCGCTCGAGGAGAAGCGGCAGCAGGAGGCGGTTTCCGCGCCCGACACTTCGGCGGGCGGCAGCGCCCCCAGCACGGGTCCGGGCCCGCTCCAGCTGCTCCAGGCCGGACGGGACCAATTGCTCAAGGGCGGAAACGCCGCAGCGAGGAGCGCCTTCAGTGAGCTGATCTCGAAATATCCGACCTCTGAATACGTCTCCGAGGCGATGTTCTATACCGCTCAGGCGTACACGGCGGAGCGAAACCTCGACGCCGCTGATGCCCAGTACCTGGCCTTGATCAGTCGCTTTCCCAAGTCGTCGCGGGTTCCGACGGCGATGTACAAGCGAGCGCTGCATCTGCAATCGCAGAAGAAGACGGCCGAAGCGAAGAAGCTCTTTCAGGACATCATCAAGCGCTTTCCGCGCTCCGACGAGGCTGCGCTCGCCGACGAGCGTCTACAGTCGATTAAATAGCACGAGGGCCGTGGTATGAGCGACGCTCTCGGCCACGAAATGCCTTTCCTGGATCATCTGGAGGAGCTGCGCAAGCGGCTTTTCTGGGTGGCCGGCGCGGTCCTGATTGGCATTGCGATCGGGTTCGCGCTGCTGTCGAAACTCGACATCATTCGGCTACTGGAGCGCCCGATCCTGCCCTTGCTGCACGGGCAGAAGCTCATTTACACCCACCCGGGCACTTCCTTTCATATCCTGCTCAATGCGTCGCTCGTTCTCGGTCTGATTCTCGCGTCGCCGATCATCGTGGGCCAGATCTGGGGCTTCCTGGCGCCGGCCCTGTACGCCCACGAAAAGCGGGTTGTGATTCCGGTGCTAGTGGCGATGGTCGCACTGTTTCTAGCCGGCGTCTCTCTCAGCTATTTCGTGGTGCTGCCGCTCACTCTCCGGTTTCTGATGAGCATCGAATCGACGGCTCTCACTCCGATGATTTCGGCGACGGAGTATTTCGACTTTGCGATCAGTATGTGCCTTGCTTTCGGTCTCGTGTTCGAGGTGCCGATCGCCATCCTTGCGCTCACGGCGCTGGGCCTCATCACTCCACAATTCCTGTCGAAGTACAGGCGACACGCCATCATCATCTGCTTGGTGGCGGCCGCTTTCATCACACCGGGCGCCGATCCGTACTCGTTGTTCGCGCTGGCGGTTCCGCTTTACGTGCTCTATGAGCTGAGCGTGTTCGTCGCGTTGTTCGCCTATCGCCGGCGCCAGAAGCGCCAGGCCCGGCGCGACGCAGAGGACAGCGCTTCCCACCAGGGCGCAAGGGCTCCAGCGTGACGGCGCGTCTCGCATGGCTGGTAGCCGCTTCGTGTGCTCTCGTGGCGCAGCAGGGCCTGGGCGCCCAAATCCGACCTGTCACGCCTTCGCGGCGCGACACCGTTCGAGCGCGGCCCGACACGTCCAAGCGCGACACTACCGCGGCCGACACATCGAAGACGAGGGAGCTGATTCAGTGGAATCCCACCGACTCGGTGATGGATGCGTTGATGAAGCGGCCGGGGTACAGCGCTACTCTATACCAGGGCGATGTTGTGGTTTTCAACACGAAGACCCGGACGCTGGAGCTGAAGGGGAATAAGGCCGGCGTCACCCGCGAGCAGACAGTTCTGGTCGGAGACAGCATCATCTACAACGATTCCACCAAGATCGTGATTGCGCGCGGAGATACCGTCATCCTGCGCGATCCGCAGCGTCAGTCCGCCGACGTGGTTGCCCGCGGCCAGATGGCGTATAACGTGGAGCTCCACCGAGGAATCGTCACGAACATCAGCACCTCCGTGGAATCGGGAGAGAAGTGGTTCGTGAACGGCAAGCAGGCAGCATTCGTGAGCGACACATCGCGCGGACACGAGACCGCCTTCTACGCCCGAAACGCTTCGATCACCAGCTGCGACGATTCGATTCCCGACTATCACTTCCAGGCCAAGGAAGTGAAAATGATCTCGAAGAATATCATGGTGGCCCGGCCCGCCGTCCTCTACATCGGCGAAGTGCCCGTGATGTGGCTGCCATTCATCTTTCAGGATATGCGATCCGGAAGACGCAGCGGCGTGTTGACGCCGCGGTTTGGCGTCAGCGAGCTGTTTCGGAACAGTCCCACCTACCGTCGCCACGCCGAAAACCTCGGCTACTATTTCGCGATCAGCGATTATATGGACGCCCAGCTCGCGCTGGACTGGCGCAGCGGTGCCAGGTCGACCGACGGTGATCCGGGCTGGGTGCGGTTGAACGGAGAGCTCCAGTACCGCTGGCTCGATCGCTTCCTCACCGGCCGGCTCGGGCTGTCCCGGCACGCGCTGCGAGACGGGTCCTCGAATACGTCAGTCAGCTGGAGCCACAATCAGTCCTTTTCGCAGGCAACCAGCTTCTCGGCGAACATCAACTACGTCAGCAACACTTTTATTCAGCGGACGACGACATTTAATCCCGCGCAGGTCCTGGCGACCATCTCATCCAACGCGAACTATCAGACTAAGATCGGTCCGGCGGCGATCAGTCTGGGCGGAACACGTACGCAGTATCCCGGGCGGAGTGAGATTGCCCAGAGCTTCCCGAATTTTGGAATCACCGTGCCGACTCTGCAGCTGACTCGGTGGCTGGATTGGACTCCCGGCTTCAATTTCCAGACTGACCAACGCCTCAACATCGATCAGACAGGCGAGTTCACCTTCCGGTATCTCGTCAACCCCGACGGCACGAAGGACAGCGTTCGGCTCAAGCGCAACACCCGGAACACGAGCTCGAGTTTCAGCACACCGCTCAAGATCGGTGGCTTCACCTTCTCCAACTCCTTCAGCCTGAGCGACCAGGAGGAAAATGCCCCCGCGACGATCGTAGTCGTGGACCCCAACGATTCGTCAAAGAAGACGAGTCGCGTGTTCGCGAAGACGTTCTCGACCCAGCTCGATTGGCAGACAGGCATAACGCTCCCGAGCTTTCTTCAGGGAAGCCTGAAGATCTCGCCCTCGCTCAATTTCCAGAACGTCGACAGCCATGCCTTCTGGGTCAGGTCGGAACAGAACGGTGGGAAGTTCGTTCATCAAAGCAAGCGTCCGGTTTTTGGTCTCAGCGCTTCACCTACCCTGTTCGCCCTCTTCCCCGGATTTGGATCGATTACACGCTTCCGGCATTCGATCACGCCGGTCATCAGCTACAACTACGCGCCGACGGGAGATATAAGCAGCGAGTTCTTGCGGGCGCTCAACCAAAGCAAGCAGGGCTATCTTGGCTCCCTGGCGCAGAACAGGGTGACCTTGAGCCTGTCGCACGTACTGGAGGCAAAGCTGCGCGCAACCGACACCAGCAGCACCGCCGAGCCGAAGAAGTTCAAGGTTCTGTCGATGAACCTTTCCTCCCTGTCGTACGATTTCGAGCGCGCACGCAAGACCCATCGGTCCGGATTCGTGACGGATCATATCTCCTCCGACGTCACTACCGACCTGTTGCCCGGTTTCCGTGGGGACATCCGCTACTCCCTCTATCAGGGCGACATCCTAAGCGACAGCGCGCGCTTCAAGCCGTTCCGGGAGAGGATTGGAGCCTCGTTCACCGTGAATGGACAGTCAGGGATCTTCGGCGCGTTGACTCGGGTGTTCGGCCGAGCGCAACCGCAGAAGAACCCGGAGATCGAGCGCGTCGAAAAAAGCGCAGATGACGCGCTCGCGAACCGTGTCGCTTCGACGCCAGTCGCCGGAATCACCTCCAGACAGAGCCAGTTCGCCGTGCCGGAGACCCAGGGCTGGCAGGCTACGCTGACCTACAGCTCCGACCGCCAGCGGCCGCCAACTGGCAGCGGGGTCGTGATTTACGATGATCCCGCGCTCAAATGCGCCCAGTTCCAGTCGAACCCGATCATTTATGACAGCTGCGTCCAGGCCGCATTGGCGAGCGCGGGCGGAGGGACCGGGATCACGAGGACAACCTCCGGCGGACCGTTCATCCGCACCCAGCCGCGCGACAATCTGCAGTCCCAGATGTCCTTCCACCTCACGCCGAAGTGGTCCGGATCGTGGGGAACGAACTATGACTTCCAGGCCAAAAAGTTTGGGAGCCATCAAGTGTCCCTGCAGCGGGACCTGCACGACTGGAGGGCAATTTTTGCCTTTACGCAAGCACCCAACGGGAACTTCGCGTTCAATTTCTTCATTGCCCTCACTGCCGAGCCCGACCTAAAATTCAACTATGACAAGCAGACCTACCGCCCGATAACCCGCTGACGTTGACACAGCGGCTCAACATCACCAACGGAGACAGTGCCACCAGCACTCTCAACGAGGCCGGCGTTGAGGGAAAGATCATCGCCTGGCGCGACGTGCTCCATGAAGGGCCGGTGGACTCGTCGCTCTCGATCGAGGAGCTGAGCAAGCAGCGCGCGCGATTCATCGCGGAGAGGAGATGGGATGACTTCGCCCACGTCAGTGGCGACTTCGCCGAGCGCGATCGAGTCATTCAGCACCTGGATTACTTCGACGAGATCGTACTCTGGTTCGAGGACGATCTGTACGACCAGCTGCAGCTGATTCAACTGCTCGATTTTCTGGGTCGTAGCGCGGCCCGCAAGAGCAAGACGCTTTCGCTGATCCAGGTAGATGGCTACATCCCACCTTTATCTGCTTCGCGGCTGAAAGAGCTGGACGAGAAGCGGTCGCGTGTAACCTCCGAGCAGTTCGAGTTGGCTCAGCGAGCCTGGCACGCATTCGGATCCGACAACCCTGCCGCGATTGCAGCCCTGCTCGATGAGAAAACCTCGGCGCTTCCCTATCTGGCGCCAGCACTCCGCCGGCACCTGGAGGAATTTCCAGAAGTCGGGAGCGGACTCTCGCGATCGGAGCGGGAAGCGCTGACCGCTATCGAGCAAGGACACACGACTCCTGTGGCCGCATTTCTCGAGGTAGCAAAGAAACAGGACAGCATCTTCCTTGGCGACATCGTCTTCTACTCGTATCTGGAGCGACTTAGTGGCAAGAAGAGCGCGCTCGTTACCTGGACTGACGGAACGACGGTGGTCGCGCCCAGCTCGGAGACGTCGCGTGACTTCGTGAATGGGGAGCTCAGACTCACCCCACTCGGTCGGGATGTGTTGGCCGGCAAGAGGGATTGGCAGAGCATCAACACTCAGTCCCGCTGGCTCGGTGGCGTAGAAATAAGGCCTGGCGGGAAGTGCTGGCGCTGGAATCCTACGGATCGCCTGCTGGTGCGCGAAAGCGCGGACAAGCCAAAAAGGCGCAAAACCTCCCGTCCCTCCGCGAAACAAGTAAAGCCAGGCCAAGCACAGGCGAAGAAGCGCGTCGCGGCCAGGCGCAATCCGCGCAAGAAAAAATGACCGAAACGCTTCTCATCGATGGCGATACGCTCACCGTCGATCAAGCCTACGCGGTTGCCGTGGATCGGCTCCGCGTTGGTCTCTCACCCAAAGCCCGCGAGCGAATGCTCCGAACACGGGCAGTCGTCGACGATATCGTCGGTCGAAACGCCGCGGTCTATGGCGTAACCACCGGATTCGGCAAGCTCTCCGAGGTAGCCATCCCGCGCAACAGGTTGGCCGAGCTGCAGGTGAATCTGGTGCGGAGCCACGCTTCCGGTGTCGGCGACCGGCTGCCGGAGCGGGAAGTGCGCGCGATGATGCTGCTGCGCGCGAACGTGATTGCGAAGGGATATTCGGGTGCACGTCCGGAGCTGGTGGACCTGCTGCTCGAGATGTTGAATGCTGATGTGTATCCGCCCATCCCCGAGCAGGGAAGCGTCGGCGCCAGCGGCGACCTCGCCCCCCTCGCGCATCTGGCGCTGTCGCTGATCGGCGAAGGGACGCTGTTAAAGGATGGTCGCGAGGGACCGGCCCGGCAGATCCTGGAGGAAATTGGAGCGAAGCCGGTGGTGCTCGCTCCGAAAGAGGGCATCACTCTCATCAACGGCACCCAGACTCACACGGCCGTGGCGCTGATTGCGCTGGTCCACGCGCGCGCTCTCTGGCGAACGGCGCACGTCGCCGGCGCGATGTCACTCGAGGCGTTGCTCGGGACGCCGGTGGCCTTTGACGAGCGCATCCACACCGCCCGTGGACAAAAGGGTCAGGTACGCTCGGCGGCGCTCCTTCGCGATCTGCTCGCCGACAGCGAGTTGCGTGAATCGCACCGTCACGGTGATCCACGCGTTCAGGATTCGTACGCGCTGCGCTGCATGCCCCAGGTGCACGGGCCGGTGCTCGACGCCCTCGACTGGATCGATTCCGCCGTGTCCAGAGAGCTCAATGCGGCCACCGATAATCCGCTGGTGTTCGAGAATGGCGAGACGCTTAGCGGAGGAAACTTTCACGGCCTTACCGTAGCAATGGCGCTCGATTTCCTGGCGATCGTACTCACCCATCTGGCGACGATGGCTGAGCGTCGCATCGACAGGCTGGTCCACCCTGACCTGAATCAGGGGCTGCCACCATTCCTCTCGCCCGATGCCGGCGTCAACTCCGGCTTCATGATGGCTCAAGTCACCGCCGCCTCGCTGGCCAGCGAGTGCAAGGTGCTGTCGCACCCGGCGAGCGTGGACACGATTCCGACGGACGGCAGCAAAGAGGACGTAGTGCCAATGGCAATGGGTGCGGCGTGGAAGGCGCGGCGCGTTCTTCGCAATCTCGAAAACATTCTCGCCATCGAGCTTATGTGTGGTGCGCAGGCAATCGATTTCAGGGCGCCGCTCTCTCCTGGTCGCGGCGTGCGAACCGCTCACGAGCGAGTGCGCGCGATAGTGCCGCGCCTGGAAGGGGATCGCGTTCTGAGCGGAGACATCTCCGCACTCATGTTGGCGGTGTCAGAGATGCGCTTCGCTGACATTGGTAGCCCGACATGACCGATCTGAGAGTCGCCATCGATCCCAGCTCCATCACCGCAGCACCGAGGGCGCGCGATCCGATTCACGCACCGCGCGGCGCGAAGATCTCGTGCAAGGGTTGGCAGCAGGAGGCGGCGCTCCGAATGCTGATGAACAACCTGGATCCCGAGGTGGCGGAACGGCCGCAGGATCTGGTGGTTTACGGAGGTACGGGAAAAGCGGCCCGCAACTGGGACTGCTACGACGCCATCGTGCGCGAGCTCACCAACCTCGGCAACGATGAGACTCTGCTCGTACAGAGTGGAAAACCGGTGGGAGTATTCCGCACCCACGAGAGCGCCCCTCGCGTTCTCATTGCCAACAGCAACCTGGTGGGACGGTGGGCCACCTGGGATCATTTCCGGGAGCTCGAGCGCAAAGGTCTCATGATGTATGGTCAGATGACCGCGGGATCGTGGATCTACATTGGCTCGCAGGGGATCGTTCAGGGCACTTACGAGACGCTGGGGGCTGTCGCGCGGCGCCATTTTGGGGGAACGCTTCGCCGCCGGCTCTTTCTTACAGCGGGGCTCGGGGGAATGGGCGGCGCGCAGCCTCTCGCCGCAACAATGCAGGAGGCGATCGCGCTGGTCGTCGAGGTTGATGAATCGCGGATCGACAAGCGCATCGAGACGCGATACCTCGATCGGAAGGCCAAGGATCTGGACGAGGCGTTGAACCTCATATCGCGCGCGACACGCGCCGGCGAGCCAATCTCCGTTGGCCTGCTCGGGAACGCAGCCGATGTTCTGCCGGAGATCGTGAAGCGCGGTATCAACCCGGATATAGTGACCGATCAGACCAGCGCGCACGACATGCTGAACGGCTACGTGCCGGCGGGATTGCCGCTTGCGCAGGCGCTCGAACTGCGAGAGACCAACCCCGACGAGTACGTACGCCGCTCGACTCAGTCAGCGGTGAAGCACGTGACAGCGATGCTGGAGCTGAAACAGCGGGGAGCAGTCACTTTCGACTACGGGAATAACATCCGGACGGTCGCCTTCGATGCGGGCCTCCACAACGCGTTCGACATCCCGGGATTCGTCCCGGAATACATCAGGCCGCTCTTCTGCGAAGGCAAGGGGCCGTTCCGCTGGGTAGCGCTCTCCGGCGACCCGAGGGACATCAAGCGCACCGACGCTCTTGCGCTCGAGCTATTTCCAGAGGACGAGCACCTGCGCCGCTGGATATCGCTCGCCCAGGAGAAGATCAGGTTTCAGGGGCTGCCAGCCCGCATTTGCTGGCTGGGCCAGTCCGACCGCGCGAAGTTCGGTGTGGCAATCAACGATCTGGTGGCTGCGCGCGAAGTCTCCGCTCCAATTGCCATCGGACGCGATCACCTCGACACAGGAAGCGTAGCCTCGCCGTTCCGTGAGACGGAAGGGATGCGTGACGGAAGTGATGCGGTAGCCGACTGGCCGCTGCTCAACGCGATGTTGAACGTCGCCAGCGGGGCATCGTGGGTCTCATTTCATCACGGTGGGGGAGTCGGCATCGGCAACTCGCTTCACGCCGGCCAGGTTATCGTCGCCGATGGAACGCCCGAGATGCGGGTGCGTCTCGAGCGCGTTCTGACAAATGATCCGGGCATTGGTGTCGCGCGCCATGCCGACGCTGGGTACGAGGAAGCGGCGGCAACGGCACGGAAGCACGGGTTGCACCTGCCAATGTCAGGGTGAACATGCTTCGAGGACTCTTCCCCTCGGCCCAACCTCGAACTGTCGGCCTTCCCTGAGATGCTGACCAAAGAATTCAAGCCCTGGCACGTTCCAGTCTTTCTGGCGAAGTACGCCTACCTTACACTTCGGCGCCGTCCGGTTCTCGTGCATTTCGAGGTCACGATGCGCTGCAACGCACGTTGCGGCTTCTGTGACTACTGGAAAACCGATCCTTCCGCCAAAGCCACGGAGCTGAACTCTTTCGCTGAGGCAGCCAGGTTCTTCAATCCAATGGTGATCACCTTCACCGGCGGCGAGCCAACTCTCAGACGCGATCTCGAAGCAATCGTATCCACCGTAAACTCCGCCGTCAGTCTCAAGTACATGACCCTCATCACCCACGGCGGGATGCTCTCCGCCGAGCGTGCACGATCACTCTGGAACGCGGGAATCAACCAATTCAACATCTCACTCGATTATCTCGATGAGCGACACGACGCGGCGCGGGGGATTCCAGGACTGAGTGCCAGGATCATGCGGACGATCCCACGGATGCGGGAGGTCGGCATCACCGGCATCCGGTTCAACACCGTCATCAAGCGGGACAATCTCGACCAGCTCATGCCCATCGTCACCCACGCGCGCGAGCTCGGCTGCGGCGTCAACTTCAGTTGCTACACCGATGCCAAGAATGGAAACACCCGAGGGTTGATCGAGCGAGATCAGACGCGCCAGCTCGAGGAGACAATGCGCGAGCTTCTGGCCTACAAGAAAAACAATCGGGGCGTGATCACGAATTCCGATTATTACCTGGAGCAGATCCCGCGTTACGTCCGTGGCGAGATCACCGAGCCGTGCCGCTCGGGAATGCGCACCATCCATATCGATCCGACCGGACACGTGAAGCGCTGCCCCGATTTTCCCGCCGATTTTCACTGGACGGAATTCCGGAAGTACGAGCCTATCAGCTGCAACGCCTGCTACTATGCGTGCAGGGGTGAAGCACAGGCGCCTCTGCGGCTCTCACGTGTGCGGGACGTGATGGCATCACCGGGAAGTGCGAACTGAGGGCTACCTGCCGCCGGCAGCGGACGGGCCCGCTGTTGGCTGCGGGCTGGTATCCAATCCATCTAATTGCAGCCCGCAGCCCTGAGCCGGCCCGCCGAGAGCGCCTAGCAGGTAGTCTTCAGTAAAAGTTTGCATTGCGATTGCGTTAACAGTCCAAAAACCTCGATGACCAAATCTTGAGGGATCTCCTCTTCGTCAACGCCGCGCAGGTCGTCACCTGCGCCGGTCCGGCAAGGGCGCGCAAGGGACGCGAGATGCGCGATGCCGGGATTCTCCGCAATACCGCGATCGCCGTCAGCGACGGTCGCATCGCTGCGATTGGATCCGCACGTGATTTTCAAAGCGCCTACGCAAGCGCCGAGATCGTCGACTGCAGGGGAGGAGTTCTCACCCCTGGTCTCGTCGATTCCCACACCCACGCCGTTTTCGGCAGGGCGCGATTCGAGGAACACGAGCTCCGCGCCGAGGGACACGACTACATGGAGATCGCGGAGCGAGGCGGTGGCATCCACGCTTCCGTCCGCGACTTTCGCGAGCGCAGTGAAGACGATTTGTACGAGCTCGCTGTTTCCCGGGTGCAGGAGCTCGCCTCGTACGGCACGACCACACTGGAGATCAAGAGCGGTTACGGATTGACGGTGGACGATGAGCTCAAGGCACTTCGCGTCATCGGCCGGCTTGCGGCGCGGCTTCCCGTCCGAATCGTGGCGACCTGGCTTGGCGCTCACGAGATTGCGCACGAGTACCGATCGAGCAACGGGCGACGCGCCGACTTTGTGGATCTTCTGGTGAAGGAGATGCTGCCCCTGGTGGTCCAGCAAGGTATCGCCCGTTTTGCCGACGTCTTCTGCGAACCTGGCGTCTACACTCTGGAGGAGACGCGAAGGATCCTCGAAGCCTCGCGCGACGCCGGACTGGGTCTCAAGCTTCATGCGGATGAGCTCCACCCCTATGGCGGGGCCGAGCTGGCCGCGTCACTAGGGGCGGCTAGCGCGGATCATCTCGCTGCCATTTCAGCGAAGGGGATCGCTGCTCTCGCGACGTCCGACACAGTCGCGACGCTGCTTCCCGGTACAATGCTCTTCCTCGGCAAGTCGAAGCACGCACCGGCCCGCGCCCTCATCGACGCCGGTGCCGCGGTCGCCCTCGCCACCGATTTCAACCCCGGGACCTCGCCGACGGTTAACTTTCCATTGATGCTCACCCTCGGCGTTAGTCAGCTGAAAATGTCGTTGGCGGAAGCTCTAAGTGCCGCAACGGTAAATGCGGCCGCGGCGCTCGGGTTGGCAGGTGAGACCGGCCAGATTGCGCCCGGCTTTGCAGCCGATCTGTCGCTCTTCGGCATCGGCGATGTGAGAGAGTTGCCATACTGGTACGGCGCCCGTCTTTGTGTGGGGTCGTGGAAGGCTGGCGCGCCTTGTCACCCCTATGAGAGCGGAAGTAAGTTGAACGCTCGTTCCCCGGAGATCTTGCTACCCGGGTAAGTCCAATTGCCCGGCTGCCCTTAATGTCCAACGTCGACAAGCTCAAGAAAAAGGCTGCCGAATTCGAGCAGAAGAAGCAGTTCGACAGGGCCCTCGAGGTCTACCTTCAGATTATCGGACAGACTGAGGGCCAGGAGGACCGTGATGTCACGGTCTACAACCGGGTTGGCGATCTCTACCTGCGTCTGAACAAGACGGACCAGGCAGTCAACTACTACGAGCAGGCCGTCGATCTCTACACCGACGGTGGCTACCTGAATAACGCCATCGCGCTCTGCAACAAGATCCTGCGCCACGCGCCGGCCCGGCACCAGATCTACTACAAGCTTGGAAAGATCTCGGCGAAGAAGGGCTTCAACAGCGACGCCAAGAAGAACTTCCTCGAGTACGCCGACCGCATGCACCGCGCTGGTAAGGACGGCGACGCATTCAAGGCGCTCCAGGAATTCGCCGATCTGTGTCCCGGACAGGACGACATCCGGCTGATGCTCGCCGACCAGCTCGCGCGAGCGGGTAAGGCCGCCCAGGCTATCGAGCAGCTGCAGATTCTCCACGAGTCACTCGATGCGGAAGGCCGCACCGCCGAGGCCGAAGCAACCGTCGAGCGAATGCATACCCTCGACCCTGCCGTCGAGCCGCGTCGCTCGAAGACACCTCGCCAGAAGGAATCGGGCGGCCTGGTATTCCTCGATGTCGGCGGCTCGCCGGCGAAGCCGCGACCGAAGATGGAAGAGCGCAAGCCGATGGCGCCGCCGCCAGCGCGTCCGCGCACGCCCGAGCATGTGCAACCCCTGCCCGAATTCGAGCAGCTGCCGGACATCGAGGAGACGACACCGATCACTCCCGTGGAAGGTCTGGAGCTTCAGCCGGATGTGTCGATCGCCGACGTCGAACCCGCATTCGACCTTAGCATCAGCGATGTCGACGTCTCCCCGCTCGAGGGTCTGGAGTCAGCGGCCGATCCGCAGCAATTTGTGATCGATCCGGAAGCCGGCGCGACTTCTCCCCTCGAGGGGCTCATACCGACCGAGACAAGCGCCCATGAGCCGGGGCTGGGGCAGCCGCTGTCGAACGAGGATCCGCTCGCAGGACTGAGCGTACTCGAGGACGATCGCTTCTACACCAACGATGAGGGTGCGCTCGACAGCCCGCAGGCTGCGGCTGCGCGGAACGCACCCGCCCCGGCCCAGACAGAGCATGATTTCCCCGATATAGAGCCCCTCGATTTGCACGTTGAAGAAGTTGAGGACGAGCTGGAGCGTGAGCCAGAGCGTGAGGCCGAGGCAGAGCGTGAGCCCGAGGCAGAGCGTGAGCCCGAGCCCGAGCCCGAGGAGGCGCCGGCGCCGCCGCCGCCCTCTCGCCGGGTTGCGCAAAAAACACCGCCTCGCAAGGCAGTAGAGCCCGAGGAAGAGCAAGGAGAAGAGCCACAAGAGCAAGAAGAAGAGGCACCTCAGCCCGAGCCGCCGAAGCCGAGCAGACCCAAGCTCGTCGAGCCTTTGCACATGACTCGCCCGAAGCCGAAGGTGGAGAAGGCGAAAGCGAAAGAGCTGGAGGCCGAAGCGCCGGTGCCTGCGGAACGGCGCGCCCACAACCCATTCCAGCGGCCGCGGCCCAAAGGCAAGAACTCCGGGCCGAAGGGCGCTCCCCGATTGAGCACGCCACCCGCGGAGATCCCTCGCGCCGCAACGCCGAAGGAAAACGTCACGCAACGCGTTGATGACAATTTCGTCAACCTCGGTGACTGGCTTCGCGAAGATGCGGGCCCGCGCTCGTACCGGATGGTTGCTGAGGAAGATGACAAGCGTGCGGAAGGCGAGGAGGCCGACTTCACCTACATGCTCGAGAAGTTCAAGGCAGGCGTCGCCGCGAACGTCGATGACGAAGATTTCGACAGTCACTACGACCTCGGCGTTGCATATCGCGAAATGGGACTCATCGACGAGGCGATCTTCGAGTTCCAGAAAGCGCTGCGCGGCGCCACCCAGCGCATTCGCGCCTATGAAGCGCTCGGCCAATGCTTTATCGATCGATCGGAGTACGATGTCGCGATCACCGTGCTTGGACGCGCGCTCCGCGAGCCGGGTATGGAAGACGAAGATCTGATCGGCGTCCTCTACCTTCTTGGCTTTGCCTCGGAGGGGAGCAGAAAACCACGCGACGCCGCGGCGTATTACCAGCGCGTGTTCGCGATCGACATCGACTTCCGCGATGTCAGTAAGCGGCTCAAGCAGATGGCCAAGGCTGCTTCGAAGTGATATCGGCAAGACCCGACGACAGTCGAAGCGTGGACATCGCGATACCGTCCGTGCCATCGCTTCAGGCGATCCAGCTCCCGATCCGCGACAAGCTCGAGGATGTGTCGCGCAAGATGGCGGAGATCGTCGCCAGCGATCTCCCGCTCGTCGGCCAGGTTAGCGCCCATCTGCTCGCCATGCGGGGCAAACTGTTCCGACCCACGCTGCTGCTACTCTCGAGCGAGGTGGAGGAAACCCCGAAGAGGCAGGCCGTTACTCTGGCCGCGGCTCTCGAGCTGATCCACCTCGCGACACTGGTCCACGACGATGCCGTGGACCACTCCGCGCTCCGCCGCGGCATGCCGACTGTCAACGCGCTGTTCAGTCACCAGATCTCGGTTATCATGGGAGATTTTCTCTACTCCACGGCACTGACCCAGCTCGTGACGCTAGGCGATCTCCAGGCATTGCAGGCGTTGACACGCGCGTCGACAGAGATGACGCTCGGCGAGATGCGGCAGCTCGCAGTGACAGACCCGCTCAAATTCACCGAGCGCGATTACTACGCTCTCATTCGCTCCAAGACAGCGTCGCTCATGCGCACTGCGTGTGAGCTGGGAGCGCTCTCCGGCGCCCGTCGTTGCTACGACGCACTAGGCAACTTCGGTGAAAATCTGGGTATGGCGTTTCAGATCGCGGACGATCTGCTCGACTACCGCGAGGTGAAGGAGACAACCGGCAAACCCTCTGGCCTCGATCTGCGCGAGCACAAGGTGACCCTGCCGCTCATTCATGCGTTGCGAGAGATGTCTAGAGCTGCCCGAAGCGAAGTCGAGCGACTGTTTGCAACTGAGAAGGTGAGCGACAGTGACATCGCGTCGGTCGTTGCGATCGTAGCCGAGAATGGCGGATTCGAGTATGCCCGCGAGCGGGAAGAGCAGTTCGCAGAGCGGGCTCATGACGCGCTGCTTAGCTTGTCCGACACAGTAGCGCGCCGGTCGCTGAGCGCGTCAATTTCCTACGTCATGGAGAGACACTCATAATGCCGCCACCGCGCGGTCATAATCGCCGAGGCTCGCTCTTTCACACCCTCGTTCTGGCGACGGGATTCATTACCGGCGGCCTGTTGACGCAGGTTGGACGCAGGTTCCTGCCCCCCGGCGCGGCGAAGGAGTTCTTTACCACCGGCGTGACCCCAGCCATCGGGCCGCTGCCCGTTGATTTGGTTATACTCAAGTTCGCCCTCGGTCCGGTCGCATTGGACGTGTCACTTTTGAGCTTGCTGGGGGTACTCGTGGCTTACCTCATAGCACGTTCGCTCTTCTAGGAGTTTTCCATGTTAGGCAATCTGGGGTTTCCCGAGCTTTTGATCATCATGGTGGTGATCCTGCTTCTGTTCGGCGCGAAGCGGATCCCGGAGATCGCGGGCTCGATGGGGAAGGGGATCAGGGAATTCAAGAAGAACATCAACGAGGCCACCCGCGAAGTCACCTCGGAGACGAAGCCCCCACTTGAGTCGGATACCCAGTCGCGGCTCACTGCCGCCGAGCTGGAGCGCCGCCGCGCAGTCGAAGAGGCGGAGCGGCCGGCGCCCAAGAGGCTGATGTAGTTATTGCGTCGAGCGCCGGGCGGAAGCTTCGATCTGCTTCCGCTTGTCGTCGATTTTTGCGACTGCCCTCAGGTTCGCGAGAAAATCCCTCACCCGCTGCTGCCTGAGCTGCTGGAGGTCCTGCTGCCGAAGCGCTTCCTTCTGCGCATCAAAGGCTGCCCGATTGGCAGAGATGCGATTATTGTCAACCCGTTCGACCACCACGCCCGCCATGGCGCGAATCGGCTCGCTCACTGTATTGACCGGGAGAGTGAACGCAGCGCCCACAGCCTCAGGGAAGCGAGCGAGCTCCGGTACGCCGGTCACGCGTGTGAAAGGCTTGGTCTTTACTACCTCCATGCCCAACAGCTTCGCCGCGGATTCGAGATTGCTCGCAGCCGCGACCTTGGCAAAATTCATCGCCTGCGGCCCGAGCAAGTCGATCTTCTTCTGACTGAGGAGAAATTTGCGGATGTCGTTCTTCGCTTGATCGAGTGACAGGGTTCCGCCGGGGGTCAGTGAATCGAGCCGGGCGAGGTAGTAGCCGTCCTCGGCGTCGAAGAGCTCGCTGGTCTCGCCTGTCCTCGCTCCCTGGAACGCCCACGGACCGGCGCTCGGAATGAATTGCCCGTTGATGGTCAGCGGATTTCCTTCGATCACCTCGGCACGGAGCACCGGGATGTGCAGTGTGCGCGCCGCTTCGTCGAATTTGGCTGGTTGATCCGTCGACGCAGCCACTCGAGCGAGCGAATCAGCGCGTCGATCGGTCCTTGCTGCCGCCGAATCGCTCTGCTGGATGCGGAGCAGAATGTGGTGCAGCGAAATCGTGTCGCCCTTTCTCTCGTCGACTCGGATGATGTGGTATCCGAACGGCGTCAACACCGGTTGGGAGATCTCGCCAGGCTTGAGCGCATACGCGGCCGTCTCGAACGGGGCGACGAATCTTCCCTTCGGACCGCGACCGAGTGAGCCTCCGTTGACCGCAGATACTGAATCGGCCGACTCCGCCCGCGCGACGTCCTCGAACTTCTCACCGCCGAGAATTCTCGATCTGAGCGCGACAGCGCGAGCACGTACTGCGGTGGAGTCCGCGCCCGTGACTGCTCGCGGAATGATGATGATCGAGAGCTTTGCGCGACCGGGACGGTCAAACTGCTTCTTGTGCGTGTCGTAGTAGGCGCGCACCTCGTCATCGCTCACCCGCACCGCGGAATCGGAAATGCGCTCGGGACCGAAAGCCACGAATGACACCTGCGCTGAATCATGGCTATCCTGCCATCGACGCCACAGCTCTTCGTCCGAGACATAGACATCGGTCGCGACTTGATCGAACAGCTTCTGCTTGGGGATCTCGGTGCGGTAATACTGCTCGAGCTGGAGGAGAAGCCCCTCTTGGCGAGCCGCCGGGCTCTGAAGAAAGCGCTGGTACTTCGCCGGATCGAACTGGCCTTCGGTTTGGAGCTCGGGTGATTGCATGAGCTGAGGCGGAGGGTTGTAGCGTGCCGCTTGCAGAATTTCGTCGTCTGTAACCATGATGCCGCGGCGTCGATACTCCTGTCGCAGGAGCGCGTCAGTGACGAGTTGGTCGAAAGCCTGGTCCTGAAGGCGCTGTCTCTCGTCGAGGCTGATGCTCTGATTGCTTCGCTGCGTCGCCTCCTGCTCGAGGTTCTGCGTTACCTGGTACCAGCTAGTAGCCAGGATATCTTCTCCATTGACCTTGGCGACCGCGGTAGTGGTGGTTACCGGCGCCCTTCCGAGGAGGCCCGATGTCTGCGCGAGAAGAAACCCGCCGACGAACAGCACGACGATAATTATCCAGATGTATTTTGCGGAGGCCCGCATGGCTTGCAACAAAGGCACTACTCCTTACACGAATTGAGGCGCCCACGATTCCGGGGGCGAAATGGCGTATAGCCTTGTAAGGTATGAGTTTGAGTCATCGAGATGCAAGTCGCGCGGAGCCTCCGATTGATGCATCTTTCAGCGCCCGCCGACGGGCGGTTCACCCGTTGGTGCGCGGTCCGGACTGTAAGGACGACGCATTTGGTATCGAACAGAGGAATCGAGTGGATTACGATCGGCTGCGAGAGCTGCAGGAAAAATTCGACGAGAGCCCCCGACGGTATTTCGCGCCGCTTGCGAACGAATACCGCAAGGGAGGTCAGTACAAGCGCGCGATAGAAATTTGCCGAGCGCACCTCGCGCAGATGCCCGGTCACATGAGCGGGCAGATCGTGTTCGGACAGGCGCTTTTCGAGGCGGGGGAGTGGGATGAGGCGCGCACGGTGTTCGGGCGCGCACTGGCGCTCGACCCCGAAAATCTCATCGCGCTCCGATCCCTCGGCGACATGTCGCTGCAGGCAGGAAACACAGAGGAAGCGCGAACGTGGTATACGAGACTTCTCGACGCGGACCCGAAGGATACCACCGTGATTGCGCTCATTTCGCAGATCGACGCTCCGGCAGAAGCCGCCTCGCCGTCTGCCGCTGCGGGAGGTACGATCGCCCGCGAGCCATTACCGGAAGCGAAGCCTTTGTCGCCGGTACCCGCGCCATTACCGGAAGCGAAGCCTTTGTCGCCGGTACCGGAGCCAGCATCAACTGAGATCGCCGAGCCGCTCGGACTCGAGCGCCATTATCCGTCCGAATCCCTCGAAGAAGCGGGATCTCAGGAGCAGCTGGCAGCGGAGACCGGCGAGGCGATCGCAGGAATTACGAGCGCGAGAGAGGACGATGCCGGCGCTCTTGATTGGGGACCGTCGGCAGCAATGTATGAAGAGGGGCCGGGTGAGGTGCCCGCGCCGGCCGCAACCGAACCCGGGCCACGAGCAGCTGAACCCGAACCACGAGCGGCCGAATACGAGCCGCCGACGATCGACGACGAAGCACCGGCACCTGAGTACCAGGGAGCCGCAGCCGAATACGACCTACCCGCAACTGAACACGAGCCGGCCCCGCCCGAATACGAGCCAGCCTCCGCCGAATCCGAGCCAGTTTCTACCAGGTCCGAGTCAGCTTCGCTAGAACCTGAGCCTCTCCGGTCCGCGCCCCAAGCTGAGAGGGAGGAGCGTTTTACGGGCGCGAGCGCCGAGCCCTTCGTCAATGAGACAATGGCGCAGCTCTATCTGCAGCAGGGTTACCGCCAACTCGCGCTCAAGGTTTATCGACAGCTCTCCGCCTCGCGCCCCCACGACCAGTCGCTGAGGGATCGCATCGCGGAGATAGAAGCCGCCGACGCCGCGGAGCACCCCGACGAAGTGCCGGCGATGCGGAGAGAGGAGCCGTCGATTGAGGCACCAGCCGAGCCCGCCACTCCTCGATCGCCTTCAATCGAATCGCCGACACCCTGGTCGCAGCCGGGTTCCGAGGAGTCGCCCGAGTTCGACCGATCCCCCGTCGATTCTCCGCCGACAGAGCCTCCGGTGCGGGAACGGGAATCGGTCGAGTCTCCCTCTCGCGACGAGCAGGCTGGGCCTGACGGCTATGCTGCTCGCCAACCTTCGGTCAGGGAATTCTTTGCTACTCTCGGTCGCCGCCGACCGCCGCGCCCGACGGGGACCCAGCCGATGCGTTCCGGGAACAACCTGCCGGCCGATAGTGGCGGGTTGGGGAGCGTTGTTCCTCCTGCCGCTTCGCTCGATGCAGTGTTTGCCGGCGCAACCGTAAGTGCCGCCGATGCGCGCGCTGCTGCCCGGCTCGCCGGTGCGTTCAGCGGCGCAACGGGCGGCGGCTCGAGAACACCGCCGACTCCAGCGGTTCCGACGCCTCGCGTCAATCCTCGTCTGCAACAGACGCATGAATCCGAAGAAGACGTCGCCAAGTTCCGCGCCTGGCTCGACGGGCTCACCCGCGAGTGAGGATCGCCGTCATCAATGGTCCCAATCTCAATCTGCTCGGTACGCGCGAGCCGGCGCTCTATGGGACCGAAACTCTGGCTGATATCGAGTCCCATCTCTTGAAGGTCGCGAAAGAGCTCGGCGTCGAGCTCACGTTCTCGCAGCACAACGGGGAAGGCGAAATTGTGGAGGCAGTGCACGCTTTGCGGGGTTGCGCGGATGGCGCGCTCGTGAATGCGGGCGCTTACAGCCATACCAGTCTTGCCATTCGCGACGCCCTCAGCGGAGTGAAGGTTCCGTTCGTCGAAGTACATCTCACCAACATTTACGCCCGCGAGCCCGAGCGCCGTCGCTCAGCTCTGGCGGACGCGGCGGTCGCCGTGATCTGCGGGTTTGGAGCCTATGGTTACGAGCTGGCGCTGCGTGGCTTGGTGAAAGTCCTTCCGGTCGCCGTCAATGGCTGATCGTCGAGCGGCCCGAGTCGCTGCCCTTCGCGAGTCGTTGACCGCCGCGCACGTCGACGCGCTCGTGCTCACGAGTCTTCCGAACGTGCGCTATCTCACGGGATTCTCAGGATCCAGCGCCCTCGTGCTGGTGACACAGCTCGATCTTCATTTCATTACGGACTTCCGCTACGACACCCAGGTGCGCGACGAAGTTGGTGATCTGGCGAGGGTTCGCATCGAGGCGCAGAGCTTGTGGACGGGACTCTGGAACCTGATGGGCTCGCTCCCTGGAGTGGAGGTCGTCGGGTTCGAGTCCGCGCATTTGCTGCACCGCGACTTTCAACGTCTCCTCACCGAGGGTACCCGCTGGCAGTGGCGCCCGCAGATCAACCTCGTCGAAGCCCTGCGCGAATCCAAGGATGTGGAGGAAGTTGCTCTCATCCGCCAGGCGGGCGAGATGGCGATCAGAGCCCTCCAGAAAACGCTGAAGACAGTTCGGCCCGGGCTAACGGAGCTGAACGTCGCTGGAGTTCTGGAGAAAGCGCTGCGCGACGAAGGAAGCGAGGATTTTCCGTTCGCGACGATCGTGGCATCGGGGCCGCGGGCGGCGCTTCCGCACGCCCGAGCGTCGTCGCGAGTGATCGAGCGCGGGGATCTGCTGCTGCTCGATTTCGGAGCCCAGTGTCATGGCTACTGCTCGGACATCACACGTACCGTGGTACTCGGCAAGGCGACGGATCACCAGCGCGAGATCTACGAGATAGTCAGGCACGCCAATTCCATCGCGTCCAAGTCGGTGCGCGCCGGCATGAAGGGTCAGGATGCCGATGGTCTGGCTCGACGCTACATTGAAGAGCGCGGTTACGGCGACTCGTTCGGGCACAGCCTCGGTCACGGGCTGGGGCTGGAAGTTCACGAAGCGCCGCGGCTGGCCAAGACCGTGGAGACGCCGCTCGGAGAGGGCGCAGTGGTGACGATAGAGCCGGGAATTTATCGTCCGGGTTGGGGCGGCGTTCGCATCGAGGACGATGTTCACCTCGCCCCGGGCGGCCCGGAGATCCTCACTGATTTCACGCGAGAGCTGGTGGAAGTAGGTTGATGACGACCGAACCGGGCGACCAGCGTCCTCTCATGACCCCATCAGACGCGAAATGAACATGATCGACCTCCGCTACGTGAAGAAGCTGGTGGAAATGCTGGACGAGTCGAGTGTGGATTCGATCGAGATATCGTCCGACAAGGGGATGAAGATCCGGATCTCCAAGACTCCGCAGCAGCGGGGTGCGGTTCAGATGGCTGCCCCGGTTGCGATGCCCGCGTTGCTCCCCGCGGCCGTGCCGGTCGCCAATCAGTCAGACGCTGCATCCACGAGCGTGGAGACACCGAAGGCGGAGCAGAAGTCCAGGTTCCTCGAAGTCAAATCTCCGATGGTCGGCACCTACTACGGTGCGCCGGAGCCCGGAGCAAAACCGTATCTCACGGTCGGCGAACGAATCAGCAAAGGACAGATTCTCTGCATCATCGAGGCAATGAAAATCATGAACGAGATCGAGTCGGAATTCGACGGCGTCGTAAAAGAGATTCTCGCGCAGAACGCGCACCCCGTCGAGTACGGCCAGGTCCTCCTCCGCATAGATCCCAATGGCTGAAAAAATGGCACCGCCATCCCACACGGGACCGTCGTTCGACTATAAGCAGGTTCTGCAGCAGATGGTCCAGCACAACGCCTCCGACCTGCATCTCAAGGTTGGACGCCCGCCGACGCTGCGCATCGATGGACACATGGTCTCGCTCGAGATGCCCGCCCTGAAGCAGGAAGACCTGCGCAGTCTCGCCGAGCAGATCATGGCACCCAAGAACATCAAGGAGTTCTCGGAGCAGAAGGAATCCGACTTCGCGCTCGCTGTGCCCGGCATCGGCCGCTTTCGCGTCAACGCCTATCAGCAGCGCGGCACGATTGCGTACGCTCTCAGGACCGTTCCCTTTCAGGCGAAGACGATCTCGGAGCTCAACCTTCCCGACGTCTGCGAGCGAATCTCGCTGATGCCGCGGGGACTCATTCTCGTCACCGGGATTACCGGCTCCGGAAAATCGACGGCGCTGGCGTCGATGCTTCATTACATCAACCAGAACCGGCATGCCAACATCATTACGATCGAAGACCCGATCGAGTTCCTGCACCGCGACATCAAGGCCAGCATCAACCAGCGAGAAGTAGGAACGGATACGAACAGCTTCGCCCAGGCACTGCGCCGTGTGCTGAG
>JALYKM010000099.1 GCA_030774785.1 Gemmatimonadota bacterium
ACACCACAAACTGAGAAAGGCGCTGCTGCCCGCTGTCCGCTCTTAGCTGTTCGCTGGTCGCTTTACTGCGTCAGGACAGTTGGTCGCACCCTTCCCGGCAAGAGCAGCCGACGTCGTTTCCATAGCGCCACGGCAGTCTGTCCCGTCGTAGGAAGCGAATAGCTGCCTTCAGCTTACAGCGGGCAGCGGGCAGCAGCGTCGTTCTCGTTTGTAGTTGATCTAGAACCGCCACTCTCTAATGAGGAACGCCCCGAACGCGCTAGTGGTGGCCACGTTCTGATCGCGCGCCAAATTCGGCTCGAGCAGGAGGTACCGGGTGTCGACGCCGGTCTCGAGGCGGTAGCCGCGGAGCCCGCCGAAGCGGTGCACTACCTGCACGCCAGGACGCACTAGCGCGGCTGGATCGAGCGGTGATTTGACCGCGACGAAAGAGTGTCCCTTAATGTACTTCCCGAATTCGAACTGTGTCGCCCGCAGGAAGTTGCCGACATCGGTCTGCACGTCGGCGGGCGTAATCGTGAACACATCGGCGCCGAGTGACTGCGCCGCTGAACCGGCGATCTGGTCGGCGCCAACACCGAGCGCTATGCCTGCAAGCTGCTTGCTCGCCAGCGCAGCGCCGGCGCCGACGACGTTGCTGCCACCGCTTCCATTCGTGAGGCCCGACCCCTCGAGCTGTACGAGCGATGTCGAGGAACGACCGAACGCGAGATAGCTGAGCAGATCGCTCTGCGGGATTGGCGGCTGCGCATCACTCGTGAGCGAAATGTTCGGTTTCCTCAACGTGCCGCCCACGACGATCCGGATGTTGATGGCTTCGCGGTTGGGCTGTCTCACCTCATACTCGCCGGTCGCCTGAAGCGTCGGATTGAGCTCGGTCGAGTTGATGAAGGTCGCCGAGCCACGCTTGATGGTGAATCGGCGGGTCATGAAGGTGTACTCGCCGCGCTCGCTGAGCAGCACTCCGTCGAGCACCAATGTTTGCTTCGCGCGATTGACGTGGACGCCAAGGTCTCCATCGCTGTAGAGCTCGACATTTGCTTCACGCGAGCGCACGAACACATCACGATCGACGCGAAGGTCTACATCCATGCGGAGGTTGGAGAGCAGTGGCGACTGGGTGGGGAACAGCTCGCGATCAGCCGTGACCGCCGTGTCGAGCACGTTGAACAGAGCTGGATCGCCCATGCCGACGAGATTCTTGTTGTCCGAAGGAGGTATGTAGATCACTCCCTCACGAAGACGCACATTCCCGCTGACGTGCGCGTCCTTGGATGGGCCCACCATCGCGAGGTTGGCGCTGACGCGCAGCTCTCCTCTGTGATTATTCAATACCTGCGCGTTGTCGGTGCGCAGCTTCAAGTCGAAGCTCGGGGTAGTGAGCGAGCCCAAGCCGATCCCGCCAGTCAGGATCATGCGTCCCTTGTTGTTGGCCGCGACGGAGTCGATAACGACGGAGTCGCCCAACATCCGGATCGACGCCTCGATCTGATTGAGGTTGATGCCGGCCGGTACTACGCGCGCCTGACCGCCGTGCAGCGCGAACTGTCCCGTCACGCGCGCCTTGTTGAGCGTCCCAGCCACCTTGAACGAGCCGCTGGCGCGACCGCGCACGTTGGAGACGTAGCCGCCGAGCTGCGGCATGAGATCGAGCGGCAGGCTGTCGGCGTTGATATTGAGCGCTATCTGCCGGTTGCTCGGGAATCTCGATCCCGTCACACCCGTTATCGCGAGATTGATCGGCACCGTTCCCTCGGCGATCAGGAAAGGCTGGCTGCCTTCTCGCAGCGCTTCCGCGCGTCCGGTCAACGTCTGGTTTGCGTAATCGACGTTCCCGTGGGCTTCCGGAACCGTTACTCCATTGAGGACCAGATCGGTCGCGTTAAACGCCCCCTTGAACTGCGGGTTGTCGAGAGTCCCGGTCGCATGCACGTGGAGTGAGATCAATCCGTTCGCGTTGATGTCGCTCTGTGTGAGAGCGATTACATCTCCGACGTTCATGTTGTCGACGGCGATGTCGAGATTCGCGTTCCCTTCTTTCGGTATGAAGCCATTGACGTAGATGCGACCGTTGGGGCCGTTGCGCAGCTCGAGTTTCTCCACGTCGACGCCCGTCTGCCCCCAGTGCAGAGAAGCGACGCGCGTGCTTGCCCACGCGCTCGTGTCGAACTGAAGCCTGAGATCATTCAGCTTCAGCTCATTCCGGATCTTGTCGAGGGTGAACGCGGCGTTGGCGCTGTAGGTGCGCGCATTATCCTGATTGACCACGATTTCCGCGGTGCCGTTCGGCTTGTGGTAGGTGAGCTTTGCACCGACGCTGTCGAGATCAAAGCCGGCCGCGCTCACGCCCCTGGCTTGTGCGTTCACTCTCACCTGGGATTGCGGGGTCCGTGCATTGATCCAGTCGTAGTCGGAGGTGAACGACCCGACGGTATTCCCGCGCGCGACGATATTCGAGCCGGAAGCAGTCCCCTTGACGCTGAAGTTTCTGATGTTGCCCGTAGCGACGCCGTCCGCGCGCGCAGAGCCGGACAGCTCGTTCCTGCGCACACCCTGCGGCGTATCGACGACCGTTCGAGGCAGGGCTATCCCGGTCGCGGCGCGCTCGACCTCGGTCGCGCGCGCGATCCTCGACGAATCCGCTTTCGCGCGCGCTATGCGCCCCGCCAGAATCCCCGGGCGCGGGCGCACGATGCTCGTGTCCTTCGATATCAGTCCAGCCAGGCGGGAGAGCGAGTCGATCACCACATGATAGGTGAGTGTTCCACTCCGTCCGGGCGCCAGCCCAAATGTGCCCTTCGCCTCGACGATGCCCTGAGGCACTTCCACGGCGAGTGTGTCGAAGCGAGCGACTCCGTTGGCGATCGCGACTCTGACGTTCGCGCGATCGACAGTCACGGTATCGACAGTCGACGTGCTCACGTCCGCGACGAGCTGTGCCTGCATTGTCGCGGGGTCCGTTCCACGACCTCGCGCGGAGCCGACAGCGGTAATCGAGGTCTGCGGCGCCTTTGCGATGACTGTGTTCGCGTTGAAGAGGCGCATCTTGAAGTCGAGGTTGTAGCCCTTCAGTCTGCTGGCGAGATCCAAAGTACCGCGCAGATCGAGGAATCCGCCGTCGGAAAAGGTGAGACCGGAATTGACGGAGAGATTGTTGAGCGATCCCCGCAGCCGCACCGGCCCGGTGGCGACTCCGCGCAATCCGAGACTGGGAACAGAGCGGCCGACTTCTGCTAGCGAGAGCGGATGCATGCGCGCGTCGACATCGACCCAACCGATGCCTCTCGACCGCCAAGCAGCTCGCCCCGTGCCGCGCGAGACGGCTCCGCGATCGACATGCGTGATGTCTCCGACAGCAACCATTGTAGCCGCCGTGGTGCCGTTGAGCGTCGCAGTACCTGAGAGGGCGCCTCCCAGCTGAATGGAGGGAGCGACAGCTCTGGCGAGTCCCATTTGCAAGGGCAGCATCCGCAGGTGCAAGTCGCGGGCGCTGAAGATCCCGTTGGACAACCCCATCACGCCGTTTCCGACCAATCGACTCCTGCCCGAGAGGCGGTCGTCCACTACGACATCGCC
>JALYKM010000100.1 GCA_030774785.1 Gemmatimonadota bacterium
GACAGCCGTCAGCAAGCACCTGGCGGGTGGAATCGGATCGTTCTCCAAGTCGCCGATCTTCCCGCGCGGATCACGGCGCTGAAGAACGCAGGACTACGGTTTCGCAACGAAATGGAAGTCGGTCCCGCCGGGCGACAGATCCAGCTGGAAGATCCTGACGGTAATCCGATCGAACTCTTCGAGCCCGCCAGTCGATCCTGAAGTCCATTTGCTCTACTTCCCGAAACGCTCAATGCGGTACGCAATCTCAGGTCCTTTGTCTCCCTCGTACGCGAGCTGTGCCATCGCGAGGGAGAAAGGCTCCAGATATCTGGCGACTCGCAGTGGTCCAGCGTCGACGGGTTTAAAACCGACATCACGAATCAGTCTCGCCGCGACATTTTTTGCGTCCTGGTTGTTCCCGCAGTACACAAGGCTCGGCCGGTGACGAGTCCGTCGCTTTGCGTGAAATACGGGGAACAACACCTCACTCGGCACAGTGCTGAATGCGGAGACGATGTCGGCCTTTCGAGCTTTCCTGGCCACTGTCTCGATAAACCAGACACAAAAAGAAGTCATCGTGGCAAGGCGCTATCTGGCCGGCGAGCTCTATCCCAGTTATTCGGTTGCAAAGAACGTGAGTGTGGGCGTGTACTATCTGTATTCATACGGCGTCGAGCAGGACCTCACGAAGAACACGCATTTCGTCGCTCTGAGGACCACTTTCGCGAGTGTTCCGCTCTCCGATCGCTACTTCATGCGGTTCGTCCCACAGGTGTACTACTTGAAGGCGGACGCGAGGGACGGGTTCTACGTCAACTCGGTGCTGACTTTTGGAAAGAGGGATCTCCCGCTTTCCATCGGAGCCCAGGTCAACAGGACCATTCAGACAAGCATCCTGGAAGGTGAGGACTTAATCTGGAATGTCAGTGTGAGCTACTCGATCAAGTAGAAGAGGAGAGATAGTGAAGACCACGCCGGCTCCTGATCTTCAGCCGGTTTTGCGCGGCCAATTGCTTCACCTCCGCCCGCTTCGCAGCGATGACTTCGAGGCGCTCTTCGCTGTCGCCGCTGATCCCCTGATCTGGGAACAGCACCCGGCAAGGGATCGTTATCAACCGGACGTGTTCCGCGCCTTCTTCGATGAAGCGATGGCTTCCGGCGGTGCGCTCATCGCAACGGACGCGAGGGACGGCCATGTCATCGGCGGCTCGCGCTACCACGGCTACAACGCCGAACAGAGCGAAATCGAAATCGGGTGGACGTTTCTGGCTCGGGCGTACTGGGGCGGGAAATACAACGGCGAAATGAAGGAGCTGATGCTGCGGCATGCGTTCACATTCGTGGACCGCGTCATCTTTCTGATCGGCCCCGAGAACTACCGTTCGCAGCGCGCGGTGGAGAAGATCGGTGCAATTCCCGCCAGAACCAGGATCGATGGCTACGGGCGGGAGCGACTCGCTTTCGAGATCACGGCGCCGATGTTCAAGCCGACTTGAGGGCTTTACTGCGTGAAAGGCTTGCCGTTGACCTCCACAGTTCCTCCCAGCTCTTTGACCTCGGTGCGACGCCATCTTCCTTGCGTCCTTCGCCACACTTCACGGTGCTTCTGGGTGGTTACGACTGTATCACGCGTCGTCCCGTTGCGCTGCAGCATCAGGCGGTCCCAGCGCTGCGACGTGTAGACCACCGCGGTGTCCCCTCCGGCGGCGCCAACGCTGTCGATGCGCATCCATAGATCGCGCGTTGCGGGGATTGACCAATCGCGAAGAGCATTCGTCCGGAGCGTGTCGCGGGTTATGCGTGATCCGTTTGGAGTGATGATCTTGAAATCGGGAGTGAAGCCATCGATGAAAGTTTCGATGTCCTTCCGGCGCGTAGCGTCGAGGCTAAGATCGATCTCTGCCTGGATCGACGATCGGACTGACTCTGACGAATTGTTGGGTGTTCCATCGTTGCGCCGCTCGCACCCAGAAAGACCGGATGCGATAATAGCGGCTGCGATGAGGTAGGGTACTGAAGCCATGTGCAATGGACTCCGGGGTGGGATGTCAGCGTAGATCCGACCTTGAGAAAGCAGTTCGCGCGGAATGTAATACGTTTACGGAGGGGAGTCTGCCGTGGTAGCAGCCCGTGTCTTTGCAGGTTTACTGGTCTTGACCAGCCTTTACGCGTGTGATCGCCCGTCCAACTTCTATCCCACTCCCAATGTCGGGCAACACGGCTGGGTCTCCACAGATGGAAGCGAAGGAGATATTGATTGGGAGGTCGTGGAGATGATAGTTGGGGCGACCTACCGCCGCGTAGCGCCAAAGCGCCTCGTCGCGCAACTGGACGAGCAACCATAGAAAGGAGCGTACCGCATGACACCGCGTGAATTCTATCTGGAGCGGCGCCGCGCAGAAATCCCTGTCTTCCTGAACGTTCTGAAAGCGCTCCCGGCTGATAATCTCAGTTACAAGCCTCATGAGCGCTCTCCGTCCGCCGAGCAATTGGTTTGGACGATGGCCAAGGAGCTAAAGTCCTGTCTGGATGCCGCGACCCGATACAAGGCGGAATGGATCAGCGAAGGACCACCGCCATTGAAGGAAATGCTCGAGCTTTTTGAGCGCTGGTCGAACGAGCTGACGGAGCGGGTTGAAGAGATGGACGACGCTTCGTGGAATCGAGTCGCGCAGTTCTACTTCAACGGGAAGGTGGTCTCAGAGCAGCCCGTCGGACAATTCCTCTGGTACATCCTCTTCGATGCGATCCATCACCGTGGCCAGCTCTCGGCGTATTTGCGGCCGATGGGTGGCAGGGTGCCCTCTATTTACGGCCCGTCGGCTGATAGTCGAACGATGGCTTGAGGACTTCGACGGGCGACGGCTCGCCGCGCTGATCAAACAGGCAGCGGCAGCCATCAAGATGACGGCGCCCAAGTAGTCGCAAGGCACATGTTGACGGTTTGGGTGAAGGGCTCGACTCCAGAGTCCCTTCACCCTCATTGCTGCACAGCACACACATCCGCAGCCGCGTAGAATGAATGATGCGCGCTAAGGAGTCACACTTGGAAGTGTCGGCCTACATCAGCTTCAAGGGCGATTGCGAAGCTGCGTTCAAATTCTATGAGGAAGTGCTCGGTGCCAAACCTGGTCTCCTCTTCCGCTACGCTGATTCGCCGATGGCAGAGGTCGTTCCCGAGGGATGGGAGAGCAAGATCATGCATGGCAGCGTGAGGATTGGCGGAAAGCTGTTAGAGGGCGCCGATGTCCCTCCTGACCGCTATGAGAAGCCGCAGGGGTTCTCGCTCTCGCTGAACGTTCCAACCGCGGATGAAGCCGAGAGGCTGTTCGAGAAGCTGGGGAACGGCGGTCAGGTGCTGTACCCGATCGCAAAGACATTCTGGTCAGAGCGATTCGGCATGGTCGTCGATCGCTTCGGTATTCCCTGGATGATCAACTGCGAGATGTCTGGAGGTTAGCTCGCTCCAGATTGCGATTCAATCGATCGAGTGATCGTCCTCGAGACGCGACGCCAGTAACTGCTCTCAGCTCCCTGCGGGACGCGGTCGCGGCAGTGCGGTCGGCGGCAGGATGTTGTTCAGACGCATGTAGTTCGCGAGCTGGCTGTAGTGATCCGCCAGGTCAATGGCATGGCCGAGCACCATGCCCGTGCGCGCGACAGTGCGCGAGTTTCCGCCAAAGGTTATCGTCACCGGCTCGGCGAGCTTTGTGTCATCGAGTTGATTGATCGCCTGATCGCAGAACGCGAACGACTCCCTGAGGCTCGTCATCAACTGCGCCTTTGGCCAGGTCGCCTTGACGGAATCAGCGGTGGCTGTGTCCTGCGCCGGCCGAGTTCCTTTCATCGCACCAAAGTTGTTGCAGAAGAAGTAATTGTCGTTGGCGAGGTGCTGCGCGATGAAGCCAATGCTTTGCTGGGCGGGTGTCGGTTTGTAACTGAGCTTCGACTCGGGTATCGAATCGAATGCCTGCAGAATGTTGCGATTCTGCGCCGCGATTCTAGTCTTGAACGCCGTGGTGATCGGATTCGCGGGCAGTCCAGCCGGCGGCTGTTGGGCGGCGAGGCTGATCGGCGCGGCGAGCACGACGATGAGGAAACGGGAGACTTTCATTTGTACCTCGTATAGGCAAGGCGAAGGGCTTTTATAGTGCTCCCTGGTTCCAGTTTTCGCAATCAACGAGCGCTGATCGTTTCGACCCTTCAAACCTTTGCCCGGCCTGGTTGATCCAATTGCAGGGGCCGTCTGCTGCCCACCACCACCCTGCTCGGAGCTCCAATGTCGCAACTAACTCGAATCCATCCCGGACATCCCACCCGGCGATTTTCGCCCGCGTTTTGCCTGCTGCTGTTGGCAACCTTTTCGTCGGCTGCGGTCGCGCAGAGCGCTGACCAGGGCACGTGGCGAATCTATTACGAGCCGTCGCGCGAGCGCGTCCAGCTCACTTTCGAGCATTATGAGAACGGAGCTCGTCGGCACGGAACGACGTCTTTCGGCGTGCTCCCCGCAGAATTGCGCGGTCTTTCGCTGTCGCAGCTCTCGTCCTACAGCGGGCCAGCCAGATTTCAGCTGGTACGGGACGCCGGCACCTTCAACTTCGAGGGGCAGTTGCGCGATGGTCACGGGACCGGCTTCGTCACCTTCTCACCGGATTCGCGGTTCCCGCAGCAGCTTGCTTCACGCGGTTATGAGCGGCCGACCACCGAGCAGCAATACTGGCTGGCGCTGCACGACGTGGGCTACAGGATGCTCGACGAGCTACGCGCGCAGGGATACGAGCGTCCGTCCGTCGACCAGCTCGTCGTCATGGGGATGCACGGTGCCAACCTCGACTACATGAAGTCACTCAGTACCGCTGGATATCGCGTCGGCGACACGCATCGGCTCGTCACTCTTCGGGACCACGGAGTGTCCCGCGAGTTCATCGGCGGTCTCACCGACGCGGGATACAGAAATCTTTCCCTCGACGACCTCCAGGAGCTGCGTGACCACGGCGTGACCCCGGATTTCATTGCGTCGCTCAGGCGATTCGGCTTCGCTGATTTGACCACCGGTCAGCTACTCGAGGCCCGCGATCACGGGGTCACGGAATCGTTCATCGAGGATTTCCGCGATCTGGGCTATACGAATGTCAGCCTCCGAGATTTCGTAAGGATGCGCGATCACGGCGTCACGACGGGGTTTGCGCGCCAGCAGCGTTCGTCCAGCGGGCGTCTCGTGAGTGTCGAGGATCTCATTCGTCGCCGGGACCGTGGCGACTACTAGACCCAACCATACCTGCGGGCGCCGGCGGCTGATAATCCATCCGCGAGCGACGGTTTTTCGGCCCGCCACTCGCTTTCCACTCTGAAAATCTCTTGTGGAGGAAATCCACAGCGTTCACGCCAGCGCTATCGGCGCCGAACACGATGATGCTCAAATAAGGACGTCCCACCGGTTCGTCCGAACCTGCTACGACGAGAAAGGAGCTCATCGCCCGCTGTGCGCCACACCGCCTGTCGCCACCTGCATCCGCACCGGCCTGCAAACCGGCCATCAACACATCTTCGAGGTTGCGTTGCGCTGCCTGCGCGTCGCGGATAGCGGCCATGACACGGTCGAGTACTTCCGGCCCCGGCAGTGTATTTCCCTGAACGAGAACGTTCGGGGCTTTGCGATCCCCGTGGTAATCGGGAGTTCCGACCCCTGTGTACTGAAAGATCTCTCCGCGCAGTGTTGCCAGCGCATACTGGCGAATCGAAAGCTGCGGGTCAAACACCGGATTGCCGATCACTCGCCATATCGAATCCGGGCTCGCGCCCTGGTCGAGCAGCTTCATACCCTGTTGAATCGCCGGGTCACTGCTGATTGCTTGCGCAATGAGCACCCCTTTGCCCGGCAGCAGACCCATGATGCCGTACACGTAGCCCGTGCATGAAGCCCCGGCTACCCCAATACGGTGTGTCCTGGGGTCGAGTATTACGATCGACCATGTCGCGGACGCCGTACTCGGAAGAAGCCCTGCGATCAGAATGGCGATTATCCTGCAGCGAAGAGACGTAGACATTTGTTGGGTGGGAGAAAGTGGGCCTGCCGGCATGCGCGCGATGATCAGGAGTTAGACAGGCGCATAGGATGACAAGGTTTGAAGCGTGAGGTCGCGTGTTTTCGCTTCCTCAACCTTTTCGTGGCGCAATGCATCCAATGATTACAACTTCTACCGGACACCCGCCCATGCGCCGCCCTGTTTACTCCGCCTTGGTCTTTCCACTGATTCTGCTCGCCACAATAGCCACCGCTCAAACCGAGGATCGCGCCGAGCGCTGGCGCGACAACTGTGAGCGTGGCTGGAACAGTGACCGGGCCCGTTTTTGTGAGCTGCGCACATACACCATTTCTCCGGCGACGTCAATCTCGGTGGATGGCAGAGCTAACGGCGGCGTGGCGTTCATCGGCGAGAACCGACGTGATGTCAGGATTGTTGCCCGAGTCCAGGCGAGTGCCGATGACGATGCGACCGCAAGCGAGATCGCCCGTCAGATTCGAATCTTCACGGACGGCGGACGAATCCGCTCCGAAGAGCCTTCGCAGGGCAATCACACGTCGTGGTCGGTGAGTTACGACGTTTACGTTCCCAACCAGACAAACCTCGAGGCGATTACGGAGAATGGGGGGATCTCCGCCGAGGATGTTAGAGGGGAAATGAACTTCGAGGCCACGAATGGCGGCATTCGTCTCTCTGACGTTGGCGGCAGCGTGCGAGCGCGGACGACTAACGGCGGCGTGACTGCAAATCTTTCGGGAACGACCTGGCAGGGTCAGGGTCTGGATCTCCAGACGACGAACGGAGGCGCCACTGTGTATGTGCCGCGCGGCTACAATGCGCAGCTCGAGACCGGAACGACCAACGGAGGGATGCGAGTGGACTTCCCGATCACGGTGCGTGGCTCGCTGACCCGACGCATATCAACGCAGCTGGGATCCGGTGGACCTTTAGTGCGGGTCGTAACCACGAACGGCGGAGTGCACATCGCGGAGCGCTAAGTCGAACGAGCCCCTGACAATCCCCACCGAAAACCTGAAATGGTGTGTTCAGCCGCGGCCGGACGCACGTCGCGCCGCGACGGCGAAGTGGAGAAAGTACCGGCTGAGTGACGCAGCTGACCCCGCCTGCTCGTGCTCGCCCCAGAACAGCGCGCAGAATTCGTCCCTTGCCCTTAGCACCTCGCGGCGGCGCGGTCCTCTCCAGCGCTGATCTGCCGCCGTAAGATCGAACAGCTCGAGGCCGCGATCGACCGCGGCGTCGCGTCGATCGGCGCGACCGGCTTCATGCGCCTTGATCGCCCTGTCCACCTCACTGCCCACGTTCGCGAGCTGCTCAACCAGGGTTAGCGACTCCCACCGCCCAGCGGCGAGATCGGCGTGGCCTCGCGGCGACGTCTTCACTATTTCACCAAACCGTTCACGATCCGTCGAATTTGCTCGCGCAATCCAGCGTCTTCAACGCCACGCGTCCGGTTTCCTTGTGATGGTCGCACATTGATCATCGAATCGTATTCGATCCAGTTCGCCTCGTCCTCTGCCGGGTAAAGGTTGATGCCCCACAGGTTGCGCTGCGATGACCCGTCATCAAGAAGTACCGCTTCCTCATCCGAATGTAGCTCCCCTCCCAGCGCCATGATCTTCCGCTCGACGTCGACCACGGCTTTCACCATATCTCCGAACTGCTCGGATGCGATCGTTACGAGTTCCGAGCGCGTGAGCGGCTCCCTGACAATCCTTGGTGGGGGCATCTCCATGAGAGTTCCTCGGGGAAGAGCCGCGGAAGATAGTCAATTTCGGCTCGGAAACTTACTGCGCCCGAGCTAACTTAGCGGAACGATGGAAGACCTCACCACCGGACCGCTCACCAGGCATCTGTTGAAGACCACGAGCTTCATGCTCGTGACGATGATTTTCCAAACGCTGTATTTCCTGATCGACCTCTATTGGGTCGGCAGGCTCGGCACCCACGCGGTCGCCGCCGTTGGAATAGCCGGCAACTTTACCTTTATCGTGCTCGCCCTGACACAGATGCTCGGGGTCGGCACGACGACCGTCGTGTCGCACGCGGTCGGAAGAAAGAACCGCGAGGATGCGCAGCTGATGTTCAATCAGGCGCAGGTGCTGGCCATCGTTACAGGAATTGTTTTTCTGATTGTGGGAATGCTGGTGCGACTTCCGTACAGTCGCGCGTTGAGCCCCGATGCTGAGACGGCCGCGCTCGCGGCTCAATATCTTCTCTGGTTCATTCCGGCGATGGCACTGCAGTTCCTGATGGTCGCGGCGGGCGCCGCCCTGCGCGCAGTTGGAAACTTCAAGGCCGGTATGGTCGTCTCCACCGGCTCCGTAATCATCAACATGGTGCTGGCACCGTTTCTCATTTTCGGTTGGATAACGGGCCACGCGTTTGGCGTTGCCGGCGCGGCGATCTCGTCTCTCATCGCAATCGTGGTCGCCGTCATATGGTTCGGCACGTACTTCCTGGGAAAGGAGTCATACCTTCGATTCGTGCGCGCCGATCAGAAGCCACGACTCGTGCTCTGGCGGAAGATGCTGGCCATCGGTCTGCCCTCCGGATTCGAGTTCGCGATGATGGGTGTGTACCTCGTAGTCGTCTACGCGATCGCGCGACCGTTTGGCGCGTCGGCGCAAGCAGGCTTTGGAATCGGACAGCGGGTGATTCAGGCCATGTTCATGCCCGCTGTCGCGCTCGGTTTTTCAGTTGCGCCGGTCGCTGGACAGAATTTCGGCGCACGCAGCCGCGAACGCGTCGTCGACACGTTTCGCAAAGCAGCGGTCATGGTCTCGGCGGTCATGGCGCTGTAGTGATCGTCTGTCTCATCGCGCCTCACGCGTTGATCGGTGTGTTCTCAAAGGACCCCGCCGTGCTGGCCGTTGGAACAGAGTATCTTCGCATCGTGTCGTGGAACTTCGTTGCATCCGGTTTGATCTTCGTTGCGTCGAGCATGTTCCAGGCGATGGGAAACACGGTTCCGTCGCTGGTGGCTTCCGGTACGCGCATTCTGCTCGTCGCCGTGCCGGCCATCCTGCTTTCGCGCACGGCGGGGTTTCAGCTGAACTGGATATGGTATCTCTCGGTTGGCGCGGTGCTCGTTCAGCTTGCGCTCAGCATGCTGCTGCTGCGCCGCGAATTCACTCGCCGGCTGACATTCCCATCCCAACCGAAACTGGACAACACCGCAGTCGCGACAGCGATGGTGGCGGTGGAGTGATAGCGGTTTCGGGCGAGTAGCCGAGACAATTCTGGCCGGACAATCGTCTTCTTGCATGCGGTCACTATTACTGGTGGCGATGCTTTGCCTCGCCTGCTCACAGAACGACGATCAGCTCGAAGCCGATTCCGCCAGCGCCGCGAACGCAATAAAGGGCAAGTTCGCGCGAGTTAAGGCAGTCGCTGAAAGTACGGAAAAGGCGCGAATTGACTCGCTGGCTCGAATCGCAAAACAACAGGCCGATTCCCAATATGCGGTGGCATTTGCAGCGATCCGGAAACTGCCGCCAGACAGCTTCGACTCGATTCCCGCCAGTGTGCGTTCAACGCTGCGTGAGCGCGGCTGCATGATACCGCAACCCTACGCAAATGAGAAAAACAACGCGGTAAAAGGCGCCTTCACGGCAAAGGGGACGATCGAGTGGGCGGTGACCTGTGCGCTCCCCACCTCTACGCAGGCTCTAATCATTAGCGCTGAGAGCGGCGCGGTCGTTGACTCTCTCAATGTCGCAATGGATTACACGCTGGGTACGCTGCACGGAGCCGCATTCGCGCACAGAACAACCGATGATTACGGCAAATCCATTCCGCAGCCGATCGATCACGATGCTATCGACGTTGGCATCCTCGAAAAAGCCAGCATCGCCTACTACCGCGCAGGCGGCGTGTGGTATCAGATAATCACGTCCGACTAGTGGCGTGTCAGCGGTTTCAAGCTCACTTGCGGCGCTGCCACTGCAGGCCGCCACATGAGACGGCTACGGTCGGGCCTGGAATCGCAAACCACGAGATGCCGCGCACCTCGGCACGATAGTCGGAAGTCTCCCCGCCGGCGCGAGCATCGTGACAGTGTCCTTCGTCTACCCAGACACGCGTCACACGCGCTCGCGGCGTCATCACGCTGGACACACCGCCGCGATTAACCAGCCAGAAGTCCTGTAGGGCGTTCATCGCGACCCGGTACTGAACAGGATCGCGGCGGAATCTCGCGATACCGTTGTCCATTGCGTACGGAACAACGAAGCCGATTAACGCAAGCAGTAGAACAGTTAAGACCACGATCTTAG
>JALYKM010000101.1 GCA_030774785.1 Gemmatimonadota bacterium
CTCCTCGCCACAGTGACGCGCGCCGGTGAGAGCCTGGCCGATCAACTCTTCGCCGCCGGCTTGGGAGCCAGACCATGAGACTGCCATTCATTATACGATCGCGCGTCAATGACGAATGGCGGAAGGAGAGGCACGAGGCCAAACACGAGGCCGCCAAGAGAGAGATCTCCGACAAGCGCGAGATCATTGCTCAGAACGCGCAAGTCCAAGAGTCGCAGCGCGACCACATCGCGGACCTCTACAATACGGTCGACCACGAGCGCGAGCAGAACGCGGATCTACTCGAGGCACTCAAGGAAGAGCAGGCTCACAGCCATAACGCGAGCCTACGGCTGCAACAGCAGGAGGCTCAGTATGCCGGTGATCTGCAGCTCGAGCGAGCCCGCTACGATGACTTCGTGCGCGACATGCTCGAGAAGGTCATTGCGCCGTCGAAGATTGCGCCGTCCGCCCCCCGGTCGTCTCCACCAGGAAGAGCGCTCCCGAGAGAAGTCCAGGACGCGATCGACGAGATCGCCGGCACCGACGAGATCCTCCGCCGGCAACAGGAAGACGAAGCCTGGCGACGGCTCGCCAAGTCTCCGGAACTGAAACCCGACGCGCTGGCGGAGCTCTTTCGCCAGGGAGATCGCCCGTAGGGTGTCATCTGTCGTCGCCGTATTGGGGATTTTCGTCTTCCTGTTCTTTCTCTGGCTCGATCTCGACGACTGGTCGGGACGGAATTAACGCAGGAGGCCGCCTATGGCCTTAAATCTGAAAAGCGACCCCGCCCAAGACGAAGCGGGAGTCGAAGTCGAAGAGGCGATCGGTGAGGATACTGACCCGACCGCTCCAAAGCGCGGTAAGCTCCTGGACGAGCGTGATCCGCTAAAAGTCTGCAAGGCCGTAGTCCGCATCCGCGAGCGCAGAAAAAATGCGAGATCGAAGCGCAACGCCGTCTGGAAGCGCAATATCCTCTGGCGACGCGGGCACCGGCACGTCAAGCTCGATCGCTCTGAGGACAAGTGGGAGGCAACCGTGCCATTGGGCATGGCGAACGCGCCACCACTGCCCAACAAATGCGATCGCATCGTGCGGAGAGTGACGAACGTCCTGCTCTCCGACGATCCCGTACCAGAGGCAGAGCCCGCCAGCGATTCACCGGAGGATCGCGACGCAGCCGAGCACTCGACACGGATGCTCAAGGTCGAAGGCGGCGAGGCCGGCTTCAATATGGTGAGTGTGACGCACCGCGTATCCGACAAGGCGTCCACGTTCGCGAGCGCGTTCGTACACTGGACAGTCGATCCCACTGGCGGCGGCCGTGTGGCGAAGTCGTGCCAGGCGCACCCGAAGGCGACCGTCTACGAAAGCCCGGAGCAAGTCGTCCTGGATCCGGAAACGGGAACTGGCTGCAAGCCGGAAGAATACGTCGAGCGGTTCGTCGCCCCGGACGGCTCGCTCACCAAGAGCGAGCTCGAGGCAGACTATACCTGGCTGCCGTCGATCGTGCCGGAGCTGACGACCGGCAACAACCTCCTTTTCATTCCGGAGAAGGTCACGTCGATCGCTGACGCCAAGGGCGTCCACATCCTGCGCGCGTCGACGCTGTCCGATCTCCGAGATACATACCCCGATCGCCTGGATGCGCTCTCAGAGTCGGAGATATTGAAACTCGTCAACTGGCGGCCAGAGGGACACCTGGACGCGATCCCCGAGTTCATGGAGCTGCAGGAGATAATCGACGACAACGGCAAACCGAGCGACGACTCGATCGTATTCACGATGATCGTCTACATGAAGTCCCACGGAGCGTATCCCGAGGGTGCACTTGTCTGCGTTTGCGATGACGTTCTGCTCGAGCAGGACGTGTGGTCGTTTGATTTCGAGCTCCCCGACAGCAAGAAGCGCAAAGAGTTCATGGAGCTGCCAGTGTCACAGTGCCGGCAGCTGAACGACAACGACTCGGACGACCCGTACGGGATCGGCCTGGTCGAAAAGGTCGGGCCCATGGACGAGATCCGAGCCCAGGTCTACCTGTACGCGATCGAACATCTGCACCGATTCGGCAATCCGCACACGTTCCTACCCGACGGATCGATCGTCCAGCCGAAGCAGCTGCGCCGGCGCAATGGCGAGCCGATCTACGTCAATCCGATGGGGAAGCCGGAGGTCGAGCGAGTGCCCGAGTTCCCCCGCGTTGGCACGGAGCTGAGAGCAGAAATGTCGGCCGAAGAGAACGACGAGAGCTCGCTGCAACAGGCAGCGCAGGGCGTCGAAGATCCGTCGGTTGATTCCGGTGTCCACGCCCGAACGATCATCGAGGAAGCACAGAAAGGGCTGGCGCAGATCCGGGTGAACCTGGCCGACTTCTATACCAGGTCGAATAGGATCGTGTTGCAACTAATGAGGATCTTCTTCACCGCGGAGCGTAGAGCCAAGTACGAAGCGGAAGACGGCTCGTACAAGGAAGAGGCATGGACTGGTGCAGATCTCCGGTCGACGAAGGACGTCAAGATCGCTCGAGGCTCGTTCACCATGCTCGGCACGTCGGCGAAGCGGCAGATGGCGCTCGACGAGATCGAGACCGGTGTCATTACGCCGATCGAGTATCAACAGCTGATGTCCAGCTCCCTGGCCCCGGTCCTGGGACTGCAGGACAACCCGCATCTAATGAAGATCCGGCGCGAACTGGCGGCATGGAACAAGGGGCCGAGCCCGGAGTTTCTCGAGCTCACGGCTCAACACGAGCAATTCAACGAAGTGCAGGGCCAGGCAGTCCAGGTCGCGACGCAGATCGGCGCGGACCCAGCGTCAGCCGCCATGCAAGCGCCGCCACCGCTCCCCTCACCATTCCAGCGCGTGCCCGTAGACTTGGAGCAGGCAGTCGCCACGACCAGGCACTACGAGCTCGCGAGAGCCCAAGCCTCCAAGAAGTTCTTCCGGTTCCCGCTCGCCTGGCAGCAGACGCTCGTCATGGAATACCAGCAGATGCGCTCTGCCGCCGGCGTCTCAACGGTCGCCGAGCAGCAACAGGCCCAGCAAGTTCAAGCGGAACAGGAGCTCGCGTCGAAGGGCGGTTCGTCTGCTTCTCCACCGGCTGCTGGATCTGAAGGTAACGCACCCCCCGCCGCCACCGCGCGGCCGCCTAAGTAAAGGAAAACGCTCCAACCTTAACTACAAACCTTTTAAGTAAAGGAAACCGCTCTTATGATAGGAAGTAACGCCGAGCCAGGGCTGATCGTCGATGAGGAAGTAGAGGATCAACCTGGACTGATAGACTCCGGAGATTCCGACGATCCGGCAGAGCCGACGGGCGAAGAGCCCACAGCGGCAGACGCCGAAGATCTCGATCCCCTCCTGGACGCAGACTCGGACCTCGACGAAGACGATCGCCTCCCGAACGAGCTCGCCACCGCTGCTCCCGCAGCTGCCGCGACGCCAGCTGTGGAGAAGAAAGCACCGGCTAAGCCGGCACCGTTCACATATAAGGGCGACAAGGGCGAGCACACCCTAGCTGGCGCGCAGCACTACGCCGGCGACGGACTGTACATCCCCGAGTCAGCGATCCCCAACCTGAAGCAAGCGCTCGCAGCTGCGGCCGTGCATAACGGCAGCTGGCAACGCGAGAAGCGCGAGATGACTCGTTCAATCGAGCAAGCGCGGACGGGTCTCACCGAAAAGGACGTGCAGGCGGATGCCTTGATGGATCTCGTTTTTAAGGATTTGGCGACACTCGACTCGGACGAGTCTGTTTACGAGTGGGCAGTCAATTTCCGGCAGAATCTTCCGGATTACAGGAACACGATCCGCGAGCGAAAGCTCGAGCATCGAGAGAAGCAGCTCGAGGCACGGTCGCGACCGTCACCGGAAGAGCAAGAAGAGACGCACTCTACGACCGCATCGGGCGAGCTCGAGCGGACGCTGGACGAGATCTTCAGAATGCCGGCGATGAAAGTCCTGGACGACGAGGACAGGAAAGAGCTCAGGGCGCGGTTTACTCCGAGAGCGAGGCAGCTCTTGACGATCTCTCAGAGGGACGACCCGCGATACGGTCTAAAGAAGGGCGACTACATCTTCGATGGTGCCGCTCTCCTGGATCAGATCACGACCGCTGCGGCGATCAAGACGCGGACGGTTGTCTCGAGCAAGGCGGCCGCTCAAGCTGCGGAAGCCAACAGACGGAAGCTGGGCGTGAGCCGGCCAGGAGCTCGGGTGGCAGCACCCGCAGCGAGCTCGGGAACGAGCACTGCCGCGCAGCCACGCGAGAAGGGCACCGGACGCTTCAAGAGTCGAGAAGAGTACGACGAATGGATGCGATCGGACAGGGAATGACGACATAAAGGTCTGTCGCGCCGGCGGAAACAACTGCTGGCGCGTTCAATGGAAACCCGAGCCGCGCGCTAGGACGCGGAAAGGCACAGACCACCAACTATAAACGGGACACTCCCGCGCCGGCCACGATGGCTGACGCGGGTTTTTTCTTTCAAGGAGGCTCCACATGGAGCTAAACCACAAGTATCGCAATCCGCGGCTCGCTGCTCTAGCAGCTGTCGCGATCTCGCTCGGTGCCGTGATGACCATCATCACGCAGACGCCGGCGACCGTTGCGCAGAGCAACAAGATCTGGCGCAAAGTGCAGGGAGACATCGGCGACGGTATCCAGTTCGAGTGCGAAGAGGACGAGCTGATCTCGTCTATCAAGGATGCCAGCTACGACTGGTCGCTCCGTGAAGTCACCGCTCCGGTCGACCTGAACGAAGATGGCGGCGTTTCGTCGATCGACGAAGGCGCATACGAGTCGGTCGCCAGCTCGCCCAACGCCGAAGAAATCTCGGTCGCTCCAATCTTCCTCAACAAGAGATTCGAGTGCTCGCGCTTCCAGATGTACATCGACGAGCACGGCGGAGACACCCAGATCCGGAAGGTTCTGAAGCACAACTCTCTCCACGCTGTTCGCGCGATCTCACGCCAGAAGTCGGACTACTTCTGGGGCTCTTCGACCGCGATCCTCGCGTTGACCGACACCGACATCACGACCGCGACGTCGCAGACGATCACGCTCAAGAACGGCTACGGCCGGTCGGACATCACGAACGCGGCCTTTATCGCTGACAAGTTCCGCGTCAACGAGCGCGTCGCGGTCCTGAACGCCGGAGTCCTGGTGCTAGGAGCGGTCGGCAAGATCACCGCGATCTCGACGACTACGCCGTCGTTGACGATCACGTTCGACGTCGCGCCAACGGCCGACGCAACCAACAACCTTCAGGTCGTCAAGGCGAACACGCTAGACAATGCGAAGTCCGACTACAACCGCGGACTCGTGGGCATGGTCGACGGGATGTTCACCGCGTCGGTGCATGGCCTGTCGCACGCGAATTGGGTCGTTGCCAAGGCGGACACCACTGGCGGACGCTTCTCTGGCGTAAGGCTCCACGGAGCTGCAGACGAAGTGAACAACCAGGGCGGCGGCAAGATCAACAAGATCTTCATGGCGCAGGGCGTCTATCGCGACCAGCTGTCCTTGTACCAGGCAGCGGTCAGATACGACGATCCGTTTGCGATGGAAATGGACGGCGACGTCAAGTCGAAGGGACGGAAGTTCTTCAAGTCACGGAGAGTCCCGAATGGCTACACGATCGTCGGCGACATGAGCGGGCTCACCCGCTGGCAGCTGCTCCCGAACAAGGACGGCTCGATGCGGTGGGGCGACGGTAAGGAGAGAGAAGATCGGAGCGCGATCGTGTTCCGTATCGACGTGCCGCTGCAGCTGATTTGGAAGAACCGGAAGAAGTTCGGCTACTTCACCGGCCTCACTGAACAGTAAGTAATCGCGAGAGTCCGGAGTTCCCACTTGTTCTGGGGGCTCCGGATTTCTCTGCTTCACGACTCCTCACCACTTCTCACCACATGGGCAATTTCAGAATCACAGTCAACGCC
>JALYKM010000102.1 GCA_030774785.1 Gemmatimonadota bacterium
AAGCCGACGCGGTCGCACGGCTGCTCCAACGCGGACTCGTGGGGAACGGTGCAGTTCCAGCGGATGCCGAACGTGTCGCTGCTGCCGGGCACCAAGGACATCGGCTGGGACGACATCATCGCCGCTACCGACAGGGGAATCGCCATTGAGGGTGACGGCTCGTTCTCGATCGACCAGCAGCGCTACAACGCCCAGTTCGGCGGACAGGTCTTCCACGAGATCAAGGGCGGAAAGATCGTCGGCCAGCTGAAGGACGTCGCTTACCAGATCCGCACCCCCGATTTCTGGAACTCGATGGACATGATCGGCGGGCAGAAGAGCTACTTCATGGGCGGCGCATTCAACGACGGCAAGGGGCAACCGGGCCAGTCGAACGCGGTCAGTCACGGCTGTGTGCCGAGCCGGTTCCGCAACATCAACGTGATCAACACCGGGAGGAAGGCATGAGCCGCTCCGGATATTTCAGAGGGGAGCCGAAGCGGCTCCTCGAAAAGGCAGCGGTGTCAATCCCCGACGGTGCGGTGATGCCGCGCGAACAGGCGCAGGCGCTGATAGAAAAAGTCGTGAAGATGTCGAAGGCCGACGAAATCTCCGTGAATATCAACAGCGGCTACCAGGCAGACATCCGCTTCGCGGCCAATCAAGTGTCCACCGCCGGCGGAGTGGTCAATGGAACGCTCGGCATCCAGAGCGCGTTCGGAAAGAAGCACGCAGCAGCGGTGACCAACGACCTGTCGGATGAGTCACTGCGCCGCGCCGTCGAGCAATCGGAAACGCTGGCAAAACTTTCCCCCGACGATCCGGAAACGATGCCGGGACTCCCTCAGCAGAAGTATCTGCCGGTGAACGGCTACTTCGATTCGACGGCCAATCTCACCCCGACCGATCGCGCGCGTGCCGCGCTGACGGCGCTCGAGCCCGCGCGAAAAGCGGGCGACCTGAAGGCCGCGGGATTCATCGTCGTCAACGCCGGCGCCAACGCGATCGGCAACAGCAAGGGGCTTTTTGCGTACAACCGCGCCACGACAGCCAACTACACGCTCACAGTGCGGACCGACGACGGCACCGGCTCGGGGTGGGCGGGCGCCGAGCATCCGGACTGGAAGCAGATCGACTTCCCCGGCCTCTCCGCACACGCCATCGACAAGGCACGGCTGTCGCGCAACCCTGTGGCGATCGAGCCGGGACGATATACGGTAATACTCGAGCCGCAGGCCGTGGGCGATCTTGTGGGGGTGATGGGTTTCGCACTCGCCGCGCGCTCCGCCGACGAGGGAAGGAGTGCCTTTGCGAAACAGGGCGGCGGAAACAAGATCGGCGAACAGATCGTCGACAAGCGGGTCACGATCTTCTCCGATCCGCAGGATCCTCAGCTACTCGCTCAGCCCTACGACGGCCAGGGACTTCCGCTGTCGCGTCAGGTCTGGGTCGAAAACGGGATGCTCAAGCAGCTCTTCTACTCCCGCTTCTGGGCGCAGAAGCAAGGCAAGCAGCCCACGGGTGGCCCGTCATCCATCAAGATGGAAGGGGGCACGACATCGATGGATGACATGATCAAGTCCACTCCGCGCGGAGTTCTCGTCACGCGCCTGTGGTATTTGCGACCGGTTGATCCACGAACGATTCTGTTCACGGGACTCACGCGCGACGGGACGTTCCTCATCGAGAACGGAAAGATCTCGAAGGCGATCAAGAACTTCCGGTTCAACGAGTCGCCGCTGTTCCTGCTCAGCAATCTCGAGGCGATCGGTCCTGCGGTTCGGATCGGTGGCAGCGAAGCGGGTGGCCCGGTGGTGATGCCGCCCATCAAGGCCAAGGATTTCAACTTCACGAGTCTGTCCGACGCGGTGTAACGACCGGGCGTGGGCGTCGAAGCCGGCCTAGCCGCGCCCGATCGCGGCGTGATGGGCCGCGTGTTACGCGCGGCAGCGGCAGTGTTCGTACTGGACGGACTCTACGTCTTGCTAGTGTTCGTCCTGATTCTCCGGCGGACCACCGTCGAGCGGGTGTTCCAGGGAATCGCTTACGCAGTCATGGGCCAGGCTGCATTCGCGGGCGGGTGGTGGGCGGCCTTCTTCGGACTCTTGCTCCACTTCTCCGTCGCTCTCGCCTGGAGCGTGGTTTGGATCTTCGCCTACGAGCGGAGCGAATCCCTCCAGCGCGCCACTTTCACACCAATCCGAGCCGCCTTCGTTGGAGGCGCTTACGGGATATTTATCTGGCTGGCGATGCACTTCCTCGTGCTGCCGTTCACGCACGCGAAGCCGGGCGCGCTTCTCGCGTTCGGCTCGATACTCGTGGCGGTGGCACACTTGCTCGTCGTCGGCCCGCCGATAGTAGTGCTGGAACGGCGCCAGTAAACGGCCTCGCGGGCTGCCACGGCGAACAGCGACCAGGGATATGCAACCGGGGGGTTGCGTATCACCCATAGCCCTTTTATTGTTATGCAACCAAGGAGGCTGCATATGACAACGACTATGACTGACACAGATCGAATCGAGAAGAGGATTCAGCTCAACGCGCCGCAGTCCCGGGTGTGGCGGGCCATCGCCAATTCACAGGAGTTCGGCGAGTGGTTCCGGATGAAGTTCGAGGGCGACTTCGCCGAGGGCAGAACTACCGTCGCCAGAAATGCCAATCCGGGATACGAGCAGATGACGATGGAATTCATGATCGAGCGAATCGAGCCCGAGCGCTACTTCTCGTACAGATGGCACCCTTACCCCATCGATCCCAAAATCGACTACTCGCAGGAGCCGACGACGCTCGTCGAATTCACCCTCGAGGAGATCGATGGCGGCACTACTCTCACCATCGTGGAGTCCGGTTTCGATCGCATTCCACTGGCACGCCGCGCCGAAGCGTATCGAATGGACGATAAGGGTTGGACCGCGCAGGCGAAGAGCATCGAGCGGTATGTCTCGAAGTAGCACCGCCGTGGCGGCGCGGCTCAGCGAGGCCGCTCCGGTTTTCGCCGCGCTCGGCGATTCAACGAGGGCAGGGCTCGTGGCGCGACTCTGCGTCGAGGGCCCTCTCTCGATCAGTCGGCTGAGCGAGGGATCGGGCGTCACGCGCCAGGCGATCACCAAGCAGCTGCGGACGCTCGGTGTGGCCGGCCTGGTGCGGGATGTCCGTCGTGGGCGCGAGCGGATTTTTGAGCTGGAGCCCAGGCGTCTCGAGAAAGCGCGGCGCTCGCTCGACCAGATCTCGGCCGATTGGGATGCGGCAATCGGTCGACTGAAGGCTTTCGTCGAGGACGATCGCGAAGACAAACCCAAGGCCCGACTCCATCAGACGCTACATCAACGAAAGGGAAATTACGAGCGATGACCAGGCACAAGAGCGGAACACGCAAAGAGTGGCTCACAGCGCGGCTCGAGCTGCTCGAGGCAGAGAAGGAGCTCACGCGCCGCGGCGACGAGCTGGCACGACGGCGGCAGGAGCTGCCGTGGGTTCGGATCGACAAGAAGTATCGATTCGAGACCGAGGAAGGGAGCGCCTCGCTCGCGGACCTCTTCCGAGGTCGCTCGCAGCTCCTCATCTACCACTACATGTTCGGGCCGGACTACACGGCGGGGTGTGCGACCTGCTCGACGATCGCGGACGGATTCAACGGCTTCGCCGTCCACCTGGCCAACCACGACGTCACGCTTTCGGCGGTGTCGCGGGCGCCTCTCGAGAAGATACTTCCGTACAAGCGGCGAATGGGATGGACGTTTCCCTGGGCGTCCTCGTTCGGCAGCGATTTCAACGCCGACTTCAACGTCCAGTTCACCGAGCAGCAACAGCGCGATGGCGGTATCGAATACAACTTCCAGCGCGAGCCGGCGTGGGAATGGCGCGGCGACGACGGGATTGCGACCCGCATGTCAGGAAATCCTGTCGCCGATAACGCATTCATGACGGGAACCGACCCGGCCACATACACGCGCGAGAGGCCGGGCATGAGCGCGTTCGCGCTCGAGGACGGCATCGTCTACCACACCTATTCCACCTATGCGCGCGGACTGGACGGTCTCTGGGGCATGTACCAGTGGCTCGACCGCGCGCCCAAGGGGCGTAACGAGACCGGCATGTGGTGGCGCCGCCATGACGAGTACGACAAGCGCTGAGCGATCGTTCGAGCACGCGTTCTTCGGCGTTTCCGCGCTGATCTTCGCCGCCAGCGCGGCGGTGACGGTCGCGTGGTGCAAGTCCATGTCGGCCATGGGCGGGATGTCGATGCCCGGCGGCTGGACGATGTCGATGGCGTGGATACGGATGCCCGGACAAACGTGGCCCGGCACTGCCGCGTCATTCCTCGGTATGTGGATCGTGATGATGGTGGCGATGATGCTGCCATCCTTGATCCCGAGCCTGCGGCGCTACCGCCAGGCCGTCGGCGGGTCAAGCGAGGCGCACCTCGGTCGCCTGACCGCGCTCGTGGGCGTGGCTTACTTCATTGTCTGGACCGTGTTCGGAATGGCGGCTTTTCCGCTCGGCGCGGCGCTGGCGGCGATCGAGTTGCAGCAGCCGGTGGTGGCGCGCGCGGTTCCGATCGCGATTGGTGTGGTAGTCCTCATCGCCGGTCTAATCCAGTTTACCGCGTGGAAGGCGCGTCACCTTGCCTGCTATCGGGACGCGCCCGGACCGAACCGCACACTGCCGGGCGACGTTGTCACCGCCTGGCGACACGGACTGCGCCTCGGCTTACACTGCACCCGGTGCAGTGCAGGTCTGATGGCAACCCTTCTCGTCATCGGGATAATGGACCTTCGCGCCATGGCTGTCGTCGCGGGGGCGATAACTGTCGAACGTATCGCACCGGCCGGTGGCCGCATCGCGCGCGTCATCGGAGCCGTCATTGTCGGGATAGGGTTGGTTCTGATTGCGCGAGCAGCTCTGGGTTGAGTGCGACCAACCCAGCCTGACTAACGTCGCAGCGCCTGCGCGATCGCCTTCTCGGCCAGCGGCGCCATGACGCGATAACCAGCCTCGGTGGGATGCACCTCGTCGCTGGCGAGTCCTGCGCGCATGCCGTGTCGCTCGTCCTGCATGGCCGAGTGATAGTCCAGGTAGGTCGCGCCAGTTTTGGCGGCGTAATCCTTCATCCACGCGTTGAGCGCCATGATCTTGGGCGCCGGCTCCAGACCCGGCCGCCATGGGTAATCGTAGACCGGCAACACTGACGACATCACGACGCGGATTCCGTTCGCTTTCGCGATTTCCGCCATCGACCGGAGATTGTCCTCGATCATCTCGATCGTCGATGGGCCGGTGTTGCCCGCGATGTCGTTGGTCCCCGCGAGTATCACCACGACTTTCGGCTTGAGTGCGACGACATCCTGATTGAAGCGCACCAGCAGCTGCGGCGTCGTCTGACCGGATATCCCGCGACCTATATACGGCTTTCCGGGAAACATCGCCGGGAAGAACTGCGCCCACACCTCCGTGATCGAGTTTCCATAAAACACGACGCGATTCTCTTTCGGAGCGGGCTGGGCGAGCCTGGCGTTCGCGTCGCGATACTTGGCGAGATTCGGCCAGTCGTTTTCCAAAGCCTCCTGGGTCACGCGCTGCTGCCTCTCCTGTTCGAGGTTCCGATTGTCGCCGGCGCGATAGTAAACGATTCGCCAATCAGCCGGACGAACCTGTCGCAGGACCAGCGTGATGTGCGTCATTCGCGGAGGATTGACGCGTCCATTGCCTCCGCCCTGCCCCGTCAGCCGCTCGAGATGATCCACCAGCACCAGATCCGGCGTCAGGACACGCACTCGGCGATCGAGTCGCTCGATCTTTGCGCGCCGGAACTGATTGCCGCCGTAAATGCGCGCCAAGGTCGAGTCCAGGGCCGGCTTTCCATCAACGCGATTTCCGAATGCGTTGAGGAATGTGGCGTCGTCGGTGAAGAGCGCGGCCCGTCCCCTCGGATCGAGCGTGGTTGCACTCGTCGCCGTCGAGTCGAACCGCTCGAGCAACGCCTGCACCCCAGCCGGCCAGTCGGATCTTTCCGCCAGGACCTGCGCGTCAGCCACAGACAACCGCACAGACGTGATCATCAGCACGATGCATGTGAGACACCTGACGGCCTTCTTCGTCAAAACCATGTCGTAATTCCCGATGCAGAGGCCGATAATTTACGGTGGAAGTCGTTGACCCAGCTATCGGCGAAGTACAACTTTCGTCCTACCTCGAGCCCCGCAAACCATGCTGATCGGCCTCCTGATCGTCGTCACCGTTCTCGTATTGCTCGGCGTCTCGCTATACAACCGCCTGGTCTCGCTTCGCGTCCGGGCCGAGAACGCCTGGTCCGACATTGACGTCCAGCTCAAACGTCGGGCTGATCTCGTCCCAAACCTGGTCTCGACGGTTAAGGGCTACGCCGCCCACGAGCGCGGAACCCTCGATGCGGTAACTCAGGCCAGAACGAGAGCGGTCGCCGCACAGAGCGCCGGCCCCGCCGCGCGCGCGGAAGCGGAGGGCGAGCTCACGACTGCTCTGCGAGGACTCACCGTAGCGGTAGAAGCCTACCCGCAGCTCCAGGCCTCCGGCGGTTTCCGCGATCTCCAGGCGCAGCTCGCTACTATAGAAGAGGCTGTCCAGAACTCCCGGCGCTACTACAACGCCGTGGTGCGCGATCTCAATACCGCGATCTCTACGATTCCCTCGAACCTCGTCGCGGGCCCCATGGGATATCATGAGCTCGAGTTCTTCGAGGCCGCGGCGGGCGAGCGCGAGCTGCCCAAAGTCAGCTTCTAACCGCTTCCCGTTTCCAGCTCCCCGTTTCCAGCTTCCCGTTTCCAGCTTCCCGTTTCATCGTGAGGACGAGCTGTCGCGCACTCCTCCTAATTGGCGCACTCGCGCTTTCGCTTGCCAGTGATGCGAGCGCACAGAGCCGCTCCATCCGCATCCGCGACTTTGATGCGCTTCTCACCGTTCACTCCGATGGATCGCTCGATGTCACCGAGAAGCTGACCGTCGGGTTCACAGGCAAGTGGAATGGAATCGTCCGCGACCTGTCGCTGCACCACAACACCGGCCAGGGACGCGCGACGATGCTCGACGTCGACGTCGTCTCCATCACCGACGCACGCGGTCAGCCGCTCCGGGTAGAAACGGAAAGCAAGGAGA
>JALYKM010000103.1 GCA_030774785.1 Gemmatimonadota bacterium
ATGTACGCGCGCCGCTGGTGCAGACGCACGAGCCCGGCAAACCCCCGCTCGTCTCCCTTCCGGGCCAGACTTACGAGCTCTCGCTCCTCATCAGAAATACGTATGGGTGCGGTCAACTGTTGAGGGGGCTAATGGAGCGAGTGGCCGGGCTTCGGCCAAAAAATACGGGCGGAAGGAGCTTGGCGCGCCCTCCGCGATCCGCGCGGCGAGCGGCCGAGGGCAGGCTAGTGAACCGGCCCCATGGAACCACGTGCGCGACCCGTTCTGAACAACAGCAGGAGCGGCAGCGCACAAACAAGCACGAGGCCGCTGTACAAATAGATCTTGGAGAACGCGAGCATGCTCGATTGAACCGTGACCTGTCGGTCGAGAATCGCCAGCGCCTGCTGCTGCGCGGTCATCGGATTGATTCCGCGGGCAATAAGACCGCGCGTGATCAATGTGAGACGGCTCAAAGTCTGCGGATCGTTCGCACCGACGTGCTCAACTAGAACCGCTTTCTCGACGGACATGAAGTGCGCGAGCAGCGTTGCCATCACCGCAATTCCGAGCGAGCCGCCGAGCTGCCTCATGAGATTGAACATGCCGGTGCCCTGCGCGAGATCCCTCACTTTCAGATCGGCCATCGTCGCGTTGGTGAGAGGAACGAAGATCAGGCCGAGCGCGACACCGCGAAGGATCAGCGGCCAGAACAGATCGTACTGCCCGCTCGCGGACGTGAGATGCGACATCTTGAGCATCGACCAGAAGAAGAGAAATGCTCCGACAATGACGGTGTACCGTGCGTCCAATCGCATCGCGTTTCTCCCGACCACCGCCATTGTGACGGCCGACGCGATCGCTCCCGGCAGGATGATCTTTCCCGTCTGCCAGGCCGTCATCTGCAGCAGCTGCTGGAGAAAGACCGGGAGAATGAAGACGGAGCCATAGAGCGCGAAGCCGAGCAGCAATCCAAATGTCACGCCGGCAGTCAACTGCCGGCTCTTCAGAATGCGAAAATTGATCACCGGCTCGTCGGTCGTGAGCTCGTGCCAGATCAGCGCGATTCCCGAGAGGAGCGCCGTGAAGCCGAGCATCGTGACGAAGCGCGAATCCCACCAGTCATAGCGCTCACCTCGCTCGAGCATCCATTGCAGCGAGCCCACACAGAGAGTGAGGAGGATTATCCCTATATAATCGATCTTGTCGGCGCGCTCCTGGTGCTCGGCGTCGTGGACGTACGTGACGGTCAGGATCGCCGCGATGATTCCGAGCGGCACGTTGATGTAGAAGATCCACGGCCAGGAATAATTGTCGGTGATCCATCCCCCAAGGGTAGGTCCAAGCGTCGGGCCGACCATGACGCCGACGCCGAAGATCGCCATGCCGGTTCCCGCTTCTTCCGGGGGGAACGACTCGTAAAGCGTCGCCTGCGCGGTGGACAGAAGGGCGCCGCCACCAATTCCCTGGATCACGCGCCAGAAGATGAGCCCGAGCAGGGAGTGCGACGAGCCGCAGAAAAAGGACGCGACAGTGAAGAGGAGAATCGAGCCGCTAAAGTAGCGCTGTCTGCCGAAGTACGCCGATAGCCAACCCGACATCGGAATGATGATGACGTTGGCGATGATGTACGAGGTCGAAACCCATGCGATCTCATCGAGCGTCGCGCCCAGATTCCCCATCATGTGCGGAATCGCGACGTTTACGATCGATGTGTCGATCAGCTCCAGCATCGCCGCCATCGTCACCGTGGCGGCGATGATGTACTTGTGGGCGTAGCGATCTTCCGAGGACGCCGTTCCGGAAGAAATGAGTACCGCGCTGCTCACCGGCTCGCGGTGTTTATGTGAACGACCGCCGAGAGCCCTGGTCGCAATGGATGATTCCCCGCACAGGGCTTGGTCACCGCGATGCGGACTGGGACACGCTGCACGACCTTGGTGAAGTTGCCGGTAGCGTTGTCGGGCGGAAGGAGCGCGAACTTCGCTCCCGTTGCTCCGCTGACGCTCGCGACCTTTCCTTCGCCTACGCAGCCACCATAAGCATCGATCTCGAACTCCACCGGCTGGCCGGGCAGGATCCTCGCGAGCTGCGTCTCCTTGAAGTTGGCCGTCACCCACATTCCGGTGTCGGCCACGATGCTCATGAGCGGCTGGCCGGGGGCGACCAGCTGTCCGACCTCCACCTGCTTTCTCGACACCTCGCCGGAAGCTGGCGCCGTGATGCGGGTGTAATCGAGCTGGAGTTGCGAGTTCGCGGCGGCTGCGCGGGCCGCCATTGTCCGGGCGTTGGCTACGCGAACGCCGGCTTCAGCCGTCGACACAGTTCCGCCCGCTGCCGAGGCCTGACGCTGTGCCGCGAGGAGGTTCGCGTGTGCGACGGCCGCCGTTGCCTGAGCGGCGTCCAATTGTTGCTTGGAAATGATCTGCTTGTCAGCGAGCTCGCGCGCGCGAGCGAGGTCCAGGTCGGCCTTGTTCGCGTTGGCGCGCGCGGCGCCAATCTGCGCGTCGAGGGCGGCGCGCTGGCCGGCGGCGCTTTGAACCTGTGACTGGGCCTGACCGGAGAAGCCACCCCCGCCGCCCGTTGCTTCGGCTGCCGCGAGATCCGCCTGGGCCTGCTGAAGCCGCACTCGATAGTCCGCATCATCGAGCTGGACCAGCAGCTGTCCCGCCGTGACGTGGTCGTTCTCGCTGACGTTCACCGTGTTCACATAGCCGCCGACCTTGGCGAGCACCGGCACGATGTGCCCATCGAGCTGGGCGTTGTCCGTCGTCTGGTGCGAACGCCCGTAACTCCATTTCTGGAAGCCCCAGAACAAAAGGATGAGGGCCAATACTCCAACGATCGAAAGAACGATCTTCCTTTTCCTCGAGTGCTTATTGGGTTCTGCAGCCCCGGATCTTCCGTTGCGTGAAGCGGCTTGAGCGGGAGCGTCGGTTTCGAGTGCGGTTGCCATAGTCGTTCCTGTGTTACTGATAGTCGGGAAGAAGTGTAAGGAAAAGTATTTTCTGAATTATTTCAGCGTCGTCACGCTGCCGGTCGCGCGCGCGAGCGACACGCGGGCGAGCTGGTACGCTGCCTCCGTATCGTTCACGAGCGTGCGCGAAGCCGTCAGCGCGAGCGATGCGTTCACTACATCTGCGTTTCCCGCGACGCCAGCGTTGAAACGGTCGCGCGACTGCGATAGCTCCTGCTCCGCCAGGCGCAACCGCTCCTGTGCGGCATCGAGCTGCTCCCGCGCGGCGCTCAAGTCCAGCAGAGCGCCGCGCACATCGACCTCAGCCTGTTGCTCGAGGTCGCGTCGGCGGATCTCTGCTTCCTTGATCACCGATCTCTGCTCCTGCACTCGCGCCTCTCTCTTGAAACCATCGAAGATCGGCAGCGTTACCTGCAAGCCCCACGTGTAGGTGTTGAGGAGCCGGGCGCCGTTCTTTCCAATCACGCCATCATCAGCCACGAGGCCCAGGGTCGGCAGACGCTCCGCCTTGATGGCCGATAGTCCCTGCTGCGCCGCCCGCACGCGCTCGTCTTCCGCGAGAATGTCGGGCCGAGTGCGAATTGCCTGGGCGGCGAGCGTCGCTTCGTCCGGAGCCGGCTCGCCGGATGCCGCGGCCGAGAGTGAATCCGTGAGCACGATCTGGGCTCCAACGGGAAGCGCGAGTGAGCGCAGCAGATCGAGGCGCGCGTGATCGCGTGCGTTGCGCGAGGCGATGAGGCTCGCGCGGGTGGCAGCGAGCTGCGCCTTGGCGCGAGTGACATCCAGTCCAACGCCGGTTCCGGCTTGCAGCTGTGACTGCGCGATTCCGAGCAGCTCGGTCGCCAGCAGCGTATCGGCCTGACGCGCGTGCAGATCTGCATCGGCGCGCATCGCTCTCACATACGCGGTGGTCGCGACTGTCGCTGCCTGTTCCGCGATGGCGTCGGCGTCGGCGCTCGACGAGCGCGCGCCAGCCTGCGCCGAGCGCACGCGTCCGAGCGCGCCGAAGTCGAGAAGGTTCTGCTGCACTCTTCCACGAACATCGAGCGTGTTAACGGGACCTTCCACCTGACCCTTCGGATCGAAGACTGGCGGCTGACCGGGCGGCGTCGGGAACTCGATGCCCAGGGTCGACGTGTTGAAGGTGCGGCCCGCTTCCTGGACGTAGCTGCTGACCGTAGGCAGCAGATCTGCCTTGCGCTGGCGTACGCGCGCTTCCGCTTCGTCGGCTCGGAGTCGGGCGCCCTGCGCCAGAGCGCTCTGGCGTGCAGCGAGACGTGCAGCGTCGCCCAGGGTCAGGGAGATCGCCGGCGCCTGCTGCCCATCGACGGGGGCTGATGCAATAGCGACCGAGGCGACGGCGGCAAGAAGAGCGAGGCGAACGCCGGAAGGGATTTCAGTCATTGTTGAGAGGGATGAACGAGACCGCATCCGACGGAGCCCCATCGGCCTGCGCGAATGCGCCTTCTGTTGCGGTGATGGAATGGAGGTAGAACTGGGCCAGCTCGCGGAAAACTTCCTCGTC
>JALYKM010000104.1 GCA_030774785.1 Gemmatimonadota bacterium
CCGCACCATTTCACGCACCTGGACGACGATCTCCGACAGTGACAGTCCACGCCGCTGTTCCGCTGCCACTTTTGCTTTTACAGAAAGGCGGAGCGTATCTATGAATGCAAAGAGCGCTTCGTCGTCCCGGGAGACCAAATCGCCGGGCAGGCCGGCAACGGCAGTTGAGGAGTCTTTCATGGGCGCCTTGGCGGAGAGAAAGGCGTCGCCAGCAGCGCCGGGGATGCTGCCTCGCGGTGGAGGCAAATCGGGAAGTGCGGGCTGGTGGGAACGTCCCGCACATGATCACTTGATGACCTGTTGTTGAATCTAAGCACTCTGTAGTTGATTAGCGATCCCGCGGCTGGCGGCTGAGGCAGATCCCCAACGCGCCCCGTTTGGCTGCATCCTTGCTGTCGATATCATTGTTGTCAGGCGCCCATTCGGCGAGGCAGCACAGTCGCAACCGGCTCCGACCTTTCTGCCTCGGCGTTCCGGCGAAGACTCCGCGGCCATGTGACGCAAGATGTCAATTCCAGAGAAGTTTGTTCGAGCCAGCGGGAAGACTGTCTTGAGCTGGCTCGATCTCGATTATGAGAGTCCTGTTTCAAACAGAAGTAGCCATTATCTCGACACGCGCGATCATATGACCGCCTTCACGGCCGACGACCCGCGCGACACTAACGAAAAAGGTTCATGAGCGATCCCAGTGAAGCGACTCAAGCCAACCCACATCCGGTGAGTGGGCACCGGACCCCACACGAGATTGCCGAAGACGAAGCCGGGCCAATCGGGCAAGCGGATGCAGACGTCGTTGCGAGAGGGGCTGCCGGTGAGAAGTCGCCGCGGTCCCCGGCCGCAGGGCGTCCACGACACGCTATGACCTCGAAGCGACCGGGCAAGCGCGGGTAACGATCAACCCGCGGTTGTGCACTGATCCACGCTCGACGCAATTACTTTCAGGGCTCGTTCCATACTCCACGGCTGCGGTGAACCAGATGAGCACTCAGTACACACCCACGCCGGCCCCGAGCACCTTGAGGGAACGAACGGCGCAGGCGCGCACGGTTGAATAGCGTGTATCCGCTGGATAGCTTGTCTGGCGAGACTCAAACCGGATCCCGCATGCTCTCCATTTCCCGCTGTTCTGCTAATGGCCCGCATGAGCGCCGCGTCCTCGGGCGCGGGGTTGTATGAATTTTGCCGATTCGGGTAACGAGAGGCTTTCGCCGGATCAGTCGGGGGCGCGACAAATCGCACGCAGCTTGATCAGCCGTGGCGGTGCCGAACAACGTGGCAGCCGCACCGCGCCGCAAGCCCTCGTTGCTGCGTGCGAGTATCTCTATCAGGATCTCTCGCGGTGGCTCGGGCCGGACGGCTGTCACGCGCTCTTCACGCGCGCCCTCGCAGAGGCGCTGACCGACTACCCAGTCCTGGGACAGATCCAGCTCAGCGCTCGCTCAGAGCCGTTCCTTGGAGGAGTGGCGGAGACCATCATGGCACACGGAGCCGCCGCGACCGCCGAGGCCTTCGAGTCGATGCTCGTACGTCTGATCGAGCTGCTCGGCCGACTGATCGGAGACGATATGGCAACGAAACTGATTGAGGGAAGCTTGGCCGAACCCGCGCGCGGTGACGCGAATCCCGCAAGAAAAAGGGAGAAAGCGTGAAGCACGAAGAGCGAGCGGTGATTCGGAGTCTTCCCAGCGGAGTGCCCGGCCTCGATGCCGTGCTCGGTGGCGGCTTCCCGGAATACTCATTCAATCTGATTACAGGCGGACCCGGCTCGGGGAAGACAACGCTGGCGCACCAGATAATGTTCGCGAATGCGACTGTCGAGCGACCCGCGCTGTATTTCACCGTGCTCGGCGAGCCGACACTCAAGATGCTGCGATATCAGCGGCAGTTCAGCTTCTTCGATCCTGATCTGGCCGGATCTGCTATCCAATTCATCAATCTGAGCGCAGAGGTCATGGAAGGGGACTTGGGCGAAGTCCTGCAGCGGATCGTTAGCGAGATCGAGCGCGCCAAACCGGGAATTGTCGTCGTCGATTCATTTCGAACGATCGGCGGGCAGCATGGTAGCTCCGAACGGGGGGCAACGTTTGACCTCGACCAATTCGTTCAGCGTCTCGCCCTTCACCTCACTACGTGGGAAGTGACCTCCTTCCTCCTCGGTGAGTACGTCGAGGAGGAGCAGCGAAATCCTGTCTTCACTGTTGGCGACGGTATACTCTGGCTCTCGCAGGCCA
>JALYKM010000105.1 GCA_030774785.1 Gemmatimonadota bacterium
CGGCCAGCACCCGACTGTGCCTGCCAGCAAGATCATCGCCGCTCTCAACATGGATGTCGTGAACGTCAACGGACGCGTGCGCGACCTCAACGTCATGGGCGACAACAAGAGCTCGCTGGGGCCAACGCTGGCGCAGATGGTACGAGCGCAAGGCATTCGCCTGTCGCCGGACGCCCATCCTGAGGCGGGGCATTTCTACCGATCGGATCACTTCTCCTTTGCCAAAGTAGGGATACCATCGATTTCGATCGGACCCGGAATCGACTACGTCGGGAAACCAGCGGGCTGGGGGCAGCAGCAGGCCGAGGACTGGACTGCGCATAATTACCACCAGCCTTCAGATGAGTACCGCTCGGACTTCGACCTCAGCGGCGCTGCCCAGCTTGGTGACATCGTCTATCGCCTTGGTGTCGCGCTTGGCAACGCCGAGCGCGTACCCACCTGGAATACTGACGCCGAGTTCAAGGCGATGCGTGACGCATCCCGAAAGGGTCAGTGAGATCGCGGTAGACCTGCGCGCCATGAAAAAGGAGAAGGCCGGAGAGCGCGATCCGCTGCTCGCGTTCCGCGAGGAGTTTCCGATCCTCGAGAAGACGAACTACCTCGTCTCCAACTCCCTGGGGCCGATGCCGCGCACCGTTCCCGAGAAGCTCGCGGAGTACGCGCGCGACTGGGGTGAGCTCGGTGTGAAGGCGTGGAACCGCGGCTGGTGGGAGCTGCCGGTGGAAGTGGGGAACGAGATCGCGCCGCTCGTGAACGCGGGCGACGGCGAGATCGTGATGATGCCCAATGTCACGATCGCGCAGACTGCGGTCCTCTCGGCGATCGACTTTCCGCGCGAGCGCGATACGATCGTGATGACCGAGCTCGATTTCCCATCGGTACGCTACGCGTACGCGGAGATGGCCCAGCGCCTGGGAGCAAGAGTCGTCGTCGTTCGCTCCGACGATGGCATCACCATCAGTCCCGACAAACTTCTTGACGCTATCGACGAGAGGACGCGACTGGTGGCGGTGTCGCACGTTCTCTTCCGTAGCGCCTATCTGATGGATGCGTATGCGATTTGTACGCGAGCGCACCAAGTCGGGGCCCTCGTGTCACTCGACTCCTTTCACGCGGTCGGGATCATTCCGGTGGACGTGAAACGGAGCAAGGTCGATTTTCTAACGGGCGGAGTTCTCAAATGGCTGTGCGGCGGACCCGGGGCATGCTTTCTCTACGTGAGTCCCGCAGTCCGGGATCAGCTGAAGCCGGCTATCACCGGCTGGCAGGCCCACTCGCGGCCGTTCGCGTTCGAGGAGTCCATGGAGTACACAACGGGCGCGTTCCGCTGGCTGAATGGGACTCCCGTCATTCCGGCCCTCTACGCTGCCGCCGAGGGACCAAAAATCCTCCGTCGCGCGGGAGTGCCGGCAATCAGGGAGAAAAGCGTTCGTCTCACCTCACGGCTGATCGATCTCGCCGACGCGCGCGGCTTCAAGGTAAACGCCCCCCGCGACGCCGCGCAGAGAGGAGGAACGGTTGCCCTCGATGTTCCTCACGGGTACGAGGTCACCCAGCACCTGCTCTCGCGGAACATCCTGGTTGACTACCGCGTAGGGGCTGGTATCAGGATTGCCCCTCACTTCTTCACAAGGGAGGACGAGCTGGAAGAAGCCGTTTACGAGGTCGACAAGGCTCTCGAGAGCGGTGGCTGGCAGCGCTTCTCCGAGAAAATCGCGGTGGTCACCTGAACTGTGATTCCCTCGGATGTTACTCCCTTGAACATCGTAGTGTCTAAAGAGTACAATAGATTTATACTCGACTCCTCGGAGGGTGCGTCGTCATGCCAACACCTTTTTTGAGTTCTGAAGAGTACGACGAAAGAGCGCATCAGCTGTACAACGAAGGACAGTATGACGAAGCTCTGGACGTACTTAGAGAGGGACTCGGCCTCTACCCGAATTCGGTGGAGCTCCATATTGGGGTTGGCTACGCACACCATGCCCGCGAGGAGTACGCGTGGGCCCGGCGCAGCTTCGAGGAAGCGCTCGTTCTCGATCCAGACCACGAGGACGCACTAGCAGGTCTGGGCGAGACCCTGCTCAAGTTCGGCCAGCAGGAGCCGGCGCTACGCAGCTTCCGCCACACCCTGGAGCTTGGCTACCAGGACGACGTCGAGCTGATGCTCCAGATCGGACGCGCGCTCTTCCGCGAAGGCCTGATAGACGAATCCAAACAGTTCTTCGAGATCGCGGCACAACAGACACCTGACGCGGCGGAAGCCGTGTCGTGCATCGGTTACGCCGAGCACCGACTGGGCAACGACGAAAGCGCGATCTCGACGCTCAGACGCGCGTTGCAGATGGATCCCGATCACACCGAAGCGCGCATCTACCTCGGCAACATCTTCTACGATCGCGGCGATTACGAGGCCGCGCTCTATCATCTCGATCGCTCGACTCCCGAGGACCACTGGGACGAGCTGGGCATCTGGAGATTGATCGAGCTGAAGAAGA
>JALYKM010000106.1 GCA_030774785.1 Gemmatimonadota bacterium
GTGGAAGGGGAGGAACGGAAGAAGCCTTTGGATCTACTCTCGCCCGTTGACTGCATAATCCCCTTGGTAGCGACACCGCTTGAGGCGAGCCTGGGTGGCGCGCCCGGTAAATCTGCTGGACGCGCACGTTAACTAGGGGCGCACTGAACCGTCAACAGCCACGTTTCATGCCACAGGCGGGACAGGGGGATCTTTGGGCTTCGTTCGGGTTGTCGCCATCAAAATGCCTATTCCGATCGCGATAATGGCTCCAACGATCACCCAGGTCTGGGAAACGCCGACGAGAATGGCGGCGATTGCCAAGCCGATGATGAGGACGATGAATCCGATCAGGTAGGTGCTGAACGAGGACATGAGTGGTCTCGGGGTTGGTGTTTCGAGGCTGGAGCCGCGCAATTGTAGGGCCAGTTTGCGCCCCGTGAATTCGCTGAAGCTAGCGCTTGGCGAGTCCATCCCAGCGGGTCGGCGCGAGCGAATCGTTGGGAACCTGCTCGACTTCTCGTGCGACGAGGATCGCGCTACCCCAGTGGCGCCCGAAGCGCGCGGCTTCCTTGCAGTCGGGGTTCCAGATGTCGAGCGTCCCACCCAGTACGTTGCCCCCGGTATCGTCGACCAGGTAGCGCCCAAGGTATTCGTTGCCGAGGAACACTTCGACGTAGCGGGCCAGCGGGAAGATGCGCGGGTCGGCGGCGACGATGCCGTGCCGTGTCTGGCGTCCGCGGCGAGTCTCGCCCTGCACGCAGTACTGGGTGAGAGAGACCGGAATCACCACGCCGTTTTCGGCGCGGGCGAACTTGGAAGGAATGAGCGGGAGTATCCCCCTCTTCATCTTTATGGCTTCGCGGGCGGTAGCGCGCATGATGCCGGCCGCAGTGGGAATGACGTTGACGCCGTTGGCGATCGGCCTGGTCAGCGCGGTCGTCGCTCTCGCAAGACTCGCAGCCGTCGATGGGAGCGCCTTCGCCACGTCCGAAACAGTCTCTTTCAGCGGACCGGCGAGCATGCCCGCAGTCTCGTGGATGCTCTCGATCGATGCGAGCTCCAGAGGCTCGAGCTGTGGTCCTTTGACAGGAGGGAGCTCCATGCTAGCCTCGACGGAAGACAGCGATGGCAACGCCACCGCTCCTGTGCCGATGAGCGCGATGGCGAGGGTTGTCGCGATGACAGCGCGAATGATCTCCACACGTCTTATGGGAGAGGCTCCGTTGGCGACCTCCAGTGCATAGTCACGCCGGAAGATTCTGCTTTTTTTCATGCGAGCACCTCGCGAAGCTGATCGTCACCGACTGAAACAGTCCATCCCGTATCTGCGCCCGCCATCGCCCCAATGCGGAGCGGGAGGGCGAACCTCGTCTTCCCAGACCGTCCCTTCTTGTCCGACCGCATCGCCTCGATCACGGCGTCACTTTCGAAGCCGGGCGGGAGAGCGGTTGGGAGTCCGGCTGCCAGCAGCGCCCTGGTGATCGTTGCCGCTGTCCCGGTCCGAGCGAGGCCGATCCGTTCGGCCAGCTCACTCTCCAGTGCCATCCCGATCGCGACCGCCTCGCCATGCAGAAGCGAGAAGCCGCTGACCATCTCGACGGCGTGGCCAATGGTATGGCCAAAATTCAGGACTCTTCTAAGGCCTTCCTCCCGTTCATCACGTGAGACAACCTCGGCCTTGATCTCTACGCTACGGACGATGACCGAGAGCATCCTGTCACTCATCGCGCCGCGCGCAGACAGCAGCTCGGAAGCGCCGCTGGCGACCTCACGAAGATAAGGTTCGTCGGCGATTACGCCATGCTTGACAACTTCTGCAAATCCCGCACGCAATTCCCTAAGCGGAAGTGTGGCAAGGAGATGCGGGTCAATTAGGACTGCCGCCGGACGGTGGAAAGCGCCGACCAGATTCTTGCCCGCGGGCGTATCAACGGCGGTCTTTCCCCCGATCGAGGCATCCACCATGGCGACCAGGGTCGTGGGTACCTGGAGGACAGGGATCCCACGCATGAAAGTGGCGGCGACGAAACCGGCGAGGTCGCCCACCACCCCGCCCCCGAGCGCGATCACGACGGAGTCCCGGCCGTATCGCTTGGCGAGCATCTGGTCGGTGAGGCGAGACCAGGTTTCGCGCGTCTTGTTGGACTCGCCTGCGGGGATCGTGAGTGTGTCCAGGCCCCCCGACTCGAACTGGCTCTCGACCTTGCCAGCGTAGAGAGGCTGGATGTTCGAGTCGGTGATGAGAGCATACCGGTTTGCCGGTGCAACTTCGCGAGCGAATGCCCCGACTCGAGACAGCAGGCCGGGGGCGACGAGGATGCGATACCCGCCGAGTCGGATCTCACGCGGAGCGGTGGGCTCCGCCGTACTGGAAGAGCCCGGCTGGCGGCGGCTTACCAGGTTACTTCACCCGCACCCGTGCGCACGTTCGCGACACGCGCGAGCATGAAGAGAAGGTCGGAGAGCCGATTGAGATAGACGACGACGATTTGGGGAATCTCGACCTCGTGTTGGAGGTGCACGACTCTACGCTCGGCTCGCCGGCAGACTGTCCGAGCGACGTGGAGGACTGCTCCCTTCCCGCTCCCTCCGGGGATGATGAAGGCCTTGAGGGGCTCCAGCTCCTTCTCGCAGTCATCGATGGCGAGCTCGAGCTCCCTGATCCGACGATCGTCGATATTCGCCTTCGAGAGGTGGCCGTGCATTTTCTCGAGATCGGGGGTCGCCAGGAGCGCGCCGATGCTGAAGAGGTCGCGCTGCATGGGGACGAGGACCTCGTCGATGCGAGGCATCGGCTCCGCCGCGCGCGCCATTCCCAGGACCGCGTTGAGCTCGTCGACGTCGCCATAGGCTTCGACGCGAGGGTCATCCTTTTGAACCCGGCCGCCTCCGAAGAGACCCGTATCGCCGGCGTCGCCGGTCTTGGTGTAAATCTTCATCGGCTGGAAATGTAATGCTGGCCGCCGGGACGGGCGGTGCGGCGCGACTGGCGGTATACTGACCCCTTTCATACTCTCGAGAGAAATGCGCCTCCCTGACGAAGAAGACCCACTGGACGCTGATTTCCCCTTGGGCGACGGAACGGCGGAGACCGGAGCTACCGTCTATTGCCCGTACTGCAATGAATCGGTCGAGATCTCGCTCGATCCGGGCGGGGGATCAACGCAGGAATACGTCGAGGATTGCGGGGTCTGCTGCCAGCCCTGGACCGTGAGGGTGCAATACCGGGAGGACGGGACGGCTGAAGTTAGAGTCGAGGCTCTCGACGAGTGAACGTGTGCTGCAGTTCCGGTCAGTCCAACCCCCGAGCCCTGCCCCTTGCGGCGCGCCACTCCGGCTCGAGGATCGAATAAACGGCGAGCGACTCGTAGTGATCCCCCTTGATCGCCCAGTCGCGCTCGACTCCCTCGTGCTGCATCCCGAGCTTTCGCATCACCTGGCCCGAGGCGGGATTGCGGAGGAAGTGGCGCGCTTCGATTCGATGCAGTCCAAGAACCTCGAAACCGAAGTCAACGAGGCACTGGTTGGACTCAGTGGCGTAGCCTTGGTTCCACCGATCCAGTGCGATCCAGTAGCCTAGCTCGGCGCGCCGGTGCTCGCGGTTGATCATGAGACTCGTCACACCGACGAGACGGCCGCTCTTGGTCTCGACGACTGCGAAAGTGGTGGCGCTTCCGTTCTCCCACGCCGGGGCGTGAGTGAGAATCCACTCGGCAGCGGCGCCGTGCGGGTATGGATGCGGAATGCTGAGGGTGGTGTCGGCGATCTCGCGCATGCCGGCCAGCCGCTCGATGTCGAACGCGTCGTCGGGGATGAAGGGGCGGAGGGTGAGGCGCGTCGTCGTGAGAGTGGGCTGGTCTGTCACGAGAAGAAATTAAAGAAGATCACCCGCCCGCAGCCATCAGCCGTCAAGCTCACAGCCCCAAGCAGGTAGTCTTTAGTTGTCTTTCCCCGCCCGCCTGTACTGAGCACGCCTACTATATATTTCGCCTGACAGATGACTCATCCGATCACCGACATCACGATCATCGGCGGCGGTCCGACGGGGCTGTTCGCCTCTTTTTATGCCGGCATGCGCGGCGCTACTGCCCAGATCGTCGACGCTCTCCCCGAGCTCGGCGGCCAGCTCACCGCGCTGTATCCCGAGAAATACATCTTCGATGTGGGTGGATTCGCGAAGATCCTGGCCAAGGATATGGTCAAGGCGCTCAGGGAGCAGGCAGACCAGTTCCACTTCAAATCGCACCTGAATCAGAACGTCACCGCGCTCGAGCGGAACGAGGATCACTTCATCCTTGTCACTGAGACAGACCGCTTTCCGACTCGCACGATCGTTATCGCGGCGGGTATCGGCGCGTTCTCTCCTCGACGGCTGCCGCAGGCGTGCGCGGAGCCCTGGTACGGGCGCGGAATCTTTGACCGGGTATCGGATCCCGAGGAATTCCGCGATCAGAGCATCGTCATCATTGGCGGCGGCGATTCTGCATTCGATTGGGCGCAGCAGCTGCGCGACCGGGCTAAGGCCGTGACGCTCGTCCACCGCAGCGACAGGTACCGTGCACACGGAGCGACGATCGCCGACGTGCAGGCCGCCGCGACAGCCGGACGCACGACGCTGCTTCCGTTTCACGAGCTGGCCGACGTGCTCTCTCAGGGGGAGAGGCTCACCGGAGTGACGCTTCGCGACGTGAAAGCGAAGACCACCCGCGACGTCGTCGCGGACGCCGTGCTTCCGATGCTGGGCTTTCACAGCGACATCGGAGCCGTGGCCGAGTGGGGCCTCAATTGTGAGAAGGAGGAGATCGTCGTGAACAGTCTGATGGAAACGGGTCGTCCGGGGGTCTACGCCGCGGGTGACATCACGATTT
>JALYKM010000107.1 GCA_030774785.1 Gemmatimonadota bacterium
TCTTCATGTACAACGAAGGACTGCCGACGCTGTGCGTGTACGACGATCTGTCGAAGCAAGCGGCGGCGTATCGCCAGCTCTCGCTGGTGCTTCGCCGTCCTCCCGGGCGCGAAGCGTTCCCCGGCGACGTGTTCTATCTCCACTCGCGCCTGCTCGAGAGAGCGGCAAAACTGAATGAGGATCCGTCGATGGTCGACGGCAAGAACATCATGAAGGCCGGCGGCTCGTTGACCGCGTTGCCGATCATCGAAACTCAGGCTGGCGACGTCTCGGCGTATATCCCGACCAACGTGATCTCGATCACCGACGGTCAGATCTTCCTCGAAGCGGATCTCTTTTTCGCCGGCGTCCGTCCGGCCGTCAACGTCGGAATCTCCGTCTCTCGCGTCGGAGGCTCGGCGCAGGTAAAGGCGATGCGCTCGGTCGCCGGAAGATTGCGGCTCGACCTCGCCCAGTACCGCGAGCTCGAAGCGTTCTCCTCCTTTGCGTCGGACCTCGACGCTGCAACGAAGAAGCAGCTCGAGCGCGGCGCACGAACTGTGGAAGTTCTGAAGCAGCCCCAGTATCACCCCATGGCGGTGGAGCAGCAGGTCATGGTCATCTACGCCGTGACCAACGGCTTCCTCGATCAGATTCCGGTGAACCGGCTGAAGGACTGGGAGCGCGGTTTTCTGGAGTTCGTCGAAAAGCAGTTCCCGCAGGTCCCGCAGCGGATTCGCACCGAGAAAGTTCTCTCCAAGGAGAACGAAGCGGACATGAGGCGCGCGATCGACAGCTTCAATCAGTCGTTCAGCCCCGCGAAGGGGTAGAGAGAATGGCGAAGGGACGCGAGCTCAAGGGACGGATCAAGTCCGTCGAGAACACCCGGAAGATCACGCGCACGATGGAGATGGTTGCGACCTCCAAGATGAAGCGCGCGCAGGATCGCGTCGTCGCCGCGCGTCCTTACGCCAATTCGCTCACCGAAGTCATCGCGAATCTGTACTCGCCGGAGCTGGCCGAGCGTTTTCGCCTGTTGCGGCAGCCGGCGGAGATAAAGAGGGCGGCGATCATCCTGCTCACGAGCAATCGCGGGCTGGCGGGGGCGTTCAACGCGAACCTTCTAAAGGAAACGCGCGGCCTGCTGGGCCGGCTCGAGCAGGACAACATCGAGTCCGAGCTCCACGTCGTCGGAAAGAAAGGCATCGGCTATTTCCGTTACGTCGGCCGCGCGGTGGCGTCGAGCCGCACGGACATCACGGGCCGGCCAACCGCGGAAAACGCGGCCGAGCTGGTCGACGGACTCATCGAGAGGTTTGCTTCGGGCGAGATCGACGCTGTGTATGTCGTCTACTCGAAGTTCAACTCGGCGCTCTCCACGCCGCCAACATCGCAGCTCGTGTTGCCGGTGACGCCCCCGGTGCGCAAGGGTCCGGTGCCGGATTACATCCTGATGCCATCGGCGGAAGTGATACTTACGCAGCTCCTTCCTTCGTACGTGCGCAATTCGATTTACCGCGCTCTTGTCGAGAACGAAGCGGGATTCCAGAGCGCTCAGCGCACCGCGATGAAGAACGCGACCGACAACGCGGGTGAGATGATCAACGTTTTACGCCGCACATACAACCGCGCCCGCCAGGCGCAGATCACGCAGGAAATCGCCGAAATCGTCGGCGGTGCTTCTGCGTTACAGGGGTAAATAATGGCTACTGCCGTCCGCACCGAAAAAAAGAAAGCGACGAAGGCCGAAACCAAGTCCAAGAATATAGGCAAGGTCGTGCAAGTAATCGGTCCTGTCCTCGACGTAGAGTTCGAGACCGAGCACCTGCCCGAGCTTTACAACGCGCTTCGTATTCGCGGGAAGACTGACGCCGGCGTCAACATCGATGTCGTGCTCGAGGTGCAGCAGCACATCGGGCGCAACCAGGTCCGTGCGGTCGCGATGTCTTCGACCGACTCCGTCGTGCGCGGAATGGACGTCGAGGACACCGGCTCGGCGATCACCGTGCCGGTCGGCGCAGCGGCGCTCGGCAGAATTCTCAACGTCATCGGAAACCCTGTCGACAACGGGCCGCCGATTCCAGAAGATGTCGAGCGGTGGCCGATCCATCGTCCGTCCCCCCAATTCGCCGACCTCGAGCCCAAGACCGAGGTCTTCGAGACCGGCATCAAGGTCATCGACCTCATCGCCCCGTTCGTGAAGGGTGGGAAGATCGGACTCTTCGGCGGCGCCGGCGTCGGAAAGACGGTCATCATCATGGAGCTGATCAACAACGTGCAGAAGGGACACGGCGGCAAGTCCGTGTTCTGCGGCGTCGGAGAGCGCACCCGCGAAGGAAACGACCTTTACCTCGAGATGAAGGAGTCGGGCGTTCTCGCCTCGACGGCTCTCATCTACGGGCAGATGAACGAGCCTCCGGGAGCGCGCCTTCGTGTCGGTCTGAGCGGACTCACAGTCGCCGAGTACTTCCGCGATGTCGAGAACGCGGATGTTCTCGTCTTCATCGACAACATCTTCCGCTTCACCCAGGCAGGCTCCGAAGTGTCGGCGCTTCTGGGCCGCATGCCGAGCGCGGTGGGTTATCAGCCGACCCTGGCGACGGAGATGGGAGATCTGCAGGAGCGGATCACTTCCACCAAGAACGGGTCGATCACTTCGGTTCAGGCGATCTACGTCCCGGCGGACGACATTACAGATCCCGCGCCGGCTACCGCCTTTGCGCACCTCGACGCGACGGTGGTTCTGTCGCGCGCGATCACGGAGCTCGGGATCTATCCCGCAGTCGATCCTCTCGCGTCGTCGTCGCGAATCCTGGACGCGCAGTTCATCGGCGAGCGCCACTATAAGGTAGCGACCGATGTCCAGCGCATCCTTCAGCGGTACAAGGAGCTGCAGGACATCATCGCGATTCTGGGAATGGACGAGCTGTCTGAAGACGACAAGCTCGTCGTAGGACGCGCGCGACGCATTCAGCGCTTCATGTCGCAGCCCTTCGCCGTCGCAGAGCAGTTCACCGGCTACCCGGGCCAGTATGTGAAGCTCGAGGAGACGATCTCGTCGTTCGAGCGGCTCGTGGCCGGCGAGTTTGACCAGTATCCGGAGCAGGCGTTCTTCATGCAGGGCGCCATCGACGGCGTGGTCGAGACCGCGCAGCGTCTCTCGAACGCGTAGCCGATGCTCAAGGTATCGGTGATCTCTCCGGAAGCCGTCCTGTTCGAGGGCGAGACCGACTCGGTCGTCGCCCCGGCTTATGACGGCGAGGTCGGCATTCTCACCGGACACGCACCCCTGATGGCGCTACTCGGCGAGGGTGAGCTTCGACTTGGCGGCGGTGCGGGACGCCGGTTCAACGTGAGCGGAGGGTTCATGCAGGTGTTCAACAACGACGTGCGCGTCGTGACGGAGAAAGCCACAGCCGCCGGATGACTACGCGTTCGGAGGGTCCGGTTTCGAACAAAAATGCGTCGTCAACGACGCATTTTTTTTTGCTTTGCGCAATAGCCCACGCTCCAGGCCGAGCAGCGCGTCGGGGAGAGGAGAGCGGTCGTCGGCGATAACGATTCCGCTGATGGTGACGGGAGTGATAGTCTGCGCTAGCGCAGCCCGTCCGCCGACGCCACTGGCGGATGCGAAGGCAACGCCTGCAAGGATAGGGAGTCTGGAACGAATACGCATTAGCGTCTCCGTGTCGCGGTCATTCTTTGGTTCACGGTGCACCTGGTGACATCTGTTGTCAAGCTCTCCGCGCGGAAGGGCAGCGACAGACCGGTTAGGCCTCGGTCATTCCTGGCTTGCGAATTGCGCCCTTTCGGTCATAACATCATTTCAGACAATCGCTTATGGCTGACACCTCGCACCCACCGATACTCGTCGTCGACGACAACCCGGACAACGCGCACATCATCCGTGATTATCTCGAGGCGCGTGGATACCCGATCACCGTCGCTTACAACGGCGATGACGCGATGAAGGCGTTCGAAGAGGTAAAGCCCGCCCTCGTTCTCCTCGACGTCATGATGCCGGGCAGGGACGGCTGGCAGGTCTGCCGCGACATGAAGCAGCACCCGACTCTGGGCCGGAACCTACGCGTGGTAATGGTGACCGCGCTCGACGACTGGGTGAACAAGAGACAGGCGCTCCAAACGGGAGCGGATGATTTTGTCGAGAAGCCATTCGAGCTCGCCAAGCTCGCGTCGACCGTCGAGCGAAACATCAAGCTCCTCGTTCCCACCCCTGCGACCTGAGCGTGGATTACCATCAGCTCCTGCGTGACTCGCTCACGCGACTCCCCACGGTTGCCGCAACAGTCGACAGCGTTCGCAAGGCAGTGCA
>JALYKM010000108.1 GCA_030774785.1 Gemmatimonadota bacterium
CGAAGAGGACACCCCGCCTCGACCCAAACAGAGATCTCGAAGAACCGCGCACCCGACGACAACTCTATCGCGCGATTCGCTCGATAGCGCCGTAAATGAGCCGAGTGCCGAAGTCCAGCGATTCCAATGGCACGCGCTCGTCGTTTCCGTGCATGCGCTCTTCGTCCGACTGCAACATCGGGAAAGGGAGGACGCCGTACGCCGTGACGCCGAGGCTCCGCAATCGCGCGCTGTCGGTCACCCCCGTGCTCAGATAAGGCACCACAGCGATCTTCGGATCGAGCTCGCGCGCTGCTTCGGCGATGGCGCCAAACATCTCCGAGCCCGGATCCGAAGCCGGCGCCTCTTCTCCCCGGTGGGTGATATCGATCGTCACTCCTGGCTCCGACACGATCGCTCTCAGCCGGTTGACTACCTTGTCGATCGAATGACCGGGCAGCGTCCGGACGTTGAGCACCGCTTCGGCAGCAGCGGGAATGACGTTGAACTGCTTCCCTCCTTCGACGACCGTCGGTGAGATCCCGTTCCGCAACACGGCGTTGAACACGGGTTTTCGCGAGAGTACGCTGGCGCCCGCCTCCGCTCGCTTTGGATCAGACGAGACAAGATCGATCATCGCCTTCTTCTCGGCGTCGCTCGGCCAGACCTCGGCGAGCTGCGCAAAGAACTTGCGCGTTATCTCGGTCAGCATCACGGGCTCGGTGTAGCACGACAAGCTCTCGAGCGCGCGAGCGAGGCGAAAGATCGCGTTGTTGGGAAGCGGAATCGCCGCATGCCCGGCCGAGCCGTGGGCGGTCACCGTTACGACGTGCGACACCTTCTCCGCGCTCTGCACCGCGAGGTATCTCTGACCACCCTCGATGATGCGTGTCCGTCCGCCCTCGTTGAGCGCGAACTCGGCGTCGAGCAACTCGGGGTGGTGCGTTACCAGCCAGCCCATTCCCCATTCGCCACCAGCTTCCTCATCAGACGTCGCGAGGAATATCACGTCTCTGGAGAGATTGTCGCGCGATCCCGAGAGCGTACGCTTGAGGAGCAGCATCGTCATCAGATTTGCCGCCAGCATCCCTTTGTCGTCGATTGCGCCGCGACCGTAGAGGTAGCCATCCCTGATCTCGCCAGCAAAAGGATCGACCGACCAGCGCTCTCTCTCAACTCCGACGACGTCCATGTGGGCGAGAAGAATCACCGGCCGTTTCGTTCCGTTGCCGCGAATGCGGCCAACGAGTACGGCGCGATTCTTCTCCGGCTCGAAGATTGTCGTCTCTATGCCCTCTTCACGAAGCGCGGTCTCGAGATAGCGAGCGAGCGGCAGCTCGTTGCCTGGCGGATTCGTCGTGTCGAATCGGATGATCGCCTGGAGCCTTGAGACGGTCTCCGTGCCCACGCTCTCCCAGTCAGCCGTCAAGCAGCGCCTCGATCTTTCGAACCAGTGGCTGGAAAGAGAGCGAGCCGCCCCCCACACGCGTCGAAATCTCTTCCGCAGTCTCGCGCTGACCGTGCGAGAACAGCTCCCTGACGAGCCACGGTCCTGCGCCGGGGTTCCTGAACCAGTCGATATCGAATCGCGCCGTCAGCTGCTCGTTGAGCACCGACTGCAGCTGCCACGCCCGGAGATAGCGGGCCGAATAGAATCGCGGATCCAGATCCACGAACGCGTCCGCGGCGTTGTACTCAAACCCGGTCGCGCTGCTGAGTAGCGAAACATAGAGATCGGGCAGCTGCGACCACGGTATCTCCCCGCTGTAGACAGTGCGCTCGTACAAAAACTTGGCGCAATAGCGCCGCAGAAAGTGGAGCTCCTCGAAGGCCGCCGTGCGCAGGAACTTCCCGACCCGATTCGATCCCAGCTGGGCGTAGCGAAGGAGCCACCCTTTGTCCTGCATTCGGTGGTCGAAGAGCATCGCATACGACTCGGTCACCGAGTTGTCTCCGAGCCATCTGAACTCGAACGGGTAGTCGGGGCTCGCGTACGCAAAGTGCAGAGCGTGTCCGAGCTCGTGCAGGAACGTGTTGTAGTCACTCTGTCCGCCGTGCGGCCTCAGCACGAGATACACTTCGTCGGGAACCCGCACCGGGGAGCAAAACGCCCGTGAGCGCTTGCCTTCGCGGTCGCCGACATCGAAAATGACTCGTCCCCCGGCCGTCGGATCGATTCCCATCTCCGTGACCTGCCGGCGGATTACGGATTCCATCTGATTTCCGGGAAACGCATCGTCGTACTCCGTAGCCCGGAAAAGCGCGAGGGCATCAGCGCGCTTCGCCTGCGATGTCCTGATGCCGAGCGATTTTTTAAGTACGCCCGGAAGCGTGGCGTCCCACATTGCCTCAGTGTCGCGCAGAAACCTCTCGCAGCTCTTCGCGAGAGTGTCCAGCGATATTCCCGTCACGGCCTCGAACGAGCTGTTGTAGTCACCCGCTACGTGCAGAGATTCGATGTAATCCTTCTCGCGCTGGAGCCGCTCGAGCCTGAGAGGCGAATGCTCCTTCTCGACCAACCTGGCTCTCGCTTCGTCCAGCCCGAGACGAAGAACCCGATCCCGAGTGTTGGCGATCTCGATGGGGGCAGCCTGGTATTGAATGACGCGCCCGTCGGGCGAGCGAACGACGGCCGAGTTTTCCCACTCGATCTCGCGCTCGTCGAGTGCTGCGAGCGGCTTCGAAGCCTGGGTTTCGATCTCCCACTCGAGCAGGCTCTGGGCGGACCGCTTTTCGTCACCCTTCTCGGGCGCGGCACGAAATGCGTCGAGCGTCAGCTCCAGCGCTTCTGGCCCGAGGATTCTCTCATAGCGTTTGTAGATCGGCTGCAGCTCTGCCGTCTTTTTGAGTCCGGCGAACGCGAGATAGCTCTCTCGCGATATCGCTTCCATGAACGCCTGGCCTTCAGCTCCCAGGCGCTGAAGGGTGAGCTCGCTCACGTCGTGAGCTTCGTCGCGAGATAGTCTTTCAGCTGGCCGGCATCCACGCGTTCCTGCTTCAGCGTGTCCCGGTCCCTTACCGTCACGGTGCCGCTCGCAAGCGACTCGCCGTCGACGGTGATGCCGAACGGTGTTCCGACTTCATCCTGCCGACGGTACCGGCGTCCGATAGCGCCGCTGTCGTCGTAAAAAATCGGGAACGACCCCCTGAGATCGTCGGCGATGCGGTGCGCTATCTCCGGCATTCCATCCTTTTTCACCAATGGGAACACGCCCGCCTTGATCGGAGCAATCGAGGGATGAAGCCCGAGGACCGTCCGTCCCTCCGATTCTCCTTCCACGGCTTCTTCCCGATAGCCATTTACAAGAACCGCGAGCGCGGTACGGTCTGCACCGGCTGAAGTCTCGACGACATACGGGATGTAGCGTTGGTTGTTCGGTTGATCGAAGTACTCGAGCTTCTTGCCGGAGAACTGCTGGTGTTGCGACAGGTCGAAGTCGCCCCGATTGTGCACCCCCTCGATCTCCTGAAAACCCAGCGTTCCACCGAAGTCGAACTGGACGTCGAACGCGGCACGCGCGTAGTGCGCCAGCTCCTCCTTCGTGTGCGCGTGGAACTGCAATCTGTTCTCCGCCAGCCCCAGTCCTCGGTGCCAGTCCATCCGCTGCTGCTTCCAATATTCGAACCACTTCATGTCCGTTCCCGGCTCGACGAAGAACTGCATCTCCATCTGCTCGAATTCCCGTGTGCGAAAAATGAAGTTGCCCGGCGTTATTTCGTTCCTGAAAGCCTTTCCAATCTGCGCAATGCCGAAGGGCACTTTCTGTCGCGTCGACTGCTGCACATTCAGGAAGTTGACGTAGATGCCCTGGGCTGTCTCCGGACGCAGGTACACGACGGAGGCCGAGTCCTCGACCGGGCCCATGAAGGTTCTGAACATCAGATTGAACTGACGGGCTTCGCTGAGCGTGCCCTTCATTCCGCAGGCGGGACACTGCGCGTCAGGTGTGCCAGGCGTCCCCTTTATGCGGGGATCGTCCGCGCGAAAGCGCTTCTTGCAGTTTTTGCAGTCCACGAGCGGATCGACGAAGCCAGCGACGTGGCCGCTCGCTTCCCAGACACGTGGATGCATGAGAATCGCCGCGTCCAGACCCTCGATGTCGTTGCGGGCGCGCACCATCGCATGCCACCACCTGTCCTTGAGATTCTTCTTCAGCTCGACGCCGAGCGGGCCGTAATCCCAGACGGAGCCGGTGCCGCCGTAGATCTCTGAAGACTGGAAGATGAAGCCGCGTCGCTTCGCCAGCGATACGAGCTTCTCCATCACGTCGGGGTGGTTTGGCATTCGGGAAAACTACTCGGCCCAGCACTGCCCGACTACGCGTCCAGCTCCGCGCTCAATTTCGGCTCCGCGGGCGCATGCTGCCCCAACAGCCGCGCCACGATGCGATCACCATGGTATCTGCCGTTCTCGATGAACACCTTGTTGGCGTCGTAGCCGGCGACGACGACTCCCGCTATGAAGACTCCCGGCACCGAAGTTTCCAGAGTCTCGGAGTCGTGCGCGGGGATACCGGTAACGGGATCCATCGACACTCCGGTCTCGCGCAAGAGGTCCACGTTGGGCGCGAAACCGGTCATGACGTAGACGCGATCCGCCCTCAGTCGCTCCTCGCCTTGCGCGGTCTCGAGCACTACTTCGTTCGGCTCAATGGCTTTTACGCGGGTGTTCCACTTCGCCGCGATGTATCCCTCCTTTACCCGGTTGCTGAAATCCGGAAGCACCCACGGCTTGATCTTCTTGTCGAAAGTCGGCCCGAAATGAACGAGCGTCACTCGCGCGCCCGAGCGCCACAGATCGAGCGCGGCCTCCGCCGCTGAGTTGCCGCCGCCGACAACGACTGCGTCCTGGAGAAAAGCTTCGTGCCCCTCACGGTAGATGTGCGATACATGTGGCAGCTCTTCGCCCGGCACACCGAGGCGGTTCGGAGAACCGAAATAACCCGTGGCGACGACGACCGTCCCCGCTTTCGTCCGCCGCTCCTTGCCCGCTTGCGTCCGCGACACAACGACAAAGGTTCCGGAGTGCCCTTGTATGGCTGTCACTCTCTCTCGCTGTCGCACCGGAATCCCGAAGTGCAGGACAGCGGTGCGATAATAGGCGAGCGCATCGCGTCGGCTCGGCTTCTCGGTGGCAACCACGAACGGCAGTCCGCCTATCGCCAGCTTCTCGGCGGTCGAGAAGAATCGCACGTAGGTCGGGTACGCGGCGATCGTGCTGACTACGACTTCGGCCTCCATCACGAGCGGGCTGAGCCCCGCGTTCTGGGCCGAGATCGCGGCAGCGAGACCGCACGGTCCCGCACCTACGATCACGATATCAGCATCGTTCGCCATCGGCGCGCCCTAATCTAGGCGACGCCGGCTGGACGAGCGAGAACCGCGCCTTCGACACCGATGATCTGATCACGGCGCGTACCGACGCTCACGTAGGTGATTTGCGTCTCGACCAGCTCCTGTATGCGGTCGAGATAGTGGCGCGCTTCCTTCGGCAGGTCGGTGAGGGCGCGCGCGCCGGCGGTCGACATCTTCCAGCCTTCGTACCACTCGTATCTCGGAACGGCGCGGTCGAGCACATTCAAGTCGCCAGGAAACTCCTCGTAGATCTCGCCGCCGACTTCATATCCCGTGCATAGCCCAATTCGGTCAAGTGTGTCGAGAACGTCGAGCTTGGTGACGGCGAGATCCGTGAGCCCATTGACGCGCGCCGCGTAGCGGACGACGACACCGTCGAACCATCCGCACCTGCGGGGACGTCCTGTCGTCGCGCCAAACTCGTTTCCAAGCTGCCTTATCTCGGACGCCAGGGGCTCGGCGAACTCAGTCGGCAGCGGTCCGTTCCCCACTCTCGTCGTGTAGGCCTTCACCACGCCTATCACGGAGTCGAGCTCCTTCGGCGCGATGCCTACCCCGGTCGCTGCGCCCCCAGACGTCGTGCTGCTGGAGGTGACATACGGATAGGTACCGTGGTCGATGTCGAGCAGCGAGCCTTGTGCACCCTCCAGCAGGACCGCCGCGCCGCCGGAAATTGCACGGTGGATCCTGAGACCGACGTCCTCCGCGAGCGGCAGGAGTCGCTTTGTAAAGCGGTCGAGTACGCCAAGAGTGTAATCGACATCGGCGCGCTTTGCCCCAGAGGTGGCGAGCTCGATGTTGGCGTGTGCGACTCCGCGCTCGACCAGCTTTCTCAAGCGCTCGGCGTTGCGCAGATCGAGAACGCGAATACCACGACGGCCATACTTGTCCTCGTAGGCGGGGCCGATTCCCCGGCCCGTGGTTCCAATTTCCTTGCTGGCCGAGCTCTGGCTGTCCACGAGCTTGTGATATGGCAGCACGAGGTGCGCGCGATCACTCACGTACAGTCGGCCCTCGACATCGATCCCGTCCGAGACCAGCTCGTCGATCTCCGAGAACAGAGTCTCGACGTCCAGCACAACGCCATTGCCGATTGCGCACCGCACGCCAGGATGCAGAATCCCGCTGGGAATCTGGTGGAGCACGAACGATTTTTCGCCGATGTGTACCGTGTGACCGGCGTTCGCTCCGCCCTGGTAGCGAACCACCCAGTCCGCGCGCTCGGCGAGGACATCCACGAGCTTACCCTTGCCTTCGTCTCCCCACTGCGCGCCGACGACGACGATGGTGCGTGTATTGGTGTCGAACATTATTCAGAGGTGTCGATCGGAGAGACAGGCGGACGAAAAAAGCAAACGCCCCGAGAGCTTCGGGGCGTTGGTTCAATCTACCCTTCCGGGAGTGCGTGTCAACGCTCGGCGGGCGGCGGCGGCGGGACTTCGTCTACCACGCGGGGCGGGTCGTCGGGGCGGATGATGCTCTTGATCGGCAGCACAACGGTGAAAGTGGAGCCTTTGCCGAAGACACTGTCGGCGAAGACGTGCCCGCCAAGCGCGTCAACGAGCTTGCGGGTGATGCTGAGGCCCAGGCCGGTGCCACCGAACTCACGCGTCCTCGATTGATCCACCTGACGGAAATCTTCCCAGACGGAGTCGAGATCCGATGCGTGAATCCCGATGCCGGTGTCGCGAACGTCAAATCGGAGATCCTCATCGTCTCTGGAGATGGTTACCCAGATTCCGCCGTGCTGGGTGAACTTCGCGGCGTTGGAGAGGAGGTTGAGCAGGATCTGCTTGACCTTGGTCCGGTCAGTGTGGAGCGTGAGATCCCGAGACGGCATGTCGACGCTGAAGGTCAGAGACTTCTTCTTCATCAGCGGCTCGATCTGCTGCGAGATCTCCGTCATTATGTCGCCGAGCGTGACGTCGTCGAGGTGCAGCGGCATGCGGCCGGCTTCGATCTTGGCCAGATCGAGAATGTCGTTGATCAGCGCGAGCAAGTGCTGCGCCGCGCCCTGAATGCGATTCAGACCCTCCTCCTGGCGCGGCGTGAGATCTCCGTAGATCCGGTCGAGCATGAGCGACGCATACCCGATGAGCGCGTTGATCGGCGTTCGGAGCTCGTGAGACATGCTCGCGAGGAACTCCGACTTCAGCCGGTTCGCCTTCTCGAGCTCGCGTGACTGCCATTGGAGCCGGGTATTCTGCTCGGCGAGGTCGGCGGTGGCGGCCTGAATGCGGTCCTCCAGCTGGCTCGAGAACGTCTTGAGCTCCTCGTAAAGGCGCTCGTTCTCCACCTGCTCTGTCAGATCGTGCAGCACTGATACGATGGCCAGCGGCTCGCCCCGGCGGTTCAGAATCTTTCCGGAGACGACCTCGACCGGAAGCTCCACACCCGTGTCCGGGATCTGAAGCTTCATCTGCTCCCGCCGCGCCAGCGCCGGGCTGATGGTGAAATCAGAGATGAACGTCGTAAACTTGGTATCGTTCGCCTGAACCAGCGCCGCGCGCTCCCATCCCTCGCTGTCGTCGACCTCGAACAGCTGCTCCGCCTCCTTGTTCATCAGAATGATGTTGGACCGGTCATCGGTGACGAGGATCGGGTCGGCGACGTTCTCGAGAATCAGGTTCAACCGGTCGCGCTCGCGCTTGGCGTCGATTTCGGCCAGCCGCACGCGCTGCACCTGCCGCTCCAGCTCGTTGGCGGCGCGTCGAAGGTCGGTCACATCGCGCAGAACCGACACCGTCGCTCCCGCGTGACTGCCTTCTTGCCCCCCAAGCTCGTGTGTCAGGACTTCGAAGAGCAGATCCGTTCCTTCATCGGGGTCGACGAGATTCAGCTCGCGCGAGCCGGCACCCTCTTTCGATCCCATCGCCGCCTTCGAGAGGTGTGAGGTGAAGAGGAGATTGTTGATCTCGACCGCCCGGCGGCGACCTTCAGAATCCTTGTCTCCGACGGATAGCAGGTGCTCCGCTCGACTGTTCTGGACGACGATGTCGTGCGAGGCGTTGATGATCACGATCGGGTCCGGAAGTGAATTGACGATCGCGGTCAGCATCTCGCGCTGCTGGTCGAGGCGGCCAGTCGAGAGGCGGAACTCCTCGACTGCCGCCATGCGCGCCAGAACCGGTGCCGCGAGCGAGGCCGCATTCATCACCGCACCGAGAGTCTGCTCGTCGACGGACGCTTCGATGAGGACGACGCCGCCGGGCGCATGGCCAAGCTTTCGTCGGCGATCGACGAGGGAGCGCGTTCTCACCACGCAGCCAGGGAGCTGCACCAAGTCGAGCTCGGCTTCGGTGAGCAGTTGCGGAGCTCCCCGGAATTGGGGCTGCGGAAACGGAATCGCGGTCCACTCGCCGAACGGAAGGCTCGCCAGCGGCGCCACTCCGTCGCAGCTCACCGCATGGAGCGAGAGCGCCGAAACCACGATCGGGTTGGACAGGTCGTCTATGGGGAGCGAGATCGAGGGAACCAGGTCGCCTTCGAACCCGACGCCCGCGGTGACAATGAGCCGTTGCGGAGGGGTGTCGAGCGTGATCGCCAAGGCTCGCCGCGCTCCAAGGATGTCGGCAAGCTGGGCGAGCATGAACCTCGCCGCCGTGACGAAATCGGGTGCTTCGGAAATGGCGGAGAGAAGTTCTGCGAGCTTCTCTCCGCTGAGTTGCGGGCTCGCGGCTACCGCTGCGCTCTCAAGCTTCGAGTCGCTCAAGTCGCCGCTTCAAATCCGCATTTTCCAGCCGCATCCGGTCGAGCTCGTCAGCTCCACCCGTGCCGAGCTCGCGAAACGGGCGGGATCCCGGCAGAGCGAGTCCGACTGCTTCCGAGTACTTGAGGTAAGTTTCGATGGATGCGACGACGATGCGCGCTTCGACCGTTACGAGTTCGATGCCGACCAGCGAGACGCGAACCCACGCGTCAATGACGATGCCCTTATCGAGAACGCGATCGAGAACATCAATAAGCGAGCTGCCGCTCGGGGATCTTTCAACTGCCATGTCTTGACTCCTGTGTTCTTGGTGCCGAGGCGGCGTGTTTGGGCTGCGAGAGGGCCGGGGATGTGGCTGCTGACGAACTGAGCCGTGGATCGGTCCGCCACCAGTCCAGTCCGATCTGCTCGGCCTTGTCGATCGAGCAGATGAGCAAACGAATCTGGATTGTGAGAAGCTCAACGTTGGCGAGATTGATCTTGATGTCGCCCACGACGACGAGGCCTTTGTCGAGCACCCGATCGAGAACGTCCACGAGGCCGTAGGTGCGCGACGGCGATACTAGGTCTGCCAAGCAGTCGTCTCCGTTCGGCTCGTCGCCGGTTTAGCGTAACCTGCCTAGGGGGCCCAGGTCTATCTGGAGATCGTCATCGGTCAATCCGAAGATCCCCTTCATGTCCTGCATCCGGTCGTTGAGGCGAAGCAACGCCACTCCCAAGCGCTCGATCTCCGCGTCGCTCAGATGTCCTCCCTCCATTCGCCGGACTGCCTGGTGCTCTAGGACCTTACGCAATACCTCAATCAACGTCAAGACGAGCTTGGCGAGCCCGTTCTCGATTTTATCAGGGTCTGTATTAAGACGCGGAGGCAGTCCTTCAGCAACCGCTTCGAGGGGGGCTATGGTGGCATCGCTCGGAGCGTGCAGAGACTCGACAACCTGACTCTCCATGGTCGAGCCAGACGGCAGCTCCGCCGCTGGCCGGGGGTATGCCGCCCCGAGGGCCGGCGCTCTGGCGGCTGCGTCGCCACCGCGACGAATTACACTCTCAACAGCTGTCAACAGGAGGCCCAAGTCCAGTCGCACAAGGTCGACGTCGGCCACGGCGAGCATGACTTCGCCCCTGAGGACAACACCCTTGTCGAGCACGTGACTGAGAACTTCCGCGAGCTCGATTCGCTCCACGCCGAATATGTCATCGGTGCTCACCTCGCCTTCTCGCCGACGAAGTGGTAGGGAGGCCAGGGGCCGTTGAAGTCGAACTTGAAGCCGGAAGGCTCGTACTTGTTCACCATCGCCGTCAGCGCGCGCTGAAAATCGACGACGCGCGGAGGAGCAACGAGGAAGGCTGCATTGAGGATCGCGCGTCCCTGTTCGCGCGGAGCGCCAGCATTCACGGGTTGCTCGCGCGCCGCCTCCATCGACATTGCGCTCAGCGCATCGTGAATCTCGCCGGCGACCTTGGCGGTAACATCGCGGCCGGAATCGCGTCGAACGTTCTCGATTTTTCGCTCCAGCAGGTATTTCTGCCCGGGCGACGCCTTTGCTGCTTCCGCCTGTAGCGCCGTCAGCTCGGCGCTGTGCACCCCTAGCCGGTCCTGGAGAACACCCGGCTGCACGTAGACACGAACGATGAATTCCCGTCCGTCGGCGATGCGCTTGAAGTTCTCCCCGAGCTCCTTCATGCGCTTCGAGAGCATCACCTTCACTGCCTTCGCGTCGCGAAACAGTGTCCACATCGGAAACGGGATCACCGCACCCGTATCGGACGCCCAGGTGAGAACCCTATCGTGGGCCATGGCGCGCTGGCTCACCCAGTCGACATCGGCGGTGAGCGCTTCGACCTTGTCGGGAGCGTAGTCTTCGGCGCTGACGGACGTGGCAAGTGCCGCGACCTCGCCATTGGGGATGAGAGTGACTGCGCCCCCATCTATGCCCTTGGGAGCGGTAGCCGTCTCGACCGCCGACCCGACCACTCCATATACGTAGAAGAGGCGTTTCATCATCGGCTCCGGCGGTCGCCGACTACTCTGTCTCGTCGCTTTCAGCGACGCGGACCGGTCCACCGCTGGTGGACATCCCAAACTTTTCCCGCCATTCGCGCACCTCGCGGAAGCGCTGCATGATCTCCGCCTCGCGGCGCACGTACTCGGCGTCGTCGATCTCGCCCGCCTCGAGCTGCAGCTGAAGCGCCATCAGGTCTTCCTTGATGGGCGTATCGTCGGTCAGCTGCTCGCGCACGACGCGATCGACTTTGTCGAGCGTAAACCTCGTCCCCCAGATAGGGCCGAGGAACGGCGCCAGCAGAATGTTGGTGAGAAGTCCCATGATGATCAGACCCGCGTCAGGTCGCCTTCTCCAGCTTGAGCTTGATGGTCACGAAGTTGTACGGTGGCCAGGGCCCCGTGTATTTGAACGTCAACAGGTCCTCATACTGACGGCTGATCTCTTTCACCTTCTCGTCGAACGGCTTCTCAGCTTTACGATCGACGAGAAACGCGGCGTTGAGGATCATGCGGTCGCCAATCACCTTGTTGCTGCGGCTGGCGACAGACACGTCCTTGAGCCGGTCGTGGATATCGGTCACGTAGCGGTTGCTCGCGTCTTCCATCGCGGCTTCGACGAGACGGCCCAGCTGCATGCGCGCGAAATACGTCGAGGATGCGGCGTTGCGCGTGATTTCGTCCTTGAGCCGGCGGATCTCGTCGTTTTCGCGCTCGATGGCAGCCACGACCTTGTCGCGATCCCAGAGGATCTTGAGCCCGAACTCGATCTTGTCCTGCATCTTGTCGAGCACGTCGGTGAAGGCCTGATAGGTAGACTTGAGCAGCGCCAGCACGTCGTTCTCGGACCGGAATACCGTGCCGAAGGACATCGGGATGAGCGTGAACTCGCGCATCACCGTCTCGTTCACGAACTCGTGCGCGAGAACGTTCTCGCGCGTAGGATCATAGATGACGATTGGCGTGTCGCTGACGACGGCGGCCAGATCGTTGTGATTGACCGTGTAGACTCGCGCACCGCTGCCGATGCCGATCTCGCCGAACTCACGGGAGCGGTCGTTGCGGATGATGCAGTAGACGTACTTCCCCTCGGTGGGGTCGGCAGAGGCCACTTCGGTTTTTTCCACTGCGTTGTCTCTGTCGCTCATGTTTGTGTCCGCATCAATGGGTCATCCCGTGGCTGCAATGAAGATCCAGATACCGATCGTGAAGCCGATTGCAATCTTTAGCGCTGTCGACACCACCCGCCCGATGAAAGCTCCTTTGGCGACTCGTGTCGCGTCTCCGGCGCTCGAGCCGCCCGTCAGCTCGGCGATCAGCGCACCCAGGAACGACCCGACGAATGCGCCGATGACCGGCCCGACGATAGGCACCGGTACCCCGACCATAGCTCCCACAATTCCACCAATGATCGCTCCCCAGCCAGCGCGGCGCGAACCGCCATATTTGCGGGCGTACTTTCCGGCGAGCGAGAACTCCAGCAGCTCCGCCACCAGCGCCAATACAGCGACCGCAACCAGCGTGACCCAGCCGATCGGGTCACCGGGCACCAGCAAATTATAGGTGACAGCTGTCGCCACCATTATCCAGAGCCCGGGAAGGCCGAGGACGATGAGTATCTCCGACAGAATGATCACACATCCCAGAATTAGGAGCGGCATCAGGCAAGTTCCTTGGCTAGAGAAGAGAGCAGCGCGCCAGCATCCGCGACGCCGCTCCCCACAATTGCATTGGAATTATCGCGCCGCGTATGAATGCGCGCGAGAGTCGACACAGTTCCCCGGCTAACCGTCGCGGATTCGATGCCCCGGTCGCCGAACGCCATGCTGTCGGCGAGGATCCCGGGGATCAGACGGCCAACGGCGAGCTCTAATCCCAGCCTGCCCGCGACTGCTTCCGCTGCGGCCGCAATTCTGACAGGCTTGCGCCCTGTGTACATGCAGCGCCACGTACCGGCATCGTCAACCGTGTCGCAGTTGATGACCAGCATTCCCGGCGTGGCCCCGGCGGCCCACGCCCGCGCCCCTGCGAGACCGAGCTCCTCGCCACTCGTAATCAGAACGCCGAGGTCATGAGGTGTCGAAGCCGATTCGGACGCGATCAGCACTGCGGCTACCCCGCTCGCGTTGTCGAGCGCGCCGCGAGAATCGTTACGCACGAAGCAGAGCATCGACGGAAGCGCTCCGACGACTGCCCCCATCGCGAGCACGTGCCACACGGAAGGATCCACGCTCATCCCGACCAGTGAGAGCGCGATAACGAGAAACGACGACGCAGTGATGATTGCCAGCACGACGGAGCTCCCTATTCGAAAAAGCATCGGCACCGTTTGCGACTTGGAGTCGATATGGGCGACGAGCCAGACCCGTGGATTGCCCCGCTTTGCTTCGAGGTTTATTGATCTCGCCCGCTCTAACGGAAACCGCCCGGTCCACCGCCGCTTCACGTAACTGGAAGCGCAGATGAGCGCGCAAAAGAGCGCCGCTGCGACTACCAGCGCCTCAAGCGGGCCATGATGAATGGCCATATGAGCGACCACGAGAATGGTTATGGCCTGAAACGCCGCAGCGACCGGCGGACCCCAACGTCCGGGCCACTGAGAGTACTCGAATGGCAGCTCTCTACACGAGAAGCCAGCGCGCTCGAGCGCCTCCCTGCACCTCGCCCGCGCCTTCGCCTCTTCGGGACTTCCAGCGAACCTCGGTGTCTCGGATAACCGATCGAGCAGAGTCTTCGCGTGTTTGACGATATCTGCGTCAGCCATGGGCGCCGGTTTAGGCGAGCCCCATTTTCGTCTTTACCTCGCCCATCGTCTTCCGCGCGATCGAGCGCGCATGATCGGCGCCCGCCGCCAGCGTCTCGGGCATTTTCTTTGGATTGGCCGCGATCTCCTTGGCACGCGCGCGGATCGGAGCCAGCTCCTTCTCCATCGATTCGTGCAAGACTTTCTTGCAGTCGAGGCAGCCCCAGCCAGCGGTCCTGCACTGCACCGCCACGTGCTCGACGGTCGCGGGTGGACTGAACGCCTTGTGCAGATGATAGATGTTGCAGACCTCGGGAGTGCCGGGGTCGGTGCGTCGCACCCGCTTTGGATCCGTTACCGCCGGCCGCAGCTTCTCCCAGATCGAAGCAGGATCCTCGAGCAGATCGACGGTGTTGCCAAGCGACTTTGACATCTTGGCCTGCCCATCGAGCCCCATGACGCGCCGCGTGGGAGTGAGGAGTGGCTTCGGCTCCGGAAAGAAACCCGGCGTCGCCTCGTTTGCCGACGCCATTGTGGTGCGCCTTGCTACCGTCGGCGGGTCGAACCGCGCGTTCCACTTCCGCGCGATCTCGCGTGAGAGCTCCAGGTGCTGCACCTGGTCTTCGCCGACTGGTACCAGCTCCGCGCGATACAACAGGATGTCGGCCGCCTGAAGCACCGGATAGTTGAGCAGTCCCGCCGGCACGCTCTCTTCCCGGCTCGCCTTCTCCTTGAATTGCGTCTGGCGCTCGAGCTCGCCCAGAGGCGTCAGAGTGTTGAATATCCAGGCTAGCTCGGTATGTTCCGGCACCCTCGACTGCACGAACAGCGTGCATTTCGCCGGATCGAGCCCGGCGGCGAGCAGCGACAACGCCATGTCGGCCGTGCGGGCGCGGAGATCGGCCGGCTCGTACGGAACGGTGATCGCGTGGTAGTCGACGATGCAGAAGAACGACTCGTATTTGTGCTGCAGATCAACCCAGTTCTTGACGGCTCCGAGGTAGTTTCCGATGTGCAGGGAGCCCGAGGGCTGAATGCCGCTGAAGATGCGGGACATTGCGCGAAATTAAAGAGCGAGAGAGACGAGTTGCAAGCAATTTCACGAACTGATCCTGGCGATGAGGAGCTGCTTGGCATCGCACTGGAAGCAGCCCGTGGCGCCGCTCGAGTCATTCGCGACGCAACCGGCGGCCGCGAGAAGCTCGTTTGGGAGACAAAGGGACATTCCGACTTCGTCAGCGAGGTCGACAAGGCATCCGAGCACGAGATCGCGGCGATCGTTGGGCGGCGATTGCCGAGCGCATCAATGCTCGGCGAAGAGCTGACACCCACGGCGATGACCGGCAAGGGAATCGTCGTCATCGCGGATCCGCTCGACGGCACCACCAACTTTCTGCACGGCTATCCCGAGTACGCGGTCTCCATCGCCATCGCGCGGGACGGTGAGCTGTGCGCCGGAGTCGTGCTCAACGTCGCGCGCGACGAGGAATTCACTGCCAGCCAGGGCGCGGGCGCGTTCCTGAATGGAAAGCGCATCAAGGTCTCCAGCCTCCGAGAGCCGGGGAGAGCGCTGATTGGCACCGGCTTCCCGTTCAAGACGCTCGACATGTTGCCACTCTACGTAGAGCAGTTCAGTTTGGTGATGCGCGGGACGGCCGGGATTCGTCGCGCCGGCTCGGCCGCGCTGGACCTCTCGAACGTCGCGTGCGGCCGCTTCGATGCGTTCTGGGAGCTAGTGCTCGCGCCCTGGGACGTTGCGGCCGGGATCCTGATGGTGCAGGAAGCCGGCGGTATCATCACGGATCTGGACGGCAACGCGCCGAAGCTTCACGCGAGAGCGTTCGTGGCCGGGAATCCGGCAATGCACGCGTGGCTCCTGCAGACGGTGAGACGCGCCAACATGAGCAAAGGAAGAGACTGAATGAAGCTGGTCGAATGCGTTCCCAATTTTTCGGAGGGGCGTCGTCCCGAAGTGGTCGCGGCGATCCGCGATGCCATCGCGGCGGTCGAGGGTGTTTCCGTTCTCGACGTCTCGTCGGATGCGTCGCATAACCGGTCGGTCTTGACCTTCGTGGCTCCGGCAGATACAGCGGTTGACGCCGCGTTCGCGGGAATTCGTGCGGCGGCGGAGAGAATCGATCTTTGCAAGCACACGGGAGAGCACCCGCGCATTGGCGCGACGGACGTCGTTCCGTTTATCCCCCTCGAAGGCTCGACGATGGAGGATTGCATCGCGCTCGCGCGAGCGCTCGGAGAACGCGTGGGACGCGAGCTCAAGATCCCGGTTTACCTCTACGAGCGCGCGGCGACCACACCCGCGAGAGAGAATCTGGCCGATGTTCGTCGCGGTGAATTCGAAGGACTGCGTGAGGAGCTCGGCAAAAACCCCGCGCGCAATCCCGACTTCGGACCCTCGCAAATCCACCCGACGTGCGGAGCCATCGCGATTGGCGCTCGACCGTTTCTCGTCGCCTACAACGTCTATCTGGGTCCAGCCTCGAATCTTCAGATCGCCAAGAACATCGCCAAAGCCGTGCGTGGCTCTTCGGGTGGCTTCAAGTACGTGAAAGGCCTTGGCCTCGAGGTCGACGGGCAAGCGCAGGTCTCGATGAATCTCGTCGATACCGAGAAGACTCCACTCCACAACGCATTCGATTTCGTGAAGCTGCGCGCGGAAGCGGAAGGCGCGCCGGTGACGTGGAGCGAGATCGTCGGACTCGTTCCGGAGAAAGTGTTGTTCGACACCGCGGTCAGTCATCTCCAGCTCAACCAATTCACACGAGCACAGGTGTTGGAAAAGAAGGTGCGCGAGGTAACGACCGGCGGCGAAAGTCTGAACAGCTTCGTCGCGTCCGTGGCTTCCTCCAACCCGGTTCCGGGAGGTGGAAGCGTCGCTGCGCACGCGGGTGCAATCGCTGCGGCGCTCGCCCAGATGGTCGCTGGACTCAC
>JALYKM010000109.1 GCA_030774785.1 Gemmatimonadota bacterium
AGCTGATCGCCGCCCGCATCCAGGACTTGGCCAGCACCGTCCTCCGCGCATACGGTGGCGGCGAGGCGATCGAGGCTGCACGGCGGGAGCTGCCGGACTTGATCGTGCTGGATCTGATGATGCCGGACGTGAACGGCTTCGACGTGGTGGAGGCGCTCCGCGAACATCCCGAAACGGCTCACATTCCGATCATGGTGGTCACTGCCAAGCGGATCACGGCCAAGGACCGCGCCAAGCTGAATGGCTATGTGGCGACGATAATGGAAAAGGGCGAGTTCGACCGTGATCGCTTTACGGCCGAAGTCAGGCGGGCCATGTCGGGACGCCACGTGGTCGCGTGACATGGCAACGGTCCTGATCGTCGAGGACAACGCCGCCAATATGAAGTTGGCGAAATTCCTGCTGCAGTCGGCAGGCCATACCGTACTCAGCGCCACGGATGCAGAGACTGGCCTGACGTTGGCACGCGACGAGCAACCCGACTTGATCCTGATGGATATCCAACTTCCCGGCATGGACGGGCTCGAAGCGACTGCGCTCCTCAAGGGGGACGACGCGACGCACGCCATTCCGGTGATCGCCCTCACCGCCCTGGCGATGAAGGGCGACGAGGAGCGCATTCGCGCCGCGGGGTGTGATGGCTACATCGCCAAGCCCCTCGCATACCGGGCGTTCCTGGCGACGATCTCGGCTCAGCTGGTGAAGGCGCCGCTGTAAGGTGAGGGCAACACTCCGATGATCAACCCCGCGCCCGGCACCGCTGACCATTCGGCACGCATTCTCATCGTAGACGATGAGCGCCTCAACAGAGAGTTGCTGGAAGTCATGCTCAGGCCGGAAGGCTTTCTCCTCCTGACCGCTGCCAGTGGCGAGGAAGCGCTCGCCATAGTGGCGCAGCAACCGCCCGACCTAATCCTGCTCGACGTCATGATGCCAGGCATGGACGGTTACCAGGTGGCGGGCAAGATCAAGGGCAACCTCGCCACGAATAGTATTCCTGTCATCATGTTCACAGCCCTGGACGATCACAACGCCAGGATGCTCGGGCTGAGCGCCGGAGCCGAGGACTTTCTCACCAAGCCCGTGGATCGTGCAGAACTGTGTGTGCGGGTGAGGAACCTGCTGCGGCTCAAGGCATATGGCGACAAGTTGCGGGCGACCCTCGCGGCTCTTGAGTCCGCCAAAGAGACGCTCGATCGTCGTACCAGCGAGATCGCATCAGCGCAAGCGATTGCGGATGCTGCGACGGCGCGTCTGGCACGACTGCAGAGAATAACAGCAGCGCTCAGCAACACTGTCACGCAAGATGGAGTCGCTGATTCTGTTCTCAGCGAGGCCATCGTCGCTCTCGAATGCGATGCCGGGGCGGTCGTCGTCAAAACTGAAGAAGGAGAGAATCTGACGCTCCTGCGCGAATCCGGATCCCTCGATCCGCTCATGCGGTCGTTCAACCCTATGCAGCTCGGCCCTATGCAGCTCGGCGAGTCACGGCGTCCGTACGCCGAAGCAGTGGAGAAAGGCGATCCAATCTATCTGGAATCGTATGAGGAAATGCTCACCCGGTATCCAGCTTTTCAGGATGTCAGCAAGATCGACTCGCGTGGCGCCTGGATCTTTCTCCCGCTCGAGATCGGCGGGAGCGCGGTGGGTGCTCTGGCGTTCGGATTCGCGGGTCCTCGCAAGTTTACTCTTCTCGACAGGCACTTCGCCGACACGGTTTCGCGCTACTGCGCGCAGGCGCTGGATCGTGTCAGGCTTCGCATTGCCGCCGCGACCGCGCTCGCAGAAGCTGGCGACGCACGCATGATGGCGGAGCACGCGAACAACGCCAAGACGCTCTTTCTGCGCGCCATGAGTCACGAGCTTCGCACCCCCCTGAACGCGATCAGCGGCTACACTGAGATCCTGGAGATGGGAATTCGCGGGGTCGTCAATCCTGAGCAGACGAAGGACCTGGGGCGGATCAAGCGCGCTGCCGATTATCTCCTCCGCCTGATAAACGATGTTCTTACAGTGGCGAGATTCGAAGGTGCGAGGCCGCTGCATCTGATCTCAATCGCAGTAAATCCCGTGCTCGCCGAGGTCGAGAGCTTGTGCGCGCTGCAAGCGAAGGCGAAAGGGCTGACGCTGACAGTCACGCAATGCGAGCGCGAGATTCTCGTGGCAGCCGACGCTGAGAGATTTCAGCAGATCCTGCTGAATCTCATCACGAACGCGATCAAATTCACTGCTGCGGACGGGAGCGTCGGCGTCACGTGCGATAGCGACGACAGCGTCATGCGAATTCGCGTGACTGATACGGGCGTCGGCGTTCGTCCGGCCGACATCGACCGCGTGTTCGAGCCGTTTGTCCAGATCAACAGACACCTGACGATGGCAACCCAACAGGGAGCCGGCCTCGGACTCTCGATCAGCAGAGAGCTCGCCCGCGCGATGCAGGGCGATTTGACACTTCAAAGCGCCGAGGAAGTCGGCTCCACCTTCACACTGACACTTCCGATTGCGTCGGAGGCGTCGCTACCGCCCTCGATTGCAAAATCGGCTCTCGCGATCGATGACTCCCCTTTGAGGTCGGCGGTCGCTTCTTGAGTGTTTTGCCTTCCTACGGCGCGGGCTTCTTGGCGGTAGGCGGGAGCAGCCCGTTGAGGCGAAGATAGTTCGCGTACTGACTGTAATGATCCGCCCAATCGGCGGTGGTCAACGTCATGATCGCCGCGCGCGACATTTTACGGCCACCGAAGAAGGGTAGCGACTCTCCCAGGTTCGAGTCGTTCATGGCCGCCAGCGCCTGGTCGCAGAAGGCGAATGTTTCGCGGAGGCGCGAGATCAGTGACTCCCTGGTGTCGGTCGCGCCGACTTTGGTGCGCGTCGGTGCTTTCATTCCGCCGATGGATCCGCAGAGATAGTCATTTCCCTGGGTGAGATGAACCAGGATGTCGCCAACGCTCATCTGCGCCGGGGTCGGCTTGTAAGAGTACTTGTCGGCTGGGAATTCTTCGGCGGCCGCGATCAGGTTCTTCGCTGCTTCACGCGCATTGTCGCGGAAGGCGTCCGCGACCGGGCTTGCCTGCTGCGGTGAGGGCGTTCGGCAGCACCAGCATCGCGGCGAGGGCTGCGGAATAAATTCGGGCCTGCATTGGGAAGCTCCGTGTGGGGACGCCCCAATTCTGCTCGCCGTGCGGCTTCCTGTCCAGAAAGCCGACTACGAGAACGGATACGTCGCCCTCCTTGAGGAGGGTGGCGTGCCGCTATGGGATTCTGATCGGCGGCAGGCCATCCGCTTGCGGTCGTCTGCTATGAAGCTCGGACAACCTCGGCCGCAGGCCGAATCGTGTTCCACCACTGCGCGGCTTGCTCCTCCCCCCAGCTGTCACCAGGAATCCATTCGAGGGCCTCACCGAGATGCGCCGCGCTCTTCGGGCGGTCCCTCGGATTCTTGGCGAGGCACTTCAATACGAGATGCTCCAGCTCCGGCGTTACGGGCCGTTCGATCCGCTGCGAAGGAGGAACCGGCTGCGACTGCAGATGCTTGGCGATCATCTGAAACGCTTTCTCGGCCTCGAAAACCAGCTGGCCGGTGAGTAGATAGTACGCGACGCAACCCACCGCATAGATGTCCGCGCGTCCATCGATCGGTTCGCCGAGGGCCATCTCGGGCGCCATGTAGGCCGGCGTACCCAGCGCCATCTGTCCCGGAATGGTCGCCATCGAATGCTCGACGCTCACACTCGAGACCTCCTTCACCAGACCGAAGTCGAGCACCTTCACGAAGTCGTGTCGGAGTCCCACCCGTCCCAGATGAATGTTCGCGGGCTTGATATCCCTGTGCACCAATCCGCGGGTATGCGCCTCTTCCAGTGAATCGCACACCTGTCGCAGGATGTGGACTACGCGGCCGCCAGGGAGCGGGCCGTTCTCGCGAACCAGCGTCTCCAGGTCCATGCCATCGAGAAATTCCATCACGAGATAGAGCGTACCGTCTTCCGTCACTCCGAAGTCGTACAGCTCCACGGTGTGCGCCGATCGCAAATTCGCCGCGGCTTCTGCCTCGCGGCGAAAGCGCGTAACCGCAAGCCGTCCCGCCTCCTCATCGACGGCACCAAGCATCTCAGTTCGGATCAGCTTTATCGCGGCAGGGCGCGCAAGCATTCGATGCGTGGCCTTGTAGACTTCGCCCATTCCTCCACGGCCGAGCAGCTCTCCGAGTTGATAGCTGCCCATCTCGCGTGCCTTGGTGACCTGTTGGCCCAGCTTCGTCACCACGTGAGAGATTACGACTGCCGCGCCAACGAGTATGTAGTCTGGATAGTGCATCAGCAGCACTCGGGTCCACGGCCCGAAATTCCAGGCGCCCTCGGCTCTTGAGATCAGCATGCCGATCGGGTTCATTGACGCGGCGATGAGCCCTGATATCAGCATCTTCTTTGGCGTGGTGGGCACGATTGCGGCAAACATCAGCACGACGGCCCCGACCCACGAAATCTCGGGGACAAGGATTCCGCTCGTGGGGACTCCGCCAAGATGGAACATGAGGCCGAGGGCGAGCGCCGTAAAAACCATGTACCAGAGACCAAGATCGAGAACGAATCGGGGGTCTCTCTCTCCCTTTCGGGTGTAGACGAAGAGCGCCAGTGACAGGATTACGCTCGTCAGGGCAATTGCATCGCCGATGTCGAACTGCAGCCAGCGCGGGCTGTCCGGGTAGATCGCGTGCGCAGCCAGATGGCCGGCGGTTACGCCTACAACCCACAGCACCGCAAACAGCAGCGACATTATTCCGAGGCGGAGCGACGCCGCCTTGAGCAGGTCGTCCGGAAGATCCCGGCCGCTCGAGCGCCTGAGATCGGCTGGTGTCGATACCGGAGGCGGCCCAATAAGGTGAGGATTAGCCATTAGCGTTGGGGCGCGCCAGCGGTGAGCGCCAGCGTCAATCGCTCTGCCTGCGTCGCGTTATCGGTCAGGAAAACAGCAGCGAGATTTCCGGAACGTACGAATGTCGGTATGGTTTCCCAGGGGTTGGGCGCGCCACGCGGGGCTGCCGAAACCGTGTCGATCCTCGCGACGTCGGCTGAGAGCGCTGACTCGTCCGGATAGATGAAGATTTCGAGTCGCGATCGGCCGAGCGTGTAGACCGTCGGGGTCACGCTGAAACCAGCGCGGTGCGGACCTTCATCGTTCACTCGCCTGACGACGAAGCCCGATTGCACGAGCCGCTTCTCGACGCTGCAAAGCGCCCACATTCCGGTGCGAGGGCAGGCGGTGTTGATGGTCGCCGTGCCGGCCCCAATTTCGGGACGAGATTCACTTACGCCGTTCGAAGTTGTCGCGGTCGAGGAGGCCGATCCGGCCCCCTCAGAACCAGAGCGGGTGCAGGCCGCCAGAGCGGCTAAGGCCAGCGTGGGCAAGCCAGCGAGTCTTCTCATCGAATTCAAAAGATACGGGCAGCGCTCAGGCACCGCGATTGCTCCTTGTGACTGGTCCACAGGAGGGCACATGGCAATAATCCAATGCATTCGACGGGGCGCGGCAGTGGCGCTGCTCGTCGCATCCCTCGGCGCTTGCGCCGGTAACTCGCTGGGCAACATTCTCGGAAGCGTCCTGGGCGGAGGGGCACAGTCAGGGTCAGGCCAGCTCGCCGGCACGGTACGCGGCGTAGATACGCGCTCGCAACAGATATCGATCCAGCAGTCCAACGGCCAGACGGTCGCAGTCAATTACGACAACCAGACCCAGGTCGTGTACCAGAATCAGAACTACTCACCGACGGCGCTGGAAAACGGCGACCAGGTAACCGCGCGCGTCCAGGCCAACGGCAACAACTATTACACGGACTACGTTCAGGTAGACCAGTCAGTGCGGGGCACCACCAACGGTACGTCGTCGAACGTGCAACTGCTGCAGGGAACAGTAAGGCAGATCGATCGCGCCAACGGGCTGTTCACCGTCGACGTGAATAATTACAACACGTTGACGGTTTCGCTGCCCTACAACCTGAGCAACAACGACATCAACAGATTCAACAGTCTGCGCGCGGGCGAATTCGTTCGCTTCTACGGAGCATTTCTCACCAACTCACGGGTGGAGCTCCGGCAGTTCAATTGATGTGATGCGACAGCGCTGATCCCAGGATGCACGACGGGGGAAGGCTCTTCGCCCTCCCCCATCGAAACTCCGGCTCTGACTTCGAGCCGACCAGCTTAGAACATGATGCCGAAAGTAAGCGGCACGAACTTAACCGAGCCAGCATCGGTCGAATAGCTATTGTAACGCGCTTCGACGAACGCCTTGAACACCGACAGCGGCAGGTTGATACCAGCGCCGGCGTTCCAGCCGAGGTGGTTGTCCGACACGCTAGGAGCACCAGTGATGTCAGCGGTCGACATGTAGAGTCCAGCGCCGCCGATCAGGTAAGGCGAAACGCCGATGCTCGGCAGACGCCACACGACGTTACCCGTCGCGCTCATGACGTGGAGCTTGGCACCAACGCCTGCCTTCTCACCAAACTGGTTGTACGCACCATCGATGCGCAGACCAACCGGGATGAAGGGCAGGTTGAAACCCATTGCGACGGTACCGTTGTAACCGGTGCTTGCTCCGTCGGAAAGGTCGCTCATTGGCTGAGCAGCGCCGCCAGCAATTCCGAGCTGGATCGGCTTGAGTACGCCGAGCTGCGCATGCGAAACGCGCGGGGCTGCGACGAGGGCGATCGTGGCGATCGCGAGGTACAGTGAACGCTTCAAAGCTTCTCCTTGTTCGAGAGTGCGCCCGCAAGTGAGTCGCGGTTTCGGACTCGTAGGACGCTGATCTGGTTATGCGAGGGTTAATTGCGCCGTGTCGGACCCTTTCAGGCCACGACAGAGGAGCGCGGACGCCCCTCGCCGACAAGACGACGAGCCAGCCTCCAGCCAGTAACCATTGTGCGGCAGCCTTTCCATCAACTTTGGCGGCCCGCGCCGAATTTGTGATATCCCGGCTGGCCTGATCGTCAGGAAGCAGGCGACGCGCATGGAGACCAACTACTCGCACGGGTTCAGCAACGGTGGCTCGAACCAGATCGGCCTCACGATCGGCCTCTCGTTCTTCACCCGCTAGTATCCGCGTACTGAAACAAAAACGCACCCGATGAGGGTGCGTTTTTGTCTGTTGGAAATGCGATCCGGAACGTGAAAGTGCAAGCGAGGGTAGTTTCCTGAGGCCTAAGGCGCCGAGATAGTCGGACCGAGCACGAAGCCGATGCCTCGACGGGTGGCGATTGCCGCCGACGCTCCTGCCTTCTCCAGCTTTTTCCTGAGCCGGGCGACGTGGGCGTCGATCACGTTCGAGCTCGGATCAAAGTGCATGTCCCAGACTTTGTCGTGCAGCTCGCTGCGCGTGACGGTCTGACCGGAGTGCAGCATCAGGTGCTCGAGCAGCTTGAGCTCCATCGAGGTCAGGTTGACTTCGACTGTGTCACACATGATGCGTCGGGTCAAACGATTCAGCGTCAGGTTGCCGACGCTTACCTGTTCGCCGACGCGCGATCCGCCGGCTCCTCTTCGGAGGAGGGTGCGGACCCGTGCTCTTAGCTCTTCATTCGAGACTGGCTTCACCACGTAATCGTCGGCGCCGGCGTCGAGCCCCCGGACGATCGATTCGGTGTCGCTGCGTCCCGAGTATAGCAGGACGGGGGTGTGGCGCCCGTTGCGCCGGAGCTCCTGGAGAATCTCGAACCCGTGACGGTCTCCGAGCTGCAGGTCGAGAATGATTCCGTCGTACTCGTTGACGAGGGCGAGCATCCTCGCTTCCTCGCCACTCTCCGCCACGTCGACGGCGTAGGCCTCATCGCGAAGGACGCGCTCGATCAGCTTGAGGATCGCGCGATCGTCGTCGACTACGAGAATGCGCATTCGGCTTTCGCTCTCATCGAGTCGCGTTTAGGAAAGACTGGGTGAACACCATTGGATTATCGCTGAATAAGCCCCTTCGTTGCAGTGGATCAAACAAAAAAACGGGAGAGAGCTTTTGCCCTCTCCCGTTTTTTGGGTCGCCGATGTCGCAGAGCGACTAGAACATCACGCCGAAAGTGATCGGAATGAACTTCAGAGATCCGTTATCGAACTGCACCTGGTTGTAGCGTGCCTCGATGAAGGTATCGAACCCACTGAGCGGCAGCGAGATTCCGCCGCCGATGTTCCAGCCGAAGTGGTTATCCGAGCCGCCGCCAAATCCGGTGAGGTTGATCGCCGCGTTGTACCAGCCTGCGCCGCCGATCGCATAAGGCGAGACAGTTGCGCCGGGAAGCTTGTACACGAGGTTGCCGGTCACGCTGGTGAAGTGAACATTGCCGCCGCCGAAGGCATCCTTGATGGCAAACTGGTTGTAGGCGCCGTCGATGCGAATGCCGAGCGGAATCATCGCCGGGCTAAATCCCACCGTGACGGTGCCGTTGAATCCGGTATTGCCGAAGTCAGACAGGTCGCTGGTCGGGATCGCCGCTCCAGCGGCAACGCCGAACTGTACCGGCTTCACGAGTGTCGACACCTGAGCGCGCGCCTCGAACGGAAGTGAGACCAGCGCGAAGCCCGCGAGGGCCGCCACAAAAAGGGAACGCTTCAAAACAACTCCTTGTTATTGGAAGCGCCCGGAACGGCCGGTCGGCCGTCGTTCAGGCGCTAGTTCTGTTTCGCACCGAGAGAGTGCTGGAGGAGTCCAGGGGGCTCGTGCAATGCCTCACTGGGACGAGCTAGTATCATGCCAAGTAACGAGTTGTAGAGCTTCGCCCGGCTACTTTCGTTTGCGGCGAGGCGGCGCCGCCGGCTTGTTCTTGATGATGTAGGACGGGTCAATGCGCTCGAGCCGGTGCTCGCGCGCTTGATCGAGAGCGCCGCGGCAGGCATCGCGGATCGGGATCAGCGGCGCGCTGTCCACCCGATCGAGAGCGGCCATAGCATCGTGGTGGTAGCTGGTGACCAGCGTTGATTCGGGTTCGAGAAACGGAATGCTGCAGACATCTTCGACCCGATATTTCGCGCCGACCAGGGCCAGGACTTTTTCGGGTGACCGCGGCAACGCCGACGCCAGCGCAATGGAGAGGCTAGCTGCGCTCGATGCCGACGCTGGCGTGAGCTTCCCGGCGACGTCGAGCCAGGTGCTATCGCCTGTCGCGATGCCGTTCATTACCGACCGTCCGAAGCTTTCATCCGCGTCAATCCGCCTTGAGACGATCGCGGCGCCTCCCAGCTTGATTTCGGAGAGCACCAGCTCCGCGCTTCCCGTCGGCGTCCACGCGGTGTCCTTGCAGCCGGTTGCGGCCGCCATTATCAGCCAGGCGCCGACGACTTCGCGCACGCTTCGCGCACCCGCGCGGTGTCACTCGGCATCCAGACGGCGATGGCGCGCCCCTTTCGTTCGGCGTCGTTGCTGCCCAGCACAGCCCCAACGACCTTGACCGTGGCGTGCGTTGCACCGAGCGCATCGATCACCACGCCATTTGCGCCGACCCCCGCCGCCTGGTTGCGAATGGATTTGAGCAGATCCCCGTTGCCGCTATAGACCGAGTTTCCTTCGGCGGTAATGAGCGCGACCTCGTAGTAGTCATAAGGGACATGATCGCGGTCCGCGAATACAGGCACCGCGTCGGCGCAGGTCGGAGCCAGCGACAAGCCGGGATTCGTGGCGACGACGTGGGCCCGCGCGGCGCACGCGATCGACGCGCAGAGAATGGAAGAAAGAGCGACCAGACGTTCAACGTTCATGGGCATGCGCTCCATAAAGCAAAAAATCGGCCCTGTCCCTCACGATATTTCCGCTGGCCCGAAAGTCGCCGGTGAAACTCTTCGCTTCGCACAGCGCAGGAAAAGCGAGTCAGCGCGTCACCACTTAACCAGAGAGCAATCCCGCTTGGGTCTCAGCCTCCCCGATCTGGCAGAGCGTCGCGTTCTCTCGCTCGTCCCGGCGCTCCTGGTGCTTCTCATCGGCGCGCTTGCCTACGAGCGTGCGCGCAGCCTCGTTGCCGATGTTCGGGAGGTGGATCGGAGCCACGCTGTGATAGAAACCTCCGACGTTCTCCTCACCAGAGCGGTCGACGCGGAAACCGGACAACGCGCGTACCTGCTGACCGCCCATGGGACCTTCCTCGAGCCCTACCGCGGCGCGCGCGCCGACATCAACCAATACCTGGACACGCTTCGGCGACTGACACGCGGCGACTCGGCCCAGGCCGCCCGCCTCAATGCGGTCGACAAGCTCGTTGTTGAGCGGTTCGCGCTGCTCGAATCGGGAATAGCTCAGCGCCGAGCCGGAACTGCGACCGTCAAGGTCAACACCGATCGCATGATAGAGGGCAAGCGGAAAATGGATCAGTTGCGCGCGACAATCGCGAATCTTCAGACGCACGAGCGGAGTTTGCTCGCTGAACGTCGTGCAGCGGAGCAGCGAGGCGTCCGGAACGCCTCGATCGTGGTCGGGATTGCCGCGCTCATTGCCCTCGCACTGAGCGCGCTCATCAATCTCACGTTTTCGCGCGCGGTCGAGGAGCGGGACACGGCCAACACTGACCTTCGTCAGGTGAACGAGGATCTCCAGCGACAATCCGAACAGCTCGAGACCCAGGCGGTCGAGATGGAATCACAGGCCGCCGAGCTCGAGGCCACCGCCGAAGATCTACGCTCGACCAACGACGAGCTGAATCGAACTGGCCGTGCGGCGGAGGTCGCGCGCGGCGCTGCAGAGGATGCACGGCTTCACCTCGAGCTGGTGCTCGAGAATCTTCCGGACGCGGCAAGCGTCTTCGATTCCGCCTGGCGATGGACGTTCATCAATCCGGCCGCAAAGGGCATCCTCGCCGCTCTCGGGATCGACGCGGAGCGGGTGAAAGGCAAGGTGCTGTGGGACGTGATCCCGCAGCTGAAGGACACAAAGTTCGAGACCGAGACTCTACGCGCGGCCCGGGAGGGAAGGGTCGTTGAATACGAGGAGTATCTGGCGGAGCTGGATGCCTGGATGGAGAACAGCATTGTTCCCGCAGGCGGTCTGGTGATGACCTTCACGCGCGACATCACTCGCAGGAAGCGCGAGCAGCAAGGAGCGGAGCTACTCAGCGAAGCCAGCCGCGTCCTCGCCTCGACGCTCGACTACGAGAAGACCCTCGAGACCGTCGCCAGGCTGGCGGTCGGCGATCTCGCCGACTGGTGCGCCGTTGATCTCGTCCAGGCCGGTAGAGGTGTGCGACAGGCGGTTGTTTCGCACGTGGACGCACACAAAATCAAATGGGCGAAGGAGCTCAATAAGCGCTACCCTCCCGACTATGCCGGGCCGACTGGTGTCGGTCATGTAATCCGAACGGGGCAGCCTGAGCTCTATCCGGAAATCTCGGACGAAATGCTCGTGGCAGCGGCGCGCGACGAGCAGCACCTCGCCATCATGCGCGAGCTGCAGATCAAGTCCGCGCTCGTTGTCCCGATGATCGCGCGCGGCCGCACGTTCGGCGCACTCACTCTCATAAGCACTCAGAAGGGACGACGATACAATGACGCGGACCAGACGCTCGCGCTGGAGATCGCCACCCGCGCCGCCATCGCGATCGACAACGCGCAGCTTTACCGGAGCGCGCTGGCTGCCAGTGAGGCGAAATCGGCATTTCTCGCCACGATGAGCCACGAGCTGCGCACTCCGCTCAACGCCATCATCGGGTACCAATCTCTGCTCAAGGAAGGGATCGACGGATCTCTCAACGAGTCCCAGCTTACGCAGCTCTCACGCATCAGGGCGAGCGCCGACCATCTCCTCGCGCTGATCGACGAGGTACTGAGCTTCAGCAGGATGGAGGCGGGCAAGGAACTCGTGCGACTGGAAGAGGTGGAGCTTCGCCCGATCGTCGAAGAGGCGCTCACCATGATGAGGCCGCTCGCCCAGGCGAAGGGATTGAGCTTGCGAGTGGACGTGCCTGATGCGCGGCTCTTCACCGACGCTGGGAAGCTCCGTCAGATACTGCTGAATCTGCTTTCGAACTCAGTGAAGTTCACGGATCGGGGCGAGATTACTCTTCGCGGTCGGCTAGAGGAAGACAGGGCCGAGTTCCATATCACCGACATGGGGATCGGCATCGCTACCGAGTACCTCGAAAGGATCTTCGAACCCTTCTGGCAGGTCGAACAGAGCTCGACCCGCAGGGCAGGTGGAACCGGGTTGGGTCTAACCGTCAGCCGGAGCCTGGCGCGGTTGCTGGGAGGGGATGTCACCGTCGAAAGCAAGCTCGGCGAAGGGAGCACTTTCACCGTGACTCTTCCCGCGCGGCAGGTGTGAGTCCCGTCAGTCGGCCGGCTAACGATCGGCGACGGAAGGGAGCGTGTGTCGCGCAGCGTCACGCTGCTCGGAGAGCAGTCGTGTGGTGAATCGCTGTCCCTCGGAGATGCGCTCGACCTCGAGCGCGATCGCGTCGACGGCCTGATTGAGCTGAGCGAGCTGGGCCGAGACTTCGTTGGGTATTTGGGTGGGTCCGCTCTTGCGGTCCATCCGTCGCGCGAACGCCCGGGCCAACGGGAGGCCGATGATGATTACGGCCATCGTGAAGAAAAATGCGAGCGAGATGTCGACGGCCTGAGGAGGGATTACCTCGTTCGCGTTGTAGGACGGGATTCCAACGACTGTCTGCGCGCCGTTGCGTCCGCGAATCGTGATGGTGCGCTCCGGATTCGGAGGGATGGGCGGGGCTGGACCGCCCTGCGCAGCGGCGCCTGCGATCTCTGCGCGAATCTGCTCCCTTATCTGGTCGCCGACGGACTTGTCGGTAACAGACTGGGTGGTTGGAGCAGCCTTCGGAGCCGGCTGCGCCGGCCTTGTTGTGGCAGGACCGTCCTGGACGATCAAGTATTTGTTCAAAGTTCCGATCAACATCAGTGGTTCCCCCGATTTCGAAGCGGTGCTACACGATCTGGTTCAATGTAAGCGGCCGCTGGAGTGTGTGCCTCCTCGCGTCGGCGCTCAACGCTCCCCCCGTCGATCCCGTATTAGCTTAGTTCCCAAAACATCTCGCGATCCGCGCTGGATCGATTGCTCCACCCACAGCCAATCCAATGCGAGCCCACCCCGTCCCCTCCGTTCTCGCCGGCGTGCTGCTTTGCGCCGGATCCCTTTCCGCACAACTCACAACTCCGCTCGACTCGACGACTCTCGCCGGCTTTCGCTGGCGATCGATAGGACCCGCCAACATGGCCGGTCGAGTCACAGACGTCGAAGGAGTCCCCGGCAATCCGAAAGTCTTCTACGTTGCGACCGCTACCGGCGGAATCTGGAAGACCATCAACGCGGGGACGATGTTCGTGCCGCTGTTCGACAAGGAAAGAGTGATCTCCATGGGAGACATCGCTCTCGCGCCCTCGAATCCCAACATCATCTACGCGGGAACAGGGGAGGAAGATTCGCGCAATTCCATCTCCCCCGGCGGCGGTGTCTACAAGTCGACCGACGCCGGTCGAACGTGGAAGCTGATGGGTCTCGAGGCGACGCAGCAGATCGGCCGCATCGTCGTAGATCCGAGCGACCCCAACATCGTCTACGTAGCCGCGCTCGGTCACGCCTGGAACTCCAATCGGGAGCGGGGTGTCTACAAATCCACCGACGGCGGCACGACATGGCAGCTCGTGAAATTCGTGAGCGACAAGGCCGGATTCGTCGATCTCGCCATGGATGCGAAGGATCACAACACCCTGTACGCATCGAGCTGGGAAAGAGTGCGTGGGCCCTACTTCC
>JALYKM010000110.1 GCA_030774785.1 Gemmatimonadota bacterium
GAGATGTACATGTTGCCGCGCTGTTCGAGTTTGTTTATCGTGGACTCGATCGCATTCCCGATCACCTGGATGCGCGGCGTCGCGCCCGGGTTGAACACCGGATCGTACGGACTCCGCATCGGGCCTCCCGCGACCTCGAACACGACTGGCCAGTCGTAGCTGACAGTTTTTCCTGTCTTGGGATCAGTCCACGACCCCTTGCTCGCCAGCGCGCGGTTCTTTGGCCACAATCCCTGTGGCAGCGCCATCGCTCTGATCTTGTATCCGGGGACGGCTGAATCGATCGCCAGCGCATTGCGCGCGATCTGCTCTTGCACGAAGGCATCGGGGAATTTGCTCAACTGCGCGTGCCACACCGTGTGGTCGCACAGCTCGAATCCGTTGTCGGCGAGCCACTTCACTTTCTGGAATCGCCAGTTCGATTTCTGTCCCTGAATTCCACGGTCGCCGAAGAAGTTGTGCCCGGCATTCGCGCCGTTAAGAAGACAAAACACTGCCTTGTTGTTCCAGTCTGGATGCGTCTTCCTGAAATCGAGCCAGATGCCCATCCCGCTCGTCGGATCGATCTCGAGCATCCCGTTGTTGTCGATGTAGCGAAACTGTTCGGGTGATGCGTCGTCGAACACGAGGACGACGGGAGAAAGCCCGCGCGGGAGGTTGAGCTTCTTGTCCAGCACATCGGACATGTTCACCGGACGGTATCCGCGATTGTACAGCAGCTCGAGATCCTTGCGGAACTGACCACGCTCGCGCGCATAAGCGCTGTTGTGATCCGTTATCACGTGATACTCCAACACCATGATTCGCCCCATCTCGTTGGGAACCCGGTTCGGATTGGGAGTGCCTGACATCGTGGTGTTCGAGACAACGGTCGCAGCGGCTGGCCCAGCGGCTGCAGATGCTCCACCTGCCGAATTAGCGGCGGAACCTGGCGCGGGCGTTTCCGTAGTGGAAGCTGGACCCGCGACGGCGGCTCCGGTGTCTGATGTCGGAGCGGCGGTCACGGGCGTGTCCGAGACGGTGCTGTTACTGTTCGCGGCAGATGCATTCGCTCCGGCCTTGCAGGCGGAGGCAAAAACGATGATCGAAACGAGGACTAAACGATACATTTTTCCCAACTGCTGTTAGAGATAAAAGCGAGACGACGCGCGATTCTGCTCGGCGTGCTCGCAATTAGTATTCTAGCCGTTTACTTCACCGACGTGTGGCTGGGAACCTGCGGCTTCGACGGTTGCCCAACACCGCGCGACATCCAGACCTTCCAGCCCGACCAGGGCGGACGCATTCTCGACCGCTACAACCGTGTCATGGGACGGCTGGAAACCGTCCGGCGCTTCAATGTCCCGCTCAGCGCAGTCCCGGAATTCGTTCAGCAGGCGTTCATCGCGACCGAGGACAGACGCTTTTACAAGCACGGCGGGGTCGACTGGCGCGGATTCTTGCGCGCCCTCACCGCCAACCTGAAAGCCGGCCGTACCCGCGAAGGATTCAGTACCATCACGATGCAGGTGGCGCGCAATACTTTCGCGGTCCGTAAGTACCCAACGCGATCCCTTCGACAGAAGCTCACCGAGCTGCGCCTGTCGCGCCTCATCGAGCGATCTCTCACCAAGCAGCAGATCCTCGAGCTCTACTTCAACGTCATCTACATGGGGAATGGCGTGTACGGAGTCGAGGCCGCCAGCAGAGATCTGTTCGGGCGAAGCGTAAATCAGCTCAACATCACCCAGGCAGCAATGCTCGCCGCGCTTCCCAAGGCACCGTCGGTATATACACCGCGGCGCCATCCGGAGCGCGCCATCGCCCGGCGCAATCTCGTGCTGAGCCTGATGGTCAAGGAAGGCTACATCTCCGCGAACAGGCTCCCCGGACTTCACGCCGAGCGTCTGCGGATCGCACGCGACGAGTGGCGTCCCAAGGACCCGAATGACTCGTATGCGCTCGACGCCGTGCGCGCAATCGTCGATTCCATCATCCAGGGCGGGACGTCCGACATCGTCGAGCTCACCGTTCGCACGACGCTGGACCGGAACGCTCAGATTGCCGCCGACCGCGCGATCCGGCGTCAGGCGGCGGCGATACAATCGGAGACGGGCCGTCGCGCTCTGATCCAGGGCGCGATGGTGGCGCTCGATCCGCGGACCGGTGACATCAGAGCACTAAGCGGTGGACGGCAGTACGAGCGGGGAACGTTTAACCGGGCGCTTGATGCGCATCGTCAACCAGGCTCCGCGTTCAAGCCGTTTGTCTACGCCGCAGCGATGGCCGCGGGTTATACGCCATCGTCCGAAGTCGACGACGATCCGATCGATGTCATTCAGGGAAGAAATGTCTGGTCGCCCGCCAACTACAACGACGATTACTCTGGTCGCATCACTTTCCGCCGAGCTTTAATCAGATCGGCAAACGCGGCAACGGTCCGCGTCAGTCAGGCGGTCGGAATTCCGCGCATCATCGAGGTCGCGAAGCGCAACGGCATCGTCAGCCAGCTGCCCAACGTTCCATCGATGGCCCTGGGCTCCGCCGAGGTTACGCCGCTCGAGCTCGTTACGGCCTACGCTCCATTCGCGAATGGCGGATTCAAGGTGAAGCCACGACTGGTGAGGAGCATTTCGACTGCGGACGAGACTCCGATCTGGCAGGACGAAGACATACGGGAAGGGAATCACGTCCCGGTGATGGACCCGCGGGACGCGTACCAGGTGACGTCCATGCTCCAGTCAGTCATCGACTACGGCACCGGCAAGGTCGTGCGCGAGTACGGAGCGAAGGGACTCATCGCCGGAAAAACCGGAACGACCAACAGCGGCACCGATGTGTGGTTCGTGGGTTACACGCCGACAGTTGTCGCTGGCTTCTGGTTCGGATTCGACAACCCGGCGCCGATCAGCGGCGATGCGTCAGGTGGCCGACTCGCCGCTCCGGCGTGGGCTGAGTTCTACATCAACGGCTGGCGTGAGAACGGACCATCCACCGCCTGGAATCCGCCACCTAACATGTCGATGCGGATCATCGACCCGACGACGGGATATCTCGCGACCGAGTGGTGCCCGGCGACGAGGAACGAGTACTACAAGCCAGGAACCGAGCCGACGATCCCGTGTCCGGTACATGGGCCCGACATGGGAGATGAGGAGAATCCCGACTGGCAGAACCAGCGCGATTGGTCGAACGACTTTGGCAAGAAGATCGGGAAAGCGTTGGGCAAGATCTTCAAGTTCTGATTCTCTGCGTTGGCTTTGAGATTGTCGCGCACGGTCGTCGGCCGAGGGTGCTGCTAGGCGAGTAACTCTCTCGGGAGGCAAGCAAAGGGGCCGCGCGGAGCGCGGCACCATTGCTTTCTTCCTCTCGGTCGCGGAACTCGCTACGCAGCACCCTCGACCGACTCCCTGATCGGCTCGTGATTATGACCTGGACAATCCCGGATGCCTTGAAGCTCGTGCGACAATGCAGCTACCGGGAGATGGTGGCTGTGTCACCGCGCTATTCGCGCGCGCCGTTGTAGTTTGCGCGCGAGGCTCGCAGCGTGTAAGCGAGTAGCCGCCGAAGAGGATACCTCGCCTCGACCCAAGCAGCGATCTCTAAGTAATACCGAGGAAGTCGCGCGGTGATGCAGCGAAGCCAGGGAAGATGCGATCCAGCGCGCGAGCCCCGAGGTGATCTGACACGACCTCGGCGAACACCGAACGGAAGTCGGTCGTGAGCGCGAGGTCGCGCCCCTCGTAGAGCTGATCCTGCGCGAGGCCCGGCCACTTCCCGTGCACCTTGCCGCCCTTCACACGCCCGCCGATCACGAACAGCGCGCCCGCGTGGCCGTGATCCGTGCCGCGATTCCCATTCTCTCTGGCCATGCGGCCGAACTCGGACATCGTCAGAATCACGACATCGTCCATCCTGTCGCCGAGGTCCGTCACCAGCGCGGCGATCGAGCGGGAGAAATCATCGAGACGTTGGGCGAGCTGGCCCGTCGACGATCCCTGGTTCACGTGGGTGTCCCAGCCGCCGACATCTGCGAACGCGATCTCAAGTCCGACGTTGGCCTTGATCAGTTGCGCGATCTGTAGCAGGCGCGATCCGAACTGTGAGCGCGGATATTCCGCGCCGTTCCGGGGCAGGTATTTCCGTGGGTTCGCCGCGCGGAGCATCTTCACCGCGTCGAACATCTCGGCGCCGGTGCCATGCACGAGATCCGCGGAGCCGGTGCGATAGAGCGCCTCGAGCCGCTCAGCGGAGCTCCCCGTCGCGCGGGCGCTGAACTCGTCCAGACCGTTCATCGCCACCGTCGCACTCGGCCCTTCCAGGATGCGTGGCGTCTGTGGCGTCAGCGAGACGGCGCGGAACGGGGTCCTGGCGAGATTGCACTCGTCGCACGTTCCCTTCACCGCGAGATAGCGATTGAGCCAGCCGTCCGTCGTTCCCTTCATGTCGGGCGTGCCGGTCTCCATGTAATCCTGCGCATCGAAGTGCGAGCGCGTGGTGCTCGGGCTTCCGACAGCGTGCACGGGCGCCAATAGTCCGCGATCGTAGAGCGGCTTGAGTGGCGCGAGGGCGGGATGAAGTCCGAAAAAGCCATCGAGATCGATCGCTCCGCCAACCGTATTGCGCGTTGGCTGTGGGATCGCGATCGACGGACGCATCGCGTAGTACGCGCTCTCGCCGTGCGGGACGACGATGTTGAGCGCGTCCGCGGCGCCGCGCTGAAAGAGGCAGATCAGAACCTTTCCTTTCGGCGCGTTGAACAGCTCCATCCCGAACGCTGTGCGGCGAAGGAAGCTCGGGCTCAATCCCATTGTCACGAGCGCCAGGGCGCCGGACTTCACGAATGCTCTGCGTTCCATCGCTCTCCCCTTCTAGTGCCGCTGAAACTCTGGCGAGCCGAGCGCGAGACCGACGATCTGCGGCAGTCCTGTCAGCTGCGGGATGTTCGCGAATCCGCGTCCCTGTAGCGCGGCTCGTTTGCCGCCCACATTCTGATTCGCCCTGATGGGCGCGGAGTTTAGTCCATTGGCTCCGGGAGCCATTTCCTGACCGGACATGCTTGCATCACCCGGAGCAGTTTCGGCGGGTGACATGTCCAGAATCGCGTTCCCGCCCCCGCCATTGGCGAGCATCGGGTGCTCGCCAGAGACCAGCACCGCCCGTGTATCTGGTGAAACCATCCCGTTCAATATCGCCGCGACCACGACATCTACTTGCTTGTCACGCGGCGCCGATCGAATCGTGTCCAGTGTGGGAAGCGCCCGGATATCGACACCGGGGAGACGTCCGGCCGCTACGGCCATTCCGAAGTTGATGCGATTCAGAATCGCGCCGGTGTTCATCCAGGCCTCGCCCGTCTCCGGCCATCCGTTGGGAGCCTGGTGTCCGAAGATCGGCTGTCCGAGGAACGCGATGACCTGTGCGCTTCGGGGAGTGCTATCTGGCGGCGCATTGAGCGCGCGCATTGCGCTGACGACGACCTCGAAAGGCGACTTCACCTTGCTGCGGAAAGCCTGTTGCGAAAAGAACTCCGGCGACGTGATGATCGCTTTCAACACTTCGCGGATGTCGCCGTCGGTCCTGAGATAGACCTGCGCGGCGTGATCGACTAGCGCCTTCGATGGCGAATCGCTCACGAACCTGCGCGCGAGCTTGAAGGCGATGAAGCGCGCCGTCGCTGGACTCTTCGCCAGGATGTCCAACACATCCTCGGCGTCTTCCATTCCACGCCCCCCCGCGAGCTTGTGGCCGAGGACGATCTTCTCGCCGGCGTCGTGTACCTGCGGTCGGAAAATGAATCCGCCGCCCTGCGCCGGGGGCTTGATCGTCCAGCCCGTGAAGGCGCGCGCGACGTTGATTACATCCTGCTGGGTGTATCCGCCATCGACCCCCAGCGTGTGGAGCTCGAGCAGCTCGCGTCCGTAGTTCTCGTTCAGTCCCTGGCGCTGCCGCTGTGACTGCTGTTGCCGCTGCATTTGCTGCGCGGCGCGCATCGCGCCCATCATCGCGCCAAGACCGCCTCTCCCCATCGGCCTTACGCGGATGCCTCCGGGGCCTCCCTGCGCGTTGAGCGTTGGACGCGTGCTGTCAGCCATGCTGCGTGCGTTGTCCAGATAGAAGAGCATCGCGGGGCTCTGCGCGACTGCTTCGAGCAGGTCTCGGAATTTGCCGAGCGCGCGCGGGCGGATGACGTTCTGATCGAAGTCCCGCAGATAGTAAGGCTCGGGTCCGCCTTTCTGCGCGTAGATGTTGAAGTGATTCTCCCAGAAATCTGTCATCACTTCCTGCAGCTGTCTCTCGCTCGCCACGGCGCGCGCGACGCGCGACGACTGGAGCTGCGTGACGACTTGTCTGGTGAGATTGCCCCGTTGTTGGAGCTGCTGGCGAAGCGCCATGCTTTCGGCAGCGGTCATCATCCGTGTGCTGTCCGCCCTCTCGCGTTTTACCTCGCGTCTCTCGCGCTGCTGTTGGGCGTACTGCGTGAGTAGATCGCTCTGATCCTGATTGATGGCCGAATACTTCGCGACGAATCGCTCCATCACCGAGTCGTTGATTTTTTCGGGGTGAAGCTGCTGGTCGATCCAGTTGTCGAGGCCGATCGCGCGGACTTTCACCGCGTCGCCAGGCCTCGGTCCGAACGTCAGTCGATTCAGCGCCTGGATCATCTGTTGATCGGCGGGCAGCTCGCGGACATCGGAACGGGCGATGACCGTTTTAGTGGGACTCTTGGCGCCGGCGTTCTGCGCGGATATACCAATCGGTGCGACTCCAAGGAGAGTCGCCGCGACTGCAACCAGTTTTGCGATTTTCATGACCGCCTCATCCTTGGCACGTTCTCTAGAGTAGACGCGCCACAAAGGTCGGCGTTAACCCCAGTGACAGGGGTTCCGACCCTTCTTGCCAACCTTCCACCCCAATCAGCTATCTAACAGGTGCTTGCCCAAGTTGCCTGACATTTTCCGTCCCCAATGCCCTCGATCTCCGAACGCCTCCTCTCCGCTCTTGGCGGATCCTACACCATCGAGCGTGAGCTCATTGGTGGGGGGATGGCCCAGGTGTTCGTGGCCGAGGATCATGATCTGGGACGGAAGGTCGTCATCAAGATCCTGCCGCCGGAGCTGGCGGCGAGCGTATCGGCGGAAAGGTTTCGCCGGGAGATCCTTACCGTAGCCCGGCTCCAGCACCCGCACATCGTCCCAATTCTCAAAGCGGGTGAGCTCGACGGCATCCCGTATTTCGTGATGCCGTACGTCGATGGCGAATCGCTCGACGTCACATTGCGCCGCAGGCACACTCTCGGTGTTCGGGAGACGGTCGGGATTGTGAAAGATGTTGCGCGGGCGCTGGTGTTTGCTCATGAGCGCAACGTCGTGCACCGGGACATCAAGCCCGGCAACATCCTTCTCTCTTCCGGATCTGCGACGGTCACCGACTTCGGCGTGTCGAAGGCGCTCTCGTCAGCGCGCAGGTCGGGCGAGAAGGGCAACGGCCTCACCAACACCGGAATGTCGCTCGGCACGATTCTCTACATGGCGCCGGAGCAGGCCGCTGGTGATCCCGAGATCGATGGCCGAGCCGACATCTATTCGCTCGGCGTGACCGCGTACGAAATGCTTTCTGGCGCGGCGCCGTTCGCGCACCTGAATCCGCGCGAGATGCTGACCGCCAGACTGACGCTCCCGCCGGTTCCACTCTCCAGGGTGCGTAAGGATGTGGCCGCTGGGCTCGAACGGTTGATCGCGCGCTGCCTGGCAATCGACCCCGCTGATCGCCCACAGACCGCGACTGCGCTCGTCGAAGCGCTGGAAGACCCCGAGACGATCAGCGGATGTTCGTCCGGTCGGGACCGATTACGGTTCGACGCGGCAGCCGCGCCGCACGCGGCGTGGTGGTTGGCGCGCTGGCACTGGTTGGGGCGGTGGCCGTGAGCGCGGGAATCTACACGCGCACGCATCCCAACACCGCCGCGGCGGAGTCGGGTGTAGTTGCAGCGGCGCCCAACCTCGGCGTCATCGCCGTGCTTCCATTCGTGAATCTGGGCACGGATTCCAGCAACGCTTACCTCGCGACCGGTGTGACTAACGCCGTTGCGGGAAAGCTGATGAAGACGGCCGGCCTGCGAGTACTGGCGCCTGGTCGGCCGCGTTCCGTTAGACGTCGGAGCGACACCGCCAGCACCGCGAGCGTCGATGCTCGCCTCGTGCTCGAGGGAACCGTCGAGCGTGTCGGCAACAGGCTACGGGTCACCGCGCGATTGAGCAGCACCGCGGACGACGTGATGCAGTGGGCTGACGTTTATGACCGTGACGTCAAGGACATCTTCGCCGTTGAGGACGAAATCGCGGACGCGATTGTTGCGTCGGTCAGGCCGATGGCGGGCAGAAGAAGCAGCCTGCTTAGCGACTATGGACCGGAGAAGCCGATCGGGACTCCACCAGGTGCGCGCACGACTGCGATGGTCACACCCGGCATGACCTGCGTTGGCGGGACCATTTCCTCGGCGCCTTCGTGCAGCGCCTTTTCGAATGCGGCGCGGGTGTCCGCTACGTGTACGCTGAAGGTGCTGCCCGGCGTCTCGGACGGGTTGGTCGGGCGAATTCCCCCGCCGCCCTTGTCGGAGTACGCAAAAAGGTGGTACTCGGCGCCGCCTGGCATGCGGAAGCTCGGCTTGAATGTCCAGCCTGTCCTGGTTTTTTCTTCATTGCGAATCGGGAGAGTTGGCCTTGCGGACACGCTCGTTCCGAGTGTGGCGTCCGCGGTTTAAAAGCTATAGCAACCGCCCCGAAAAAAACTCTCGCATCGCCGTTTCCAACTCCCTATTTTAGGAGTCCAATATTACAACCCGAAAATCCCTTGCAGGAGCGGACTAGTCCCCTCCTGTAGTCTGTCACGTACTGGCGCCGCGGCGCCGCTGGTCGAGTGGAGCGAGTGTGGACCTAGGCAAATATCTGAAGGACGGACTCATCGGCGCTTTCGCCCTGACCCTGGTTGGGGCGCGCTTCATTCCCGGAGCGGACCCGCACGCCCCGGTTCGATTTGGGGCAGCAACATTAACGGCTGGGACTCGCTCAGCGGGCCCAGCCGACAAGACAACGAGAGACGGTCTGTTGGCGAAGAGTAGCGCCGCAGTTCGGGCCTTCGCAGCGGCCGTGCGTCCGCTGAGTCATCCAAAGGCGCTCGAGGCAGCGTTCCGCAGCTACTTCGCCTACACGGCGGCGCATCCCGACGAGGTGAAGAAGCCGCTGCTGTACTTTGTCGATTACGGTCTGCCGAGCACCGAGCCGCGCGGCTACATCTTCGACATGCGGGCGCTGAGGATCATCGAAGGTCCATTCGCGGTCGCCCACGGCCGTGGGTCGTCGCGGACGCAATATGGTATCCCGACTCGCTTCTCGAATGCGCCGGGAAGTGCCGCGACCTCGCTCGGGCTCTACCTCGCGGAGAACACTTACGAATTCCATGGCCACACGGGTGGGCGGTCCTACAGCTCCATCGGGCTACGCTTGAAAGGCGTGTCCGCGAATTTCAACGACAACGCGCTGGCAAGGGGCGTCGTGGCTCACGGTGCGCCATATGTGATGGCGGGCAGGGCCGGACGGAGCGAGGGTTGTCCCGCGATGGAACAGGCGCGTGCTCGGCGCGTGCTTCCGGAGCTCGCAGATGGTGGTATGGTGTTTCTCTTCGCGCCGGACCAGGAGTGGATGGCGGACGACCCATGGGTCGTCGCCAGCGCCGAGTAGATCAGAAGACACTCAGACTTGCGGTCCGCGGGTTTGCGCCGCACAATGAAACAGCAAGGAGCGCATATGACACGCGTATTTCTCGCCGCAGCCGCGGCTCTTCTGACTCTCCCCGGCCTCCGCGCGCATTCGCAGCAGGCCCCACGTCCACAGAGCCCGCCGACTGAAGGGTTGGGCACCGTTCACTTCGCGACAGGCTGCAGGCCCAGTGTCGCGCCACAGTTCGATCGCGGCGTTGCGCTGCTGCACTCCTTCGAGTTCGGCGCATCGATCCAGGCCTTCAATCAGGTGCTTGCCGCAGACTCCACTTGCGCGATGGCCTACTGGGGGATCGCCCTCAGTCGATGGACCAATCCGATGGTGAGCGGAAACCGGTCGGTCGCGCTGTTACAGCGGGGGCAGCAGGCCGTCCAGTCCGCGATGCGACTGGCCTCGCGCGCGTCTGAGCGTGAGCGCGGCTACATACGCGCCGTCAGTCAGCTGTACGACGACTTCGAGCGCAAGGATCAGCGGACGCGCATCGTCGCGTACGAGCGCGCTATGAACGAGCTGGTGATGCGGCAGCCCGCAGATACCGAAGCCGTGATCTTCCACGCGATCGCGCTCACCGCTTCCGCCCCGCCGACCGACAAGACGTACGCAAATCAGCGAAAGGCGGGCAGCATTCTCGAGGCGCTCTGGGCGAAGCAGCCGAATCATCCCGGGCTCGCGCACTACATCATCCACACCTACGACTATCCGGCACTCGCTGACAAGGCGCGAGCGGCCGCGCAGCGCTATGCCAGCATCGCACCGTCCGCCGCGCACGCGCTACATATGCCCTCTCACACCTTTACCCGAGTCGGCATGTGGGAAGAATCGGTCGACGCGAACAGCCGGTCCATCAAGGTCGCGCTAAGCACTAGCTCCATCGCAGAGGCGTTGCACGCCGCGGATTACGCCATGTACGCCGATCTGCAGTTGGGAAAAGAGTCCGACGCGAGAGCGATTCTCGGCGGGCTGCCGGCACTTGCCGCGCGCTTCGACCCAAACGCGATTACCGGCGCCGCGACCGGGTCCGCAGGGGTGTTCGCACTCGCCGCGATTCCGGCGCGCTGGGCGCTAGAGCGGAGCGCATGGGCGGAAGCCGCCGCGCTCGAGCCGAAACCGAGCGACTATCCCCACACGGAAGCGATGACGTACTTCGCGCGCGCGCTTGGCGCTTCGCACACCGGGGACCTGGCAAAAGCAAAAGCGTCAATCGATTCGCTGGCCTCGATTCAGCAGCGACTCAGCGCGAAGGGTGAGGGATATTGGGCGGAGCAGGTGGCCATCCAGCATCTCGCCGCCCAGGCCTGGCTCGATCTCGCCGAGCATCGGGAGAACGATGCGCTAATGCGCATGCGCGAAGCCGCGACGCGTGAGGACGCCACCGAGAAGAATGCCGTGACACCGGGACCGCTGGCGCCGGCGCGGGAGCTGCTCGGCGATATGCTCATGGACCTCCACCGCCCCGCCGACGCGACCGCGGAGTATCGCGCGACGCTGCAGAAGGAGCCGAATCGCCGGCACGCGCTCCGTCGCGCCGGCGGCCTGACGTCGCGCGACTAGGATCTAGGGGATAAAGGCTTCTTCTTTCGTAACTCAGCGATACGTGTCTTCACGAGTCGCTTCACGAGAGCCGAGGGTAATGGCTCGTCGAGTGGAAATTGAACCGTACCCTTTGAGGTCTTGAATCCCTTCAGGTCGGCCGCGTGTGCGCGGCGGATCGCCGCAGTCATCGGGTAGAGGCTGGTGTGGTGCTTCCAACCCGCGTACCAGACGAGCATTCGTCCATCGAGTCTGAAAGCGGGAATTCCGTAGCTGATAACCTCGATGGCTCCCGGGGCCGCCGCGCGAATGGCTTCGCGCAGCTTCTTCAGTGCCCTGCGAGCATCTGGCGGCAACGATGCAAAGTAGGTTCGCACCTGCGACGCGCCACGCTTGGGGTCATTCCTCGAGGTCATCTTACCTCCGCCGTACCCACGGCAGAAAGAATGTCCTGGGCGCTTCGGACCGTCGCGAACTCACCATGAAGACTCGCCAACGCGGCGCCGTGCATGATATCGGCACTGTAGTGGGTTCCATCCGGGCCGCGACGCTCATGCGTCGCGGTCGCGTCCTCGACCACAGTGACATTGAAACCAAGATTCCCCGCCATCCGCGCCGTGGAAGAGATGCAGTGGTCGGTGGTGAGCCCGACCATTACCAGCGACTCGATTCCATTGGCGCGGAGATGTTCCTCGAGGTCGGTCCCGATGAAAGCACTGTTGACGTTCTTGCGGAATAATGGTTCGCCGGCGATCGGCATAGCCTCAGCTTTGATGGCGTTGCCCGGCAAGCCTTCCCGAAGTGGGGACTGCGGTTCGAGCGACATATGCTGGACGTGAATGACCGGCCGGCCGGTGGCGCGCCAGGCCGCGAGCAGATCGGCGATTCGCCGTTCCGCGTCGGGATTGTTCCGCGCTCCCAGGCGGGGACCGTCGAGACCCTGCTGCACGTCGATGACGAGCAAGGCGGCGCGGGATGACAGACTCACGAAGACCTCACTGCAGATGAGAGGTGGGCGAGCGAACTGGTTCTGATCCTCTCTCTGCGACGAGCCTGCCACCGCGCACTGTTGCGCCGAGCACGATGGCCGCGCTGATCAGCACAGCATTCTTGATGATGTACTGTCCCTCCAGCGTTGGCGCATAGGGTATCCGAGTGAACACCTCACTTTGGAACAGCACCAGCGGCATGAGTGTGCCAGCCATCTGAACCGCCAATAGAAGGAGTGTGGCGCGCATGAAGATCCCAAACAGCAGTCCCAGGCCGATCAGGCATTCCCACGTGGCGAGAATCGGTATGGAGACAGTGGCGTGCACAGTACCGAAGCTCAACTTCTCGATCGTTCGTGCCGCTAAATCGTGCGCGGGACTCAAGCCGGGGAAAATTTTGAGCGCGCCGAACCACAGAAAGACGATTCCAAGGCTGATACGCAGGAGTGGGAGTCCGTAGCGGGCCATCCAATTCGTAATGCGAGCATCCAGGACGTCCAAGCGATTCGCGATGTCTTTCATTTCCGCGTAGTTAGATCCTGCGGCCGCTCTACCTAAAGCCCGAGGATGAAAACTGGTGCAAGTGCCGCGAGCGCGGCAACAACTTGTAGCACCAATACGAACAGCGCCGGTCTTGGAGCCTGCGGGAGCCACTTGATCGCGAAGTACGCCACGATTGGCACTTGCACGCCCATGAGCAGCTGCCAGATGTGGGCGGCAGTCCCCTCATCGGCTTCACGCACAACACCGAACATGGCCACGTGAACGAGCACCGTGGCGAGGGCGGCCAACGACATTGCCACAGGTAGAAATCCGCTCGGCTCCCTTATCAAGGATCGATTCATACAATGGTCCCCCAGACAAACAGATTCGACGCAAAGTACTTTACCAATCAAAGTATGGGAGAACCAACTGCTTTGCAATGAGTCAGGCGATCGGCCTGTTCGAAATCGCTCGGCGGGCCTTTCCTCGATTTATGTCAGCCTGCAAGCTCCGGTCATTAAGGCGTCGAACGAGGCCGGGCGTTTTCGACAAGAAGGCCGACTCGACCCCTTGACATATTCCCATATCGGCATATAATTGCCTCATGTCTCGCGCCGCCACGACCTCCGACAGCTTCAACGCCGTCGCCGAACCCCGTCGGCGAGACATCCTGGACTTCCTCGCGCCCGCCGAGCGCCCCGTGGGCGCCATCGTCGTGGCGCTCGGCCTGGCGCAACCGTCGGTCTCCAAGCACCTCCGGGTGCTTCTGGACGTCGGCCTGGTAGAGGTGCGACGCGACGGGCGCCAGGCGTTCTATCGTACAAATGCAGAGGCAATCAAACCGGTCCACGAATGGACCAGCCGATTCGAGCGCTACTGGCGCCGCCAGCTCGCCCGAGTCAAGGAACGCGCCGAGCAGCAATCGCAGCGCACTGACAAGATTAGCACTCACAGGAGACAACCATGACCGCGATCGCCCCAGGAATCGATGACCTGTCGCTCAGCATTACGGAGGAGACTCACGTTCGCGCACCCGTCGCTGCGACCTTTGCAGCGCTGCTCGAGGAGATGGCCCCTCCAACGAAGGACACCCCGGCACCCCCATGCCGATGACGCTCGAGCCCTGGCCCGGTGGCCGCTGGTACCGCGACCTCGGTGACGGCAACGGGCACTTGTGGGGTCACGTGCAGGCTATCAAGCGGCCCACGCTGCTCGAGATTACGGGACCGCTGATGATGTCGTTCGCGGTGTCGTCGAATCTGCAGTACCGGCTCAAGGAGGCCGACCGCGGGACCTCGATCACGCTCCGTCACACGGCACTCGGCCTGTTTCCCGACGGCTATCGTGAGGAGTTGTCGCAGGGCTGGCCGCTCATGGTCGACCGGATTCGGCGCCGGGTGGAGAAGGCGTAACATGTCCACCAGACTCGGCATCCCCATGACGGTGCGTGCCGTTCTTCTCGGGATGACTCTCGCTGGTAGCGCCGCGGCTCAAAGCCCTGCCAGCACAAGTCAGCAACGAGCCCTCGGCCCCCTACCAGCGTTGAGCGTGGAGGAGCAGTCGCGGTTAGCACTCAGTACCGCGCCACCGGAAGTCTCGAGCCGCGCGTCCCTCTACATCCTGACCCGAAAGGGGTACGTGCAGACGCGCACGGGCACGAACGGATTCAGTTGCCTGGTCGAGCGAGAGTTTCTGGAGACGGTAGAGCCCGTGTGCTACGATGCGGAAGGGACTGCGACTACCCTCCTGGCGAGGCTTTACCGCGAAGAGCTACGAGGCCAAGCTCTCCGAAGACGAGGTCAAGCGCCAGATTGGTGCGGCGTACCAGGGCGGGCGCCTCCGCGCGCCCAGAAAGCCCGGCATTGTCTACATGCTAGCGCGCGAGAACTGGGCGTGGAACCCCTTCGCCAAGCAGTTCTGGAAGGGGCCGCCCCACTTCATGCTCTACGCCCCGTTCGCAACGCAGGAGGATCTCGGTGGCTTCTCGGGCCCGCACATGCCGGTCGTCATATGGCCCGGTCAGCCGGACGCGTTCATCATCGTGATGGCCCAAGACTCGAGTCATCACTGAGCGAAGCCCAAATCGGCACGCTGCACTCACAGCTTGGAAGGTCCCAGAGCTACGCGGGGGGCTTCCAACCCGTTGACCGCGCGGAGAAAGATCTTCGCCACGCTTGACCAGTCGTAGTTCTCACGCGCAACTCTGGCGAGAGTCTCGCGGTACCGCTCACTCTTCTGCACGGCCAACGGAATCTTCTGGGTGAGATCGCGCACCGCATTGTTGCGATCGAGCTTCATGATCTCAGAAATCTCGGGCGGAAGATCTTCACGCAGGGCATCGATGCTCGCCTTCATTCCCCCGAAATAAGTCCCGAGTGGAAAGCAACCCGATGCGAGCGCCTCGAGGAACACCATCGGTCCGGACTCGCGTACGACCGAGGGAAACACGCCGACGTCGCAGCACGGAAAAAGATGCCGCAGCTCGGTGTGGGTCAGATAGCCGGTAAACACCACACTGTGAGGTCTGAGCACGCGTTGAGCAAGGGCGAAGTTATTGTCCAGCTCTCCCTCGCGTTCGAGCTCCGAGTAGAAGTCGCGCACATCGGCCAGCGCGGTTTCGCTGGCGCCGGGGTCAGCGCTCCCATCTATCGCCCGTCCATGGGTTGCAATCAGCTCGACGAGATCTCTTCGTCCCTCACGGAGCGCCCACACCATGGCCTCCATCGCTTCGCGAAGCGGCCCATGGCCCACCACGATAGTCCGCAGGTTCGGTTCCTTCTCGAGCGCGAAAGGCAAGGCGGCAATGAGGGATTGGATTCCCTTCCAGGCAATCAATCGCCCGACGAAGACGAGCGTAGGCGCGCTCGCCCATTCGATCGTGCGGAGCTTCTCGCCAGCGCGCGCGTCGGGCCGTTTGCCGTCGTATCTGGAAGCTTCCTGTAGAGCGGTGCGGAGTGAATCAATGTCTCGCACCTCCGGCAGGCGCTTCTCCATTGCCGCTTCCTGCGCTGCCGTCTTGCCGCGCGGGAGCTCGCTGAGCGCTGACAGAAGCAGATCGATCTCCCGGTCTCTCTCGTGCCGAGACACGAGCTCGAAGTCGGAGGTATCGACGCCAAGACGCAGCTCCACCAGCTTCTCCGCAAGATCCGGCACGCCCTGGAACACCTTCAGGACTCGCTCCTCCATCTCCTCGCCGTGAACGAAGATTTTCCCCGCATGGATGAATGCCTCCGTCGCGTAGTTCAGGAATCGCTCGTCCTCCTTCACGGCGTATTCGATATCACTTCCGTGCGGCATCACGGTGTACGGGATACCGAGGGCCTCACGGATCCGCTGCGCCACCACCGGCATCATGACGGCATGATTGGCGTGGATGGCGGTGATTTTCTCGTCCTCGACAAGCCGCCGGACTACGCGGACGTTGGTTCCGACGTACGATTCGATTTCAGATGTCGGGAGGTCGACCATCGGCACGACGCGCGAGTATTCCTCGTATTTGTCCCAGACGAAAACGGGGAGCGTTGCGCCCAGCTCGGGCTTGTGAAGGATGCATTTGCCGGGGAACGGCGTCTCCCGTGAGAGCGTTGTTTCCGAGGAGCCGTCGAGGCGGTGGGTGATCGCGGCGGAGATGAAGCCGTAGCGTTCCGGATGGTTTTCCTGACAAACGAGGTGTACTGTTTCGCCCTTTCTGCACAGCGACTGCACGACGGCGCGAGTCCACAGGTTGCTTCCTGATCCTTCCAGCAGCCAGGCGTGCAGTATACACAGCATTGAGTCCGGAACGGGCGATTTCCGCGCCAGCGTCAAGTCACAGGCCTGGCCATGACTGAGCACCAGAGGGCTGCCCGTTGCCATATGGACAGTTCGGCGTGCTTGTCGCACACTTCGGGCAGTCCACTTGCATACCCGCGGTGCGCCTAGGCCGCCGCCGGTACCCCACCCCACCCCAACTCCTCGACTCTGACACGTGTCGAAGGGCGATAAGAGCAGTTACTTCCAAGTCTGCGCCATCCTCATTTCGAGGGCGGCAGATCGCCTCAAGTGCGGACTGGTAAGCGACTCTCCGACGCACGCCAACGGAAACGCGTCATCGCTCTCAAGTCCGAGTGCGTCGCAAGCATTGAGCATACTCTGCGGTTGTCGAAAGACTATGGGTGAAGCCTAACGCGTCAGTTCAGCCGCAAGCACGCTACCACCATCGCGGCGAAGTCGCATCCGAAAAGTGCTTGCCAGCTGCAACGTACGTTAGGCGCTTGCGCGCCGGCGCTTGGGCGCTGTTACGCGCAGCTGCATTAAGTATTGGCGAGAAGCGTGACCTGTTGTCGGCTCATAGCCGATCGCTTGTCGTGGCGCGAATTTGCATCCAGCAGCGATCTTGCGATGCAGACGCGCGAAGCGCATGCTAGGCGCGTCTGATGCGGCACATTTTGACCGCCGGCGGGATAGGAGTACTCCTTGCTCGAATGGACCTTGGTCTACCTTGTAAGCGCCGGAGCAATAATCCCTCGGCAGCTGCAACGTTCGTTAGACCGCGCGGTCGGAAGCTCGCGGCGGCGTGGAGAGCCTCCAGAACGAGATCGGCACCCACGACTACGGCATCGTTGAGTTGCTCACGAACGCCAGTCGGGTTCCGTCCGGCGACCACGACGGGACGTTGATCGTTCCTTGGCCACCATACACATAAGCGATGACTCGCGACGGGCCGCCACCGACGGGCATCAATCTCAGCAGCACGTGCTTGTAGAACGGATGATCGTCTGCGGCAACGGCCGGCGGAAAGGCGATGTACGCGATCCACTTGCCGTCGGGCGAGATGTGCGGGAACCAGTTGTTGAAGCCGTCGTTCGTGACCTGCTGTTGCCCGCTCCCATCGGGCCGCATGCGCCAGATTTGCATCCGTCCGGTGCGCGACGAGTTGAAGTAGATGTACGCGCCGTCCGGCGTGAACTCCGGCCCGTCGTCCAGTCCCGCCGCGGAGGTGAGCCGGATCTCGTCGCCACCGGTGACGGGAATCTTGTAAACGTCCAACTTGTCGCCTCGAATGCCTGTGTACACCAGCCAGCGGCCATCGGGGGACCAGCCATGCAGGTACGATGGTCCTTTCGCGGTCACGCGCGTTGGCGTGCCGCCGGTTGCAGGCAGCGTGTAAATGATGGAGGCGCCACTGTCCTCCACCGCATGGTGGCTGATGGCCATCATCCGGCCGTCGAACGAAAGGACGTGATCGTTGTTGTTGCGCGTCGCGAATCCGGTGTTGATCGCCTCGGCCGCGCGTGACGAGAGATCAAAGCGGTAGAGCAGCCCCTCCTGCGCATAGATCAGGGCCTTGCCGTCACGAGTCCAGTTGGGCGCCTGAAATGATCCGCGGTAACGTTGCACAATCGTCGCGTTCCCGGTTGCGACATCCAGAATCTCGAGATTACTGCCGAGGTAATCGCGATAGGGGACCAAATCCCGCTTCGCGGGCGTCGTGATGCGCACGTTGCTGAACGCGGCCCGCTCCACGACGGTGTCGTTGTGCGCGCACACGAACAGGCCGACGTACACCGTATCCGGGAGCGACACGCCGGCGAGTTCCTGCGTGACGAGCGTGTCACCGAATCGCGCGACCGAAATGACATAGACGCCGTCGCGCCGCTCGAGCTGGATCACCACGTCCGAGTCCGGCAGGCTGTCGCGCGACTTAGCCTCCTCGGTGATCCCGCCGGTCGTTCGACGGAACTGGAGCGACGTGAGTCCGTCGCCATGCAACGCCGCGGTCACGTGCGCGCTGTTGGTCT
>JALYKM010000111.1 GCA_030774785.1 Gemmatimonadota bacterium
GTCTACGGGAAACCTGTGCTGCTGGGCGGGAATGATAGGACGCCAAGGGAGCCAGCGCGAGAGGATTCTTTTTTGGGAATCGTGGGGCCGATCTCTCACCCCGCGCAGGAACATACGTTCGTCAGCGCGGCGTTACGGTGAAAACCCTTGACAGAATGTCGACGGAGCAGCAAATAGTGGCTCCTCATCAGTTGTGGAAATCGGGGAACACAACTGGTTTGTGTTGTCTCCTTCGCTGAAAGGCGAGGGGGCGAATAGCTCGCCGGAGCCAGGAAAACCGTCAGTGATCGACCCGTCCACTTCGACTCGACGGCAGGGTCAGGTGGTGGAATTCTCTAAGAAATTGGATCACGGAGGTAGGACCTCGATGGCAGCGTATTGCGAAGACGCGTCGAACAGAATCTCTCCGGCACCGGGTCTCGCCGACACCCTGAACGGCCTGCCGCCAATATCGAAATCAAGCATCAGTGTCCTCGTCGTCGACGACGATCGCAGTCTCAGGGAAGGGTGTGTCAGCTTCTTCCAGGTCGAAGGCTACGACGTCACGTCGGTAGGAAGCGGAAACGCCGCGCTCGAACTGGTTCGCCGCCGCCGATTCGATCTCGTCATGCTGGATCTCTACATGACCGAGGTGTCGGGGATGGAGATCCTCCGCGCGACGAAGGCCGCCAACAAGGACACTCTGATCGTGATAATGACGGGAAATCCGAGCGTCGAGTCGAACCTCGAAGCTCTGCGGATCGGTGCCTGGGATTATATCCTTAAGCCTTTCACACCGACTCATCTGGATGTGCTCGTTGGTCGTGCGGTGCACACCATCTCGGTCGCGCGCAATTCACGTGGATCTTCGGCGAGGGAACTGGAGCAAAACGGCAACAGCGATCAGGTGATCTGCCTCGGGACAGCGCCCTCGTTTCGGCAGGCTATTGCACTGGCGCGACGTGTGGCCTCGACGAACGCATCTGTCATGCTTTGCGGTGAGAGCGGCACCGGGAAAGAAGTTCTGGCCCAGCTGATTCACCGTCACAGTCGGCGGGTCGGAAAAGAGCTCGTGCCCATCAACTGTGCGGCGATGCCCGAGAACCTGCTCGAGTCCGAAATGTTCGGACACCGTCGGGGCGCCTTCACTGGCGCCGACAGGGAGAAGCCAGGTCTGCTCGAGATCGCCAGCGGCAGCACGCTGTTCCTCGATGAAATCACCGAAATGTCGCAGCGGCTCCAGGCAAAACTGTTGCGGGTTCTGCAGGATGGTGTGGTTCGCAGGGTCGGCGGTGAAACTCAGCAGACAGTCGATGTGCGATTCATCTCGGCCACCAATTGTGATCCGCAGGAAGCGGTGGCGAACGGGATATTGCGCGAAGACCTCTTCTACCGGTTGCGCGTAGTTCTCATCAAGCTTCCGCCACTGAGAGAGCGAGTGCAGGACATCCCTGTCCTCGCAAATCACTTTCTCTCGATCTACTGGGAGCGTCATCGGGCCGATGAGAAGCTGCCGAGGTTTACTGAGGCGAGCTTTGATGTGCTCAGATCCAAACAGTGGCGCGGAAACGTGCGCGAGCTCCAGAACGTCATCGAGCATCTCGCGGTCCTGGCCGAATCGGGCCAGCCGATCCAGCCGGTGGACATTCCGTTTTACGAGACGCCGGCCAGTGAAACGGTCGAGAACGCCATACCTTCCGCGCTGTTCGACGAAGGCTATCACGTTGCGCGCGAAAAACTGGTCAGCAATTTCGAGAAAGCGTACCTGTCGCGGGTGGTAGATAGAGCTGGTGGAAACATGTCAAAGGCCGCGCGAATGGCTAGCGTCGACCGGACTACGCTCTATCGGCTGATCGAGAGGTACAGCCCAAACCGGGAAGCATTCGCCGAAGTACCCGCTCCCGCCGAACGCTAATTCCAATGCCTTTGGGCGAAGCCACTACCAGGCTTGGAAAGATCGATGGCGGCAAGATCAGCTCGGATGGACCGGAGTCAATTCCCTCGATCGACATTGCCGCCGGGGTCTGGCGTGCCTTCGATCGAGCGATCGACGAGACAAAGGAGACATTCAGCCCGGTAGTACCTCCCGAAGAGCTTCTGCCTTTTCTGGATTCTCTCCAGGATGCGGTGCGGTGCGCCGTGGTTGGCATTCCCCCACAACCGGCTTCTCCGCCGGCGTCTGTCTCCACGACGCAGCTACTCGAGTGCCTCCGGCGCAGATTCGTCGACGAAGTCCATTCGGAGCAAGCCGCCGACGCTCAGCAGGCAATTCACATTCTCAGCGCGCTCGGCCATGTGCAATGTCTCCTCGACGTCGCATCGCCGGAGCAGACACCGGATCTCCTGGTCGGCCGCGATGCTGCCGGGCTTCTCATTGAAATAGCCCACGACATGAGATCGCCGCTGGCGGCGATTCTTTTTCTGGTGGACATGCTGCGAACGGAGCGTAGCGGCCCCATCAACGATCTCCAGAAGCAGCAGCTTCGGCTGATCTATGGGGCGTCTCTCGGGATCATGCAGATGGCCTGCGATATGATCGATTCCGTGCGCGGTGCCGCGCGTCTGGTCGGCGAGCGCCCGACCGACTTCTCGATCGGGGAGACTCTTTCTTCGATCAGGGAAATCGTCCTGCCGATGGCGGAAGAGAAGGGAGTCGGACTGGAGATTGTTTTGCCGGAGGACGACGCGCGAAAAGGCCTCCCGGCTGTCTTGAACCGCATCCTGCTCAATTTGACCAGCAACGCAATAAAGTTCAGTGGAGCTGGAGTCGTCACCATCAGTGCAATACAAGTATCGCGCACCGTTGTCGAGTTCTCGGTACAGGATTCTGGGCGCGAGATTCCAGCCCAAGTGATGGAGCAGCTCTTTCGGCCTTTTCGCCGATCTGATGCGCGACGCGCGCGAACGTTCTCGAGCGCGGGACTGGGACTCTCCATCTGCCATAAGCTCACCCTGGCTCTGGGAAGCGAGCTACGCGTGACCACGACCGCAAAGAAGGGAACCCGCTTTTACTTCCTGATGGACCTGCCGCTAGCAGAGCCGCAGCAGCGCGAGCGAGCTCTTTATTGACAGGTCGATCGAACCGGGATTGAACAACCGGTTCGTCATGACCCGCCAGCCAGAGTAGTGGCGAGTCCGCTGATCAGCGTCGCCTCGCGCTCGATTGCCGCAGCAGCTCTCGCGACCTCGCGATCGACGTCTTCCCACTGCCCCTGCTCGATCGCTTCGCGAACCCCCGGTATCGTTTTCACGCCGTAGCCCGTGTAGAAGCCCGGTGCGTACAGCATGTGAACGTACCACGGCCTGCTCTTCAATCCTTCCGTCGATGTGAGCGCACGCTCAGCCTGGATCAGCCGCTGGTTTACACTCTTCGCGACGCCGGGCCGGCCCTCGGAAACGGCGCGGTTGTAGGACCGATCATAACGTGACGCGGCATGATTGAGCGAATCCAGCGCGTTGAGTAAAGGCGCGAAGTTCAACTGAGGCGCAGGTCGCTGCCGCTGCGGTGCAGTGAGGGGCTCGCGCGGATCACTCGTGAATCTGAAGACACCTTCTTCGATCTGGCGGTTGCGTTCCACGATCTCTTCGGCGCGTCTATCGCGAAGCGACTGGAGATCCTTGACGTATGTCTGGATGGTTTCCGCGAGGTTCGTGAACGCGAAAGGAAGCAGGTCAGCGTTGGCCAGACGCAGCACCGCGACGCCAGCTGCCTGGGCAAGTGCTCGACCGTAGACAAAAGACGTGTCGCTGAAATGGGTGAACCAGTAAAAGTCGTCGTAGATCGAATGGTAGATCCCACCCTCATCCTCTCCGCCATATCCCAGGTTGAGGGAGGCGACGCCCAGATGATCGAGGAAAGGCGAGTAATCCGATCCTGATCCGAGCGCACCGATCCGAAGATCCTCGCGATCGCGAGCGTCGCGGCGGGCATCTGCAGATCCGTTGAGGATCCTCGAAGCCTGCGCGCGCTTCCACGAGCTTACGCCTGATTCGGGATCTTCGACATCCATCGCGACGCCATTGATGAACTTCTCCAGCGAGTGCGATCCCGCGACGCCGAGGTATCCTCTGCTGTTGGTATCGCTGTTCAGATAGGCGACCGCATGAGCCTTGAGCTCGTCAGCGTGTGCCTCCGCCCACTCGGTCGAACCCAGCAGGCCGGGCTCTTCACCATCCCAGGCGGCGTAGATGATGGTGCGCTTCGGCCGCCATCCCTGCTTGTACAGCGTGCCCAATGCGCGTGCCTCCTCGAGCTCGGCGACGAGACCCGAGATAGGATCCTGAGCGCCGTTCACCCACGCGTCGTGGTGGTTACCGCGAATGATCCACTGGTCGGCCTCGGTGGTGCCCGGGAGCTTCGCGATCACGTCGTAAAGCGTCTTCAGGCTCCAGTCGGATTTGACACGCAGATGAACCTTCGCCTGTCCCGGGCCGAAGCGATAAGTGATGGGCAACCCGCCGCGCCATGCCGCGGGAACGGTCGGACCGCCGAGCGCCGCGAGCAGTGGCTGCGCATCTCCGTAGGAGATTGGAAGAACGGGAATCTTGGTGATGGTCGGCGCCTGAGCGATGGCGAGGCGTTTCGCATTCTTCGTAGCGCCCACGCCCGGGGTTAAGGGATCACCAGGATAGACCGGCATATCCGCCACCGACCCGCGCTGAACGCCCTGCGCGGGACGCATGGGTCCTGCGGGAAACACGTCGCCGCCAGCGTAACCATCATCTCTCGGATCCGAGTAGATCAGGCATCCGATTGCGCCATGCTCGGCGGCTACCTTGGGTTTGATGCCGCGCCACGAGCCGCCGTACTTGGCGATCACGATTGCGCCCTTTACCGAGACGCCACGCTGCTCGAGCTCCTCGTAGTCAGCGGGCACTCCGTAGTTCACGAAGACGAGTGGTCCGGTGACATCGCCATCAGCAGAGTAGGCGTTGTAGGATGGCAGCTGCTCGCTCTGCTGATTCGATGTCGGATCCAGCGATAGAACTGTCTCCTCCAGCGATGCCTTGAAGGTCGTCGGTGCAACGAGTTCGACTACACGCTCGACGGGCGTCGGAAAGAGAACGTCGAAGTTCTCGATGTGAGCGTCCCATCCATACGACTTGAACTGCTGGAGGATCCACTCGGCGTTGGTCCGGTCATACGGAGAGCCTACGTGGTGCG
>JALYKM010000112.1 GCA_030774785.1 Gemmatimonadota bacterium
GAGCAGGGCTGGGAAGTAGCAATCGAGATCTTCAAGGACCGGATCGCGGGAAGGTTCCTCACGCCCATCAACTTGTTTCTGGACTACTCGTGGAGTGGTTTCGCGGTGCTCGCTCTCGACGCCCTGCTAGTGGAGACCCTCCAGCAGTTTTGGGAAGGTCAGCCGAACACTCCGAAGGGGAAGGGCATCACGTACTTCAAGAGGCTCCTCTGCGGCCCCCTGTTTCCACCCCGCGCGCGCGGTTTCAACCCGACTACTGCGCGTCTGTTCTACACGACCGTGCGTTCCAGCATCGTCCACCAGGCGCAAGTGACAGGTTCAAGCCGAGTGCGACGCGACGTCCCGCTGGTGCAGCTCAACGTCGAGAAGCACGCAGGGCCGAAGAGGCAACTGCGAGCGCGGGGAATCACCATCAACCCGGTGACATTCCATCGAGCGGTGGAACAGGCATTCGATCGTTACGTAGCGCTTCTCCGGGATCCCACGCAGGTCGAGCGCCGAGCTAACTTCCGAAAGAAGATGGACTTCATCGCCACCGAGCGCCGAGATGACGTCCAAGGCTGAGAAGCTAAAGTCATGCAAGATCGCGCGACGAACAAGAAGTTACAGCAATGCTTGCAAACGTCGGCCCCCTGGGTCTCTTCTCGCGCGCGCCACGACCATCGGCCTTCCGAACCCAGCAGTGCCCTCGGCTGGAGAAGGTCGACGCGAGGCCTTTACCCGCCCTGCATCGCTCGCGCGGAGATGAGCCGCTCGCGAGCCGCAGCGAGTCGTCTTTTGAGTGAACCCACGCGGCTGGGCGCCAGTTGGCATTCCCACACTCTTAGGACTTCGTACCCCCGGCTCCTGAGGCGCCGTATCGCCAACGCGTCGCGAGCCTTGTTCGTCGCGAACTTCTCGATCCAGTACGCACGGTTTCGCTTCGGCAGGGTCGCCTTCCGGCACCCCGAATGAGCGTGCCAGAAACACCCATGCACGAAGATTGCCCAGCGCCGCGAGCGGTTCGCTAGGTCCGGCGATCCCGGCAGGTCAGCGTTGTCTAGTCGAAACCGTATGCCCAGGCTTGAAACGATCGCGCGGACACGAACCTCGGCTCCGGTCCCTGTCTGCTTGACGACACTCATCCGCCGCGACGTGAAGAGGTCGAACGATAGATCGTGCTTCCCGATCGTCCGCTTGAGCCGAATCGTGCGTTCGCGCGCCACGACACCGGCATGCAAACCTGTTCGGCCTACAGCTCCGTTTCGGCGAAGCTGGGAAACCATCGGTAGATCTGCTCGTATTCCCGGACCATTTCCATGCTCAGACCTGTACGACGAACGGCCGCCCCCTTGGTGATAGGCATGTGGCGATCGAGATATCGAGCCTCGCGGTGAGTGAGAATCGGTACGTTCAGCATGTGTGGGGAACCGTCGGAAACGACGAACGCCAACTCCTCGAACGCGCAAGCCTTCGCCTGCGAGCGCTCGCGCGCCTCATAGAGTAACCCCCCTACCGTCACCATTCGAGCCGTGTCGCGGTACTCAAAGTCAAAGAGTTGCTGAAAGATGACCTTGCGGTCATCCGGCAGCCCCGCGCTGCGATGGCGAGTTGTCTCCACCATCGTGTCGAGCGCCATCCGAGCGTAAATCCGGGCCAGCCCGCCCTCCTCGCCGAGGAGCGACCCATCCACGCTGCGCCGCTGCCCCTTGTATGAGACCTCTTGAGGAAGGCGCGTTCCGAAGGTCTGTTTTAGCCAATCTAGCTTCTTGACGGCTCGCTCCGGATCTCCGGGGTTCTCCTTGAAATCGCTGTCGAGAGTGACGACGAGGACGCTGCCCGATCTCGCGTTCGAACACACGGTTTCTAGGTCCGCCAACACGTCCTGGGACAGGGGCGAGTCGTAGTCGAGCCAGACGATCGAGCGCTGATTCCATTTCAACTTGGGTAACGCTTCCGACGACTTCTCGAACATGAACTTGATCGAGCCGAAGGGCCGGTTGAACCGGAAGCGCCGGATGTCTTTGACCTCTGACTCGATGTTCACCATCCGCGTCAGTCCGAGCGCTCGATGGAAGAGAAGAAAGTCGCTAAAGAAGACCGATCCGAAACCGAGATAACGGTAGGTGTCGAGGGGAGCGAAGCGAGCGAGTCTTCTGAAGGCCTCGCAGAGCATTTTGCGTTCGACGGCTTTGGCTGGCCGCAGCGTGTAGATGACACTCTTGTAGCTGCCCGGCATCAGCTGGAGATAACGCTCTTGAAGTAGTAGTCGAAGGTCCGCTCGCCGACTTCCCGGTTTGAGCCAACCTTAAGGGCGTCCTTGACGCGGTCGATCTGAGCGACCGGCCTGAAGTACTGAATGGAGGCGCTGCCGGGAGGCCTCGCGACGGCGCGGGCTGGTTTGGACTTGAAGTGCCCAACCGTCGTCACCTTGCTGAGCCGCGTTGGTTTGGCGACTTTCAGAGTCCGAGTGAAGGGCCCGGGATCACGCTGTAGTCGGCCCTCCCCCTCCTCCTTCACCTTGTTGAGGAAGTCGATCACGGGCCGCATCATCTGCACCATCCTCACCCGAGTGCTGCGGAAGGCAGGGTGCTCCAGCTCGACGTCAGTCTTACTCGTATTCCAGGGGAGAGCCGCCGAATCGTCCGCCTCGAAAAACACGTAACCACGAAAGTCGGCAAATTGATTGTGGAACTGCGGGATTCTTGGAGTTCCCTTTTCTCCCCAGCCGGTCGTGTTCGTCTGATCGGCCTTCAGCACGAGACGGTCGTTGCAGTAGACGTACCACCCCGCCTCCGAGGGGTCTGATTTGTTAACCCCGGCATAGAGCCTCACGGCGACGGGGCCGTGCTCCTTTGACATCAGTTTCAACCGCTCGAAGCCTGGAGTAAGCGAGCTCGACATCAGGAGTTCCGGCTCAGCAGAGGACAGCGAACGGCCGTTGACTGAGATGTCGAGACCACGAAGGATGTTCTGCGAGTGCGCCTTCTCGATCTCCTCCACCAACCGCGAGCCGAACGTCGGGGACTGGAACTCTTCCGCTACGGACGCGTGAAGCGGCTTGACACGCACGACAGTCCCAACGTCCGAGGCCGGAACTCTGATGCCTGTTTTTGGCTCCTCTGAGAAGCGAAAGTCCCAGTCACGTTCGGCTTTGCGCCAGTCATCTACGTTGACTGCCATGGAAAAGCGCGACGTCTTCGTCGCGGATTCGATCCTGAAAGCGGTGCCCAGCTTGAAAAGCGCCCGCTTCAAGCCCACGCCGAACTGTCCGACCGACCGCAGAGTCGCGGGCATCCCAGGTGGTCGGCCGAAGCGAAAGGCATAGGTCTTCGCGGTTTCCACATCGATTCCGCCGCAATTATCACTGATTTCGAAATGGGTCGCCTTGGTCGTGACCGCAATACGGAGTCCTTTGTAAGTATCCTTCTCGCGAGGGCGCAGCCTCCTCGCACCGTCAAGCGAGTTGTCCACGAGATCGATGATCGCGGGTATCAGATCGACGTCCTTGATCAGCATGAAGATGAAGAAGTCCTTCGTGGGAGACGCGTCGATCTTGAGAGCGTCACCGTTCGGGGTCGTCATGAAGCCTTCCTATCTGCGACCTCAGCCTGGGAGACCTCAGCCTTCTCTGCAATGAGGACGTTGATGATCTCTTCGGCGACGGCGCGTGCCAAACGCGGCGGCACCGAGTTGCCGATCTGCCTCAGGGCATGCCACTTCGCTCGCTCGAAGACGAACCAATCCGGAAAAGAGTGCAGCCGCGCAGCCTCGCGAACGGTGATGTAC
>JALYKM010000113.1 GCA_030774785.1 Gemmatimonadota bacterium
GCCTCCGGCAATTGGTTTCGCTGGAGATAACTGAGTGCCAGCATGCGAGTGGTGTAGAGCTCTTCCACGGACGCCGGCTTGGGTCGACAGGCGGTGGTTGCGGCAATCAACGCGGCACCGAGGAAGAGAGCCCAGGCTCGCCAGACCATCTGGGTCATGCGCGCCTCATCAATGGGGCGGTAGCAGCGCCCACCGCTAATCTCTCGACGATCTTGAAGCAATCAAATGCTGTAGCATCAGCAAACGATAGTCCTTCGACCAGGTGCTCGCGATGGCCCACGCTGAGCCCATTATGACTCGCTAAATACTGGAAGCTATACCGGCGAATCAGAATGGGGTTCAGGGGGTCGCGGGTTCAAATCCCGCCGTCCCGATTGATCTAACGCAATGTCAGATAGCCATTTCTGTTGTCTCACATTGTTGCATCTCAGAAGCTGTCCCCCATTTCGCTCCCCCACATCTGGGGGAATTCTTTCACGCTCGAGTTCTGCATCTTGCAGAGCGAGGTTGCCGGATCAATTGCGAATCTTGAACCGAGTCCACAGCACGATCGTAGTACAAGAGCCTCCGACGCGCAGGTATCGCGCGGGCGTGTTGAGGTCCTGATAGACCTCGACGGCAACCACCTCGCCCCCGGTCACAAAATGGTTGAGATCCCCCGGCTCAAATGACTGCCACGGCATGTCGTCTACCCAGTACTGCACGCATCCGCTCCCGAATCCGCGCGAACTCGAGATCACCTCGCCCTCAGGCCCATAGCTCACGCGAAGTCCCGGCACCTGTCTGAGAATATCGGTGAGGAAAATGGGGTGCATATTCTGGAGTCGTTCAGGACCGATATAGAAGCCAGAACCGGATTTCTTCCGCTGATTGAAGCCGACTCTGTCGAGGGCGGCCGTTCGCCGAGCGGTGACGAGAACAGGGTCCATGACCGCCACGAATTTCGGCAGCTTGATCGTAACCCGCTGTTGCTGGCGCGACGACAGATCGACAGGGACGGTTTCCGCGCCGAAGCCAAGGTGCCGGGCGAGCAGGACTTTACTGCCCGAAGGCAGGTTTCGCATCGTGAACTCTCCCTTGTCATCGGTCATGGCGACGATATCGGTCCCCACCAGCTCGACCCGGCTGCCTGCATTAGTTGCGCTGCCCTCGAGCACCACAACACCGGACACAGTGGCGTTTCCAATCCTCGCTCCCGAATCCACGGACGAGAGGGACAGGGTTCGCGCGAACAGCTGGGGAGGCTTGTCTCCGAGCTCGATGGGAATCTCGCCAGTGAGGGCGGAGCCGCGCCGCGCCTGTAGCGACGCGCTCAACGAGCCGGGCAACCCGCAAATCTTGAAGGCTCCGGAGCTGTCCGTGCTGTCACGCACGAGGTGTGAAGTGCGGCGAATACCGAATTCCTTCGAGACTTCGATCTCGGTCCACGCGAGAGATACCTCAGCTCCAGCGACCGGCTGCAGGGTTTCAGGATCGTTGACGTGGCCGATTACCGCGGAGCTGCCCTGCGCGCCTGGCCGGACGGGACACGCGCTGTGGATGATGGTTGCCGCTGATGGCACGGCGAGTACCACGACACTCGCGCTGTCGGGACCAATATGAAATCGTCGCGTCAGGAGGGTGATGTCCAGCGTGTCGAGGAGGGCGTGAAACACTCCAACCTGGTAGGTGCCGGGCGGCAAGCTGTCGATTCTGAACTTCCCGAGGGAATCGGTCTGGAGCGTCGTCTCTGCTCCTTCGATTACCACATCGGCACCAGAGAGATATCTGCCGTGGAGGCTATCGACGACTACACCGATAATTTGCGCTTTGCCGGTTTTAGCGCCGGTGGGCGGCGTCGGAGTGGCATTGTTCTGGGCGCTGAGAGGCGGCGCAAGAGCGAGGAGAGCGACCGCCATGAAGAGGCGAGGCTGTCTGATCATGCGGATTGATCTCCCAGTGCAGGTTCGTACGCAGTTTCGGTATGCGGCCGTGCAAGGGCGCCGATTATCACGTAACCGTCGCGACGATGTCGCATCCGAAAATGTGCTTGTCAGCTGCAACGTACGCTAGCTTGCGACTTGATGCGCCGACCGTGCGACGGGACTTCTCAGAATGATGAGCTATTTCCGCGCCAGCTCCATGATCCACAGATCGCTTTCCCGGGAGCCGAGGCTAAAGTAGAAATTCGCGCCGTCGAGACTGAGGCCCGGTCGGTAGAGGTCCTTGCCGGAGTCCGTAAAACTCAACAACCGCACTGGCTCGCCTCCCGCAGAAGGAACCTTCCAAAGCCCCCAGATTCTCTGCTGATCGCGTGCCACGAAATAGACCGTGCGCGAGTCTCGGGACCAGATGAAGCCGGCTGCGGGAGTTTTCGCTTCAGCCAGACGCGCAATTTTCACTTTGGGTCCACCGGCGGGCGCAAGCTTCAACAAGTTGCCAGCATCATCGGCGAACAAAATCCATTGGGCGTCGGGCGACACTCTCGGGAAACGGCATGGCGAACAAAGAAATTTCGGTGAGCTCCAGCGCTGCGACCTGACCGCAGGTCTCGTGACCATGAATGCCGAGTCGCGATCCCCATGATAGACAATGCGAAGGCCATCAGGCGACCAGGAGGCCAGTCGTTCCTGTCGCTCAGTCGCCGCTGCCGGATGCACACCACTGCCATCCGATGGCATAACGAGAATATCGCGATTGCCGTTTGCAAGAGTGTGAAACGCAATTTCCGTCCCGTCCGGCGACCACGCGGGTCCGAAATTATCCGCGCCATTATGCGTGAGCTGCTGAGGCTCACCGCCGGCCAGAGCCACCTTGTAGATGTCCTGATTTCCGTTGAGGTTCGAGTCGTACGCCAGCCACTTCCAATCGGGAGAAACGGACAGATGCTCGACGGTTTGGTTGCCAGTCGTGAGGGGATGAAACACCGGTGACGCGGCGGAGGGGCCGGCTGTGATCGGCGTAGACCAGACGTTGGCGATGGTCGTCAGCACGGTATACACGAGCCAATGGCCATCACGGCTGAGGGAGATCGTATGAACGTTCAGACCCGTTGTAAGCCGCATGGCATCGCCCTTCGGACGCCCGGCGCCATCGACCTGCTGCCGGTAGATATCCCGGGCACCGCCATTAGAGGACACAAACAGGAGTGAGCCATCCGGCATCCACACCGGACTCATGTGCAGATGGGTGTCATCGGTGATCCGCACAGGCTCGCCACCGTTTGCACTGACCACCCAGATTGCGCTCGGCGCGATGTTGCCCAATGCAGGTCCACTGACGAACGTGCTATTGCCGCGCACGTAAGCGAGCAGCTTGTCGCCGGGAGACCATTGCGGCGCGAACAGTTGCTCAGAGCCTCGTGAGTCAACAAGACGGATCGAAGATCCTCCTCGTGAGTCGACGAGATAGAGTCCGCCGTCTTTCGCAGACGCGCACGCCATCTTGTCGGCGCCTGATGCCCAGGCGCAGTCGTAGAGGTTGGGATCGTTGAAGGCCTTTGAGGGGGGACCGCCAAGCGCCGGAACCGAGTAGATGCCGTCGAGCCTGCTGAAGTACACGGCGGAACCGGATGGATCCCACGCCGGAAAAATTCCGTCAACCGAAGTATCTGTCAGCGGAACTGCTCGGCCGCCCGAGACCTGCCTGACGAGAACCTGGCTGTGACGGGCATCGTATCCCACGTACGCGACCATCTTCCCGTCAGGCGATACGGCGGGCTGTACTTCGAGACCGGGTGAGCTCGTGAGCTGCCGCGTTGTGACTATCGTCAGAGTTTCCCCACTTCGGCGGAAGGCGATGGTGCTGACAATCAGAGCGGTGACAATCAATCCGGCGACCCCCGCCACGACAGCAATTCGTCGAGGATTCCAGGCGAAGAGTGGGCGCGCGACGGACGTGACCGGCGTGGTCGCACCGCTCGTCGAGAGAATTGTCTCGAGCTCCGTTCGCAGCTCCGACGCCGTCTGCCAGCGATCAGAAGGATGCTTTTCAAGGCAGCGCATGATCGCCGCGACCAGAGCTGCCGGAAGACCAGGACGATGTTGCGTGAGCGGCAGCGGCGCGGCCGTTACTTGCGCTGACAACACCTGCTGCGGCGTCGCACCCGTAAACGGCGGCGATCCCGTGAGAAGCTCGTAGCCGACAATTCCAAGCGAATAGATGTCCGCGCGATGATCGACACGAGGGTCCGCCGCGGCCTGCTCAGGCGCCATATAGGTCGGGGTTCCCAAGGCAATGCCCAAGGAAGTCAGCGAACCGGCGCCCTGCGCAGGCGTCTCGCTGGTGGCACTGCTCAAAGCCTTCGAGACGCCAAAGTCAGTCACGAGTGCATGACCGCCGGAGAAGAGGATGTTCTCCGGCTTGATGTCGCGATGCACGACTCCCTGCTCGTGCGCGTAATCGAGAGCGTCGGCGACTTCCCTGAGAATCTTTGCGGCGTCGGGAACCGGCAGCTCGCGCAGTCGGAGCAGCCGGGCTCTCAGATTCTCGCCGGCGGCGTACGGCATCGTATAGTAGAGAATTCCTTCTCTTGCACCCGCCGAGAGAAGCGGAACGATGTGCGGGTGCTGGAGCTTGGCAACGAGCTGGATCTCCCGGCGGAAGCGGTCCGCGTTCAACCCGGCCGCCAGGTCGTGAGGAAGGACCTTCACTACAACGAGACGATCCAGCTCCACTTCGCGCGCGAGGAACACGCGAGACATGCCGCCAGCGCCGATCTCGCGCTCAACGCGGTACGAGCCGCCCAGAATTTCCTGCAGCCTTTCAAGGAGATAAGTTTCCACGAAACGCACGCGTTTGAGTTGACCCGAATATATGGGTCACCCTTTCGACACGCATTTGGTATTTCGGGCGGGTTTGGCGCGAATCACCATCTCCGGCAGATGCTCGTGTTCCTTAACGTTCCCGCGATGCTGGCAGGAAAGAAATAGCGTCGGTAGCGGCGAGGCTTCACCGGCGTACGTCCTTGCCTCCTTTGGAGACTCGGGGGGTATCCGCCGCACTTCCCCTTCGAGACCGACAGCATGCGTCTGATGTTCGATTCACGCCCCGCGCGGCGCATATCGCGCCTACCCTACCAGCCGTCGTCGTTCACGCAGTGGACTCCCGGTGGCAAGAACCTGATGTCGCAAGATGCCGGGATTCGCTTCGCGCGGGGAAATTCGGAAGCTTGCGTGCGAAAATTGCGAAGTGAAACCCACGAACAACCACCAACCCGAGGATAAACGCATGAAGCGCATCGCACTCGCTGCACTGTTCGCAGGATTTGCCGCGGCGGCCGTCTCAGCGGACGCAAACACACCGGCCATCCGGCACGGGGGTTCTGTCGTCCAACCTAGCTGTCCAGCTGCGCCCGCTGTCGCCGCCGCATACCTGAGGGCTCAGGCCGGCCGGAAACTCACTATGACACGCGGCGCGATCATCGCCGAGATCACGAAGATTACTGGCGCTGATGGAGAGTTCGCCGGACTCAAGCCATGCGACTCCGGCTACCCGAACGCGGTGCGGTTCTGGATCGACGAAGTGCTCAAGGCGGGCACCGACAACAGCACTCCGCGGACTTAGCCGCCGGCAGATCCCGACTAAGATCGGCCTCGGGTAGTGCAGCGTGGAAAAACCGGCTGGTGAGACGTGATCACCAGCCGGGGTTTTTTGTCGTCCGCCAGTGTACTCACGGCACCCCCGCACCGCATAGCGGTCACGGTCATCGCGTCAAGCAGAGCCGATCGGGTTCGCCATGTACAACGGGGTTTGAATTCGAGCGCTCGAGGCTCTGCGTTGGACAAGCTGTTCCTGGGCTTCCGACGATCCGCTCCCCCGACTGGTGTATTCTCCCGTTGCATCCAGGTCCCACCCTTTTGAATCGCCGAGGTAAAGGTCGAGCAGATCGTCGAGCATCTCGCGGTTTGCTGAGTCGAGCAC
>JALYKM010000114.1 GCA_030774785.1 Gemmatimonadota bacterium
GGCCATCAACGGGAAGAAGGTTTCCGACATGAAGCCCATCACCCGCGGGCAGCGCGGCCGCGCCTCGTGGGCGCTGCGGCGCGAGTTCCGGTCGACATTCCGTGACAAGCCGGCCGCGAGCGAAACGGTTGTCGGGGGCAAGTGGTTCGGCGAGAAGGCGCTGAAGGTCGTCGCGGACACCGGAGAGATCTCTCTCGAGGAGGGCATCGCTAGGGAGCTCGACGTCAAGCTCGGCGACATCATTACGTGGAACGTTCAGGGCATCGAGATGCCGACGCGCATTACGAGCCTCAGAAAAGTCGTGTGGACTCGTTTCGAGCCCAACTTCTTCGTTGTGTTTCCCCCACCGATACTTCAGGCAGCGCCAAAGCAGTATCTCCTGCTCGCGCAGGTAAAGGACCCGACGGCTGTCACGCTCCTTCAGCGCGCGGTGGTGAATCGCTTCTCGAACATTTCGAGCATCGACTTAACCGCGATCAAGCGAACGGTCGATCGCATCGTGGCAAAGGTTTCGCTTGCCATACGGTTCATGGCGCTCTTCAGCCTCGCCGTGGCTATACCGGTTTTGTTCAGCGCCGTCTCCGCGACACGGCGTGCGCGGATCAGGGAGGGAGTTCTGCTCAAGACGCTGGGGGCTACGCGCGGGCAGATCGCCAGAATTCTCCTCGCCGAATACTCGCTGCTTGGCGTCCTCGGCGGGCTGTCGGGGATGCTCCTCTCTCTCGCCGGCGGGTGGGCCGTCGTGCGCTTCGTCTTCAAGACACCCTTCGCTCCAGCACTGGCGCCGATTGCGGGAATTGCGGTAGTGGTCGTTGGGCTCACCCTTCTCATCGGGCTTCTCGCCGGCCGAGATGTCTTCAGGGAGACGCCAATCGCTGCACTTCGCGATGTCTAACCCCGGCGTCGGGATTGAGACGCGATCTGGCATCTACAAAACCGAAGCAGGGACGCCGCAGCTCTAGGGCTACTGGACCCTCAGGACGTAAATGTGCTCGCCGGGGAAATTCGCAACGTTGCCCGCTGTGTCGAGAATTTTCACATTTTTCGGCCCCGCGTTCGCGGCCACGTTGAGTCTGTAATACGTGCCGCCGCCCGCCGAGCGGTTGGTCGACGAGATGTTGTCGCTGCCGCTTCCGATTGCAAGCACTCGCAGGGGATAGGTGGCGGTTGAAGTCCCAAGCACGGATTTCGCGACGGGCGGCATCACGTCCCGGAAGTTGTACGACCGGTATACGTACTTCGGATCGAGTCCGCTGATACCGAAATGATCCGCGTACATCGAGACGAGCCAGCCCGCTACGAGTGTATCGATGGGCGCCTGCGCGGCGGCGCTGAAGTTCCTGACTCCCGTGTCAGGTCCCGCCGCGAGCTTTCTTGTGAGCGCGCGTGGCGCGGCAGCCGAGTAGTTATCGGCGGCGTACCGGACGATCGCCCACGCCGCGCCTCTCGTCGCCAGACTCGTATCGGCAAGGTCGCTGATTGGCGAATACTGATTGGGCTTGTCCATCCAATACGTCAATCGCGCCAGATTCTGGAAGAAAAACGCGTTGAAGTCGTTGGCCTGTGAACACGGCGTGTTGCACGGCACGAGATCGTTGAACGTCAGTGTCTGCAAATCCCCGAAGCTGCGTGACACACGACCCACAGCATCCTCGGCAACATGCGAGAGAGCCTCATCGAGCCAGGTCGATTCGAAGTCACTCACCGCCGGATTCTGATATCGGTTGCCGGCGTTGATCATGTGCTGGAACTCGTGCGCAATTGTACCGCGGGTTCCCTGGCGCACCGAAGCGGTGGTGCGAACGTTGCCGAATTTTCCCGTTGGGTCGGGTGACAAAAGATAGAAAATCTCGGCCTCGTTGCTCTGCGGGCAGAACGTACCGGGTGTTGTTCCAGTCGGAGGAAAGAAATCGCCGGCAAAGAAAAATCCTCCGATGAATCCCCCCTGTGTCTGCGGCGGCGTCAGTTTGTTGATCTGTCCCGTGAAAAGCATGATGATGCGGCTATTACCATCGATGTCTGTCGGGTTGTTGTAATAGGAGAGTTCGGTGGGATACGTGATGTTGTCGAATTCCTGCGTGATCGAGTCCATCTGAGCCTGCGTGAACAACAAAGCCGGCGGTCCGTCGAGAGTGTCCACTACGATAATGGCCCTTTGACTCACGGAGGCGACTTCGGCCTGTGTCTGGATGTAGTTGGTGCAGAGATTGTTGGTCGATGCGTCCGGAATCTTGAGGTTGATTTTGTCGCCGACAAGCGGGACGGACAAAACCGCGGCCAGGGTGCTGCGGCGCACCGAAAACCCGGAGATTCCGACAGGAGCTTGACGTGAACGCAGGGTCAGGTTCCTGCGCTCGAACGAGCGAACCCTGTTCTCGATCGACTGCTGTGGCGTGCGCGCCAAGGGGATCTGGTCTATGAGCCTGCTCGATTGCGCGCTCACCTCGGGAGCGGCGGATACGCCGAATGAGCCGGTCGACTTATCCGCTTTCACGAAGTAGCTAGCGACGACATCGTGCTGCGGATTGGTGTTCCCGACGATGATCACGTAGTCTCGCGGCGACGACACCGACTGAAGATCGATGCCGTTTTGAATGTCGGCCGGATTCAGGACTCTCACCTCGCCGACGGCCATGTTGGTGATGTCGCTCGAGGCCGTGGTGGGTCCTATTCCATCGCCGCCTCCACGGCAAGCGACAACCAGAATCAATCCGACAGCGGCAATTCTATTGATCACGCGACAACTCCTAAGCAGGGTTGACAAATTCCCGATTAATACCCGCAGTGGGTCAAAAAGGGCCTGGGCGGCGGGTCCAACAAATCTAAGACGAACGCCGCTCGTGAAAGCGACGGAAATGTCGTTCTGCGGACTTCCGGCCGCGAACGCCTCCAATTGCTTGCTCAGCGTTCCGGCGCTAAATAGACTGGAACTATGGCGTCTGAACAGGAACCACAGGAGAATTTTCGCTCGCGCGAGCAGCAGGCGACGTTGGGCCTTCTGCGAACCGCCGACGCCATGAAGCGAAGCCTCGCCCACGTGATGGAGCCCCACGGAATCACACCGCAGCAATACAACGTGC
>JALYKM010000115.1 GCA_030774785.1 Gemmatimonadota bacterium
GCTCCGCACGCTTCTCTCCGCGAATTGTCAGCACGCCATTCTCGGCCATACCAGTTCCAGTTTGCCATATCGACAAATCGCCTTGTCAATTCGAGCGCGGCTGAGTCAAAATTGCAGATGAGAGTGACTCATCCGGGCGGCAAAAGAATCGAGACGGTGCTCCCTTCGCCGACTCGGCTGTCGAGGAGCACTTCCCCTCCCATGGCGTGCGCAAGATCGCGAGCAATCGCCAATCCGAGCCCAATTCCGGGATAGCGTCTCGTGGGCCCCTGCTCCACCTGGAAAAATGGCTCGAATACCCGCGCAAGCTGATCGGCAGGAATTCCAATCCCGGTGTCCTTTACCCAGATCCTTACCGAGTCTCCCTGTTGTTCAGCGCCGACCCGGATACGGCCTTGTGGGGCGGTAAACTTGATCGCGTTCGCGACGAAGTTGAGCAGGATCTGCCGAAGTTTTTCGGGATCTGCCTGGACCGACAGCGCGCTGTCGCAACGGTCGCACGAGAATTCAAGCTCTTTTTTTTGAAGCTCGGGTCGCACGAGCGCTTCCAGTGTCTCCACCAGGTCATGAACGAGTATCGTCTGAATATCGAGCGCCAGCCTGCCAGCCTCGATTTTTGCGAAGCTGAGTACATCGTCGATGAGCGATAGCAAATGCTGCTGATTCAGCTGAATTCGCATCAGCGAAGCGCGTTGCTTCTCGGTCAGCGATCCATCAACGCCCAGTGACATCAAATCGACGTACCCCGAGATCGCGTTCAGCGGGGTGCGTAGCTCGTGGCTCATTACGGCCAAAAACTCTGCTTTGGCGAGATTCGCCTCTGCCGCACGGGCATGAGCAACTCGCATCTCGTCTTCAGCGCGGCGGCGCTCGCAGATGCTTGCACCCATGACGAGAAATGTTGCCGCGCCGACACCCATGAATGTCTGGAGCGCAAACAGGCTCTCGTGCAGGACCGGCCTCACGAACGGACCGTGGCCCATGGCCGTGCCAGCCACTGCTATTACCGAAACGATGAACGCTGTCGACACGGCGCCGCGTTGTCCGAACCGAAGCGCGGTCCAGATCAGCGGCGGAAAGAACATGTAGGCCTGCGCAAAAGCGCGTGTTCCAGGTCCGGGCGGGCCGCCAAAAATGAGTACGCTCGTCGCAATAACGGATACGCCGAGAGCAAACGCTTCGAACCACCGCGTGGTGCCAAGCTTCCGCCGAGCGCTTGCCCAAACAAGCAGGACCGGTGCGACCAGCAGATCACCAATGAGATCGCCCAGCCACCATGCTCGCCAGGTTTCCGCGTATTGCGGCAATGAAACGATGCCGCCGAGGTACAGGCTGGTGACGCCTATCGTAGCAGCGACCATGGTGCTGAAGCCGGCTGCGAGCACGATCAATCCTATCACATCCACTACGCGCTCTAGCGAGACGTCAAATCCAGGAATGCGCCGCAAGGCGTAAACTGCTAGTACCACCTCCAGCGTGTTGCCGGCCGCAATACTGAGCGCGACGAGCACCGGCGCGCCATTGAGAAGATTGGCCAAGAAAGCGCCGATCAGTATTCCTGGCCAGAGACGCTTTCCAAAAATCAGGAGCGCGGCGAGGGCCAACCCGCTGGGCGGCCACACCAGTGTCGCGAAGCCCGCGACTGCATCCATCATGAGTCCGGCGCGCGCAGCGACGACGTACACGCTCGCGAGGATGGCAATCGTCAACGCGTACCGGAACCGGGTTGCAGCAAGCGTCACGGGCGAATAATGCGGCAAAGTATGGGCTGAGGGCGATTCGATATTGGCGAGTGCGAGAGTGTGCGGCACCAGAGATTGACGAGGGTAGCGCTAACTTGTTTCAGGCGGGGAGTTTAGCTATACTTGAAAGCTGTATTCTAGTACCCTCCGAGAGACTCCGATGAAACCCGACATCCATCCAGTTTACGCCACGGCGACCGTGAGATGCGCCTGCGGTAATACATACCAGACACGCTCCACCCAGGCGGAGATTCACACCGACATCTGCGCCAGTTGCCACCCCTTCTTCACGGGCAAGCAGAAGCTCGTCGATACCGCGGGACGCGTCGAGCGCTTCCGTCAGAAGTACGGCAAGCAAACCGCTGCCTCCAGCAGCGAAAGCTGAGTCTCCGCGACCGGCTCAGGGACGCCATCGAGCGGGCCTCTGAGGTAGAGCGCGAGCTCTCCGATCCGCAGAACGTAAGGGACCAGCAGCGCATGGCTGCGCTGGGCCGGGAACACAGACACCTCCAGCCACTGGTCGAAATGGGCGTCAGGCTTCAGAGATACGAGCAGGAGCTCGCGGAAACCCGCGAGCTCGCCGACTCTGACGACGCCGAAATGGCGCAGGAAGCGACGGCCGAAGAGGCTCGCCTCCAGAAATCCCTCGATGCGCTGCTCGATGAGATAAAACCGGCCCTCATACCACACGATCCGCTCGACGACCGTCCTGCCATCGTCGAGATCCGGGGCGGCGCGGGCGGCGATGAAGCCGCGATCTTTGCCGCCGATCTCTATCGCATGTACACTCGCTTCGCCGAGGGACGGCGATGGCGCGTAGAGGTGATTTCGCAGTCCGATGGTACTCTTGGTGGGGTGAAAGAGGCCATCTTCAAGGTGAAGGGGGAAGGCGCGTTCGGCGCCATGCGCTGGGAATCGGGGGTGCATCGTGTCCAGCGAGTGCCTGTCACTGAAAACCAGGGGCGCATTCACACGTCGGCGGCGACCGTCGCCGTGCTACCCGAGGCCGAAGAGATCGATCTCAGGATCGAGGACAAGGATCTCCGCATCGATGTTTTTCGCTCCTCCGGCCCCGGCGGCCAAAGCGTGAATACCACGGATTCGGCAGTGCGCATCACGCACATCCCCAGCGGAATCGTCGTCAGCCAGCAGGATCAGAAGTCACAGCTTCAAAACAAGCTCAAAGCCATGGAAGTGTTGCGTGCGCGTCTCCTCGACGCGAAGATCGCGGAGCAGGAATCCGCGCGCGCCCGCATGCGGAAGACACAGGTCGGCACTGGTGATCGCTCGGCCAAAATCCGTACGTACAACTATCCGCAGAACCGCGTCACCGATCACCGCATCAATCTCACGCTCCACGAGCTGACGAAGGTGCTCAACGGCGAAATCGAGCCGTTCATCGAAGCACTCAAGGTCGCTGACATCGAAGAGAAGCTCGGTGAGTAAGTCGAGCGCGCCGTTCTTTCCGACAACGCTGCCGATCGGCACGATCGGTGATCTGCTCGTGGGGTGTACCGCAATGTTGGAGTCCGTAGGCGTGAGCGAGCCCGAGCGGGAGGCGCGGGACATCGTTGCCGCGGTGCTCGACGTACCGAGGTTCTGGGCCGCGGCCAACTCTGTCGCGGATGCCTCCCCCAAGGTTGCACTTTCCGTAATCCGCGCCGCGATGAACCGCGCAGCCGGGGCGCCACTTGCCTACGCAGTGGGACGCGCGTCGTTTCGCCATCTCACGCTCGAGGTGGATGAGCGCGTCCTGATTCCGCGGGTGGAGACCGAGATTCTGGTCGAGCGCGTGCTCGAGCGCTGTACTCCGGAAACACGTCGCATCGCCGACGTTGGGACCGGATCCGGCGCGATTGCTCTCTCTCTGGCCTTCGAGCGCGAGTTCGACCGCGTGATCGCGACCGATATTTCCCTCGACGCGATAGCGGTGGCTTCCGCCAACGCCTCATCGCTTGCGAAAGTCCTGAAATCCGCCGTCGAATTCCGGAACGGCTCGCTGCTTGGCCCTCTCGCGGGCGAGAAACTGGACGCAGTCGTGTGCAATCCGCCCTACATCAGCTTCGCCGAGATCGAGGAATTGCCCGCCGATGTCCGCGACTGGGAGCCTAGCGTGGCGCTGCTGTGTCCTGAAGACGGGTTGTCCGTGACGCGTGAGCTGATTCGCGTGGCGCCGTCGGTGCTGGAGCATGGCGGATTTCTGGCGCTCGAGGTCGATACGCGCCGAGCCGGAACGGTTGCCGAGATGATCGCAGTAGACGGCCGCTACTCTGGAGTCGAGGTGCTTCTCGACCTCACTGGCCGCGAGCGATTCGTGTTCGCGACGCGCGCATAGGCACCCGAAAGAAAAAAGGAGAAGGAATGCTGGAAGAAAAGGCCAAGGACCTCGGCAGACTGATAGGGCAGAGTCCCGAGTACCAGGCGCTCAAGCGATCGAGCGAGTTTCTCAACGACGATCGGGGCGCGGTCGCCCTCCTCCAGCAGATGGAGAAGCTGCGCGGCGAGGCGCAGCAGCTCATCCAGCGCGGCGAGAATCCTACTGCCGAGATGGAGCAGCAGCTCGACACGATGCTCGAGAAAATCCAGTCGCAGACGGCTTATCAGCGCGCGGTCGCGGCGCAGGAGAACTTCGACAAGCTCATGCTCCGCGTGAATCAGTGGATCATGGATGGCATGAAGAAGGGCGCGGCGAGTCCGATCATCACTCTTTCCTGAGCATGGCGCGCGGGCGGCTGATCGTCTTCGAGGGAGCTGAAGGCGCGGGAAAGACAACCCAGATTCGACTTCTGGCGGAGCGCCTGACAACGGCCGGAATCGCATGTGTGGCGGTACGCGAGCCTGGGGGCACGCCCGTCGGTGATGACATCAGAGAGATTCTGCTTCATCCCGAGCAGGAGATCACTGCTGCGACTGAAGCGCTCCTGTTCATGTCGTCGCGCGCCGAGCTGATCGCCCGCGAAATCGTCCCCTCACTAGGCGAGGAGAAGGTCGTTCTGGTCGACCGGTTCTTCCTATCGACGTACGCATATCAGATCGTCGGCCGCGGATTGCCCGAGCCTGAGGTGCGAGCCGCCAACCGGTTGGCTACCGCCGGGCTCGTTCCCGATCTCACGCTCTTGCTCGATGTCCCGGCAGCGAGCGGGCTCGAGCGCGCGGATGCGCGCGGCGAGCGGGACCGGATGGAGAGATCGGGCGACGATTTTCACGCGCGCGTCGGAAACGCGTTCCGTGAATTCGTTGATCCAGAGTGGCAGCACTCCCATCCTGAGTGCGGACCGATCAAGTTGATAGATGGCACCGGCGATGAGGCGACGGTGCACGAACGAGTAGTCTCCACGCTGACCTCGGCGTTTCCGCAACCTTTTGGCGGCATCGAGAGTTAAAGAAGGTATGAAATTCAAGTTTCCCAGCTCCTCAGCCCGCGCCCGAACGCTCATCGTCGCCGGAACGCTTCTCGGCGCTTTCGTCACCGGAGGCTGGCTGCTGCAGCGCGGCGCGCGCATTGGCACGTTTACGGCCTACGAGGGCTCCCAGCTCTTCGAGAACGTCTTCCGGCGCGTGCAGAACGAATACGTCGACGCCGTCAGCGATTCGGCGCTCTACAGGAAATCCGTGGACGGAATGCTGTACGAGCTGAGAGACCCATATTCGACGTTCCTTCCGCCTGACCGCTTCGCCAGACTCAACGAGAGCACCACCGGCAACTACGCTGGTCTGGGCGTCGAAGTCGACCTGCGCGATGGCTGGTTGATCGTGGTTGCCTCGCTCCCGGGCGGGCCGGCCGAGCGTGCGGGGCTGCAGCCCGGGGACCGCATCATCGAGATCGGGGGGAAGCAGACCAAGGGTTGGACGAATGAAGAGGCGTCGAAGGTGCTGCGCGGGAAGCCCGGTACGACTGTGATCCTGAAGATCGAGCGGCCGGGCATGTCGCTTCCGATCGACCTCAGGCTCCAGCGCACGACGATACATCAGAGCGCAGTGCGGAGGGCATCGCTGCTCGGCGAAGGTGTTGGATACATCGATCTCAAGGCGTTCAGTGATTCGACTGCCAAAGAGCTCAACGGCGCGATAACCAATCTTCTCGCCCGCGGAATGAAAACGCTGGTGCTAGACCTCCGCACGAATCCCGGCGGCCTGTTGAATCAGGGAGTCAGGGTCTCGGATCTCTTCCTCGATCCGGGCCAGAAGATCGTGAGCATGCGCGGGCGGCTGCCCGAGGCCAATCGCGAGTACGCCGACAGCGCGAAGCAGCGCTGGCCACAGCTTCCGCTGGTTGTCCTCGTCGATGGCCGGAGCGCCAGCGCGGCAGAGATCGTCGCCGGTGCGCTGCAGGACCACGACCGGGCAGTGATCATTGGCACCCCGACCTATGGCAAGGGGAGCGCACAGAGCGTGATCTCGTTCGGTCCACAGGGTGGGCTCAAGATCACCACCGCGCGCTGGTTTACCCCAGCGGGCCGCTCGATCGCCCGGAAACTGCCCGCGGATGACGAGACCGACGATCCGCTCCCCGCCAAGCGTGAACGATTTCGCACCGATGCCGGTCGCACGGTTTACGGTGGCGGCGGGATCACTCCGGACGTCATCGCCGGCGACAGCACTACGCCGCTTGTCGAAGGAAACTTCATCCGCGCGCTCGGGGCGAAGGCCGGTCACTTCCGGGATGCGGTCACGGACTACGCGCTCTATCTCAAGACCACGCGCGGTGTAACATCGCCCGATTTCGTGGTCACCCCCACCATGCGCGAAGAGGTCTGGCAGCGGATGAAGGCGCGCGGTATCGACATTCCGCGTCCGGTCTATGATGAGGCCGAGCCACTCGTTTCGCGTATCATTGGCTTCGACATTGCGCGTTATGTCTTCGGCGGCGAAGCCGAATTCCGCCGCCGCGCCTCGGTTGACAAGCCCCTCCAGAAGGCGCTCGAGATGGCGCGCGGTGCCAGGACGGAGCAGGACCTGCTGCGGAAGGTCACGGCCCAGGCAGTCGCGGCAGACAGCGTCGAGGGCCAGTGAGCGAAAGAGTTTTCATCATCGGGCCGGGGCACGTGGGGCGCGGACTCTTCCGCGCCTTTCGCGCATCAGAGGTCGAGATCGTCGGACTTCATGGCAAGAGGCCGTCGGGTGTGGCAACCTCGAACGGGACTCTTCCCGCGGAGATGGCGCGCGCGAATGTGGTCATCCTGTGCGTGCGAGATCCACAGCTCGACGAAACGATCGAAGAGGTGAGGGCCGCCGCGAAGAGCGGCCTCGTCGAGCGTGGAACCGTGATCCTGCACACCTCGGCCATCGCCGAGCCCGATGGTTTGCGCGCGCTCTCGGACGCAGGTTTCCCGGGCGGCACTTTCCATCCGCTCGTTCCCTTTAGTGATCCCGAAGTGTCGGCTGAGTTGCTGCGCAAAGGCTGGATCGGCATCGATGGCGAGAACGCCGCAAAGAGCGCGTCACGCCGCCTTGCCGGGGGCCTGGGTGCGCGTACGCTGGACATCCCGCCCGGAAAGAAGCCGGCGTACCACGCGGCGGCTGTCATCTCATCGAATTTTCCGGTGGTGCTCGCGTCAGTCGCTGGGCACCTCCTGCACGACATCGGCATCCCCGAGGCGAGCGCGTATCAGGCGGTCGAGAGCCTGATGAGAGGAGCGCTAGAGAACATGAGGCAGACGCTACCCGATGATGCGCTGACAGGGCCGATCATGCGGGGGGATGCGGATACCGTGGGGAAGCACCTGCGCGCGTTGCAACCGCATGGAGCGGCGTCGGAAATCTATCGGGCGCTTTCGGTGGCGGCGGTAGAAATCGCGCAGCGGCGGGGGACCGATCCGAAAAAGCTCGCGGCGGTGGGGGGATTGGTTCGATCGCAGGCGAAGTAAGTGGGTTACGGTCTGTAACTACAACTGAACGGGCTGCCCGCTGATAGAGGCGCAGCTTGTAGCTATTAGCTGCAAACGTCGGGACGGCACTGGTGGCGTGACAGCAAAGGCGGTCGTCTGTGCCCTGCCCGCGCCAGTAACGTCCCGACGTAGTGAGGCTAGTGGCTGGCAGCGTCAAGCTGGCAGCGGGCGGCCTAGCCCTTCTCAGTTGCAGTTGCGAAGTCTAGAACGCCGCGCCAGCCATGGTTGCCTGGTCCACCACTTTCGCGCCCTTTGGAACCGCGAACCGAAAACTTGACCGACTGAGCTTCGGGTTCGCCGTGAAGCTCGTGATAAGCACGTGCCGCTTCAATCCGTTCGCCGTCTCGACGTCGAACTGCCTAATGCTCGAGTCGTTGTCGTCGATCCAGACTTTCGCGCTCGTGAATCCAGCGTTGGCGCGCTTGGGTACCAGAGTCACTGCGTGGGTCGTGCGGCCACCGAGGGTGGCAGTGCCTGACGACGTGACAGTGAAGCGTGTGCGGGGCGCGTTCAGAAATTGCTCCGCCGGATCTACCGTGCTGGCATTGTTCCCGGTGTACGGCATGCGCATCACCTGCCCCGGGACGCTGCTGGGGAGATAAACCCAGAGTGTCGACCCGTCAGCCGCGACGCGGTCACCGCTATCGAACCTGATGCTCAAAAGGTTGGGCTTCTTCCGAAGGATGACTCCGGTCGTCGTCTGAGAATTCCCGGTAAGCGGATTGGTGAGGGTTTGCCGGAATTCGGCGCGCATGCTGTTGAGACGAGCGTACGCCGAGACCGCTCGATCGATGATGGCATCGGCGCTCTGCGCGCGCGTGGTGATCGGGAGGATGGCAAATGCGATCGCCGCGAGAGAGGTGAGCTTTTTCATATGGAAGCCTACCCTGCTACGAGTGTGCCGTTCCGGTTTTGGGGGAGGGAATGCTGCGCCCGATTGCCGCGGCAACGGCGCGCAGCTCGCCGACCAGCTGGGCGAACTGATCGGGATAAAGCGATTGCGCGCCGTCCGAGAGAGCGCGGTCCGGCTCGGGATGCACCTCGATGAGCAATCCGTCGGCACCGGCGGCGACGGCAGCGCGAGCCATCGGGATCACCTTGTCCCGCAATCCGGTGCCGTGACTCGGATCGGCGATGATCGGCAGATGCGATAGCCTGTGCACGATGGGAATCGCTGTCAGGTCCAACATGTTGCGCGCTGCGGGATCGAAGCTCCGGACGCCGCGCTCGCACAGGATGACGTTCCCGTTTCCTTCGGCGAGAATGTATTCGGCGCTCAGAAGCAGATCGTTGATCGTCGCTGCCATACCGCGCTTGAGCAGGACAGGCTTCTTCATTCGGCCGACCGTCTTCAGCAGTGAATAGTTCTGCATGTTGCGCGCGCCGATCTGGATGCAATCGGCGACTTCAGCAACCAGCTCCGCGCCTTCAGCGTCCATTGCCTCTGTCACGATCGGAAGTCCTGTCTCCCTTCCGGCGCGCGCCAGCAGCTGGAGACCCTTCTTGCCCATTCCCTGAAACGAATACGGCGAGCTGCGAGGCTTGAATGCGCCTCCGCGGAGGGCAGTCCCTCCCGCCGCCTTGACGATCCGCGCGGCGGAGAGAATCTGCTCCTCCGATTCGACGGAGCATGGTCCTCCGATCACTACGACGGTATCGCCGCCGACGGTGACGCCGGGGGCGATCTCCACGACGGTATTTTCCGCGCGCCACTCGCGCGATACCTGCTTGTAAGGCTGGCTGACGTGAATGACCTGCGCGACACCGGGAAGCGCTTCCAGCCGCGACGCGTCGACGCGCCCATCGTTCCCGACGAGACCGACCGCGGTGCGCTGCGCGCCCGGCATCGGCCGCGCCTCGTAACCCATCTCCTGAATGATGCTGACCACGCGATCGACGTCTTTCGCCGTCGCGTCGTGCCGCATGACGACTAGCATTTACGCGGTGACTGGGGCTGTCTCGGCGGCTTCGGCGGGCTCGTCGTGCAGCTGTGGTGTGTGCGCGGGATACGCGGGAGTGATCGTCTCATCCACGGTCCTGCCGCGCATGCGCACGCTCACGAGCGACGAGACGCCCGGCTCCTGCATCGTCACTCCGTAAACGGCGTCTGCCGCCTCCGTCGTGGTGCGGGGGTTGTGGGTGATCACGATGAACTGGGTCTTGGCCTTGAAGCGGTTCAGCATCCGCACGAAGTGTCCGATGTTCTGGTCGTCGAGTGGGGCGTCGACTTCGTCCAGCAGACAGAACGGACTCGGCTTGGTCAGGAAAATTCCAAACAGCAGCGAAAGCGCGACGAGCGCCTTCTCGCCACTCGACAGAAGGTGAATTCTCTGGGTTCGCTTTCCGCGCGGCGAAGCGTGGATCTCGATGTCGCCCTCGAGCGGACTCTCCGGATTCTCGAGACGGAGATCGCACTCGCCGCCGCCGAACAGCGTCATGAAGATATTGCGGAAGTTCTCGCGCACCCGAACGAAGGTCTGGAGAAACAGCGCTCGCGCAGTCGTATCGATTTCGCGAATCGCCTGCTGCAGCGAGCTCCTCGCCGAGTTGAGATCGTCGCGCTGGGTCGTGAGAAACGAAAGGCGCTTGGTCTCTTCCTCGTGCTCTTCGATCGCGAGCGGGTTCACCGCTCCGAGGGCGTCCAGCTGCTCACGCACCAGCGCTGCCTCCGAGCGCAGCGCGTCGTCGTCCAGCTCGAGCGTCTCCGCTCCGGCCAGCAATTCGTCGACCGGCTTCTTCCACTCGGCCTCGAGCCGCTCGCGGATTGCTGCTCTCCGCCCCGACAGCTCGGTGTAGCGGAGCTCGGCCGCGTGCAGCTCCTCGCTCAACCCCGCCGTGTGACGGCGCATCTCGGCGAGCGAGTGCTCCTCGGTGGAGAGCTTCTCGTCCACCTCCCGAACCGCGTGCTCTGCGTCCGCAAGCTTCTGCTCGGCGTTCTCCAGCGTTGCCTGTCTGGCGTCGAGGTCGCCCTTCCACTGCGAGAGCTGCTCGGTGAGCTGGGCGTCGGCGCCCGACAAGGTGGTGAGCTCCTGCTGCAGGGATTCGAGTCGTCCAGTCGCCGAAGCAAACTCCTCGCTCAAATGACGCTGGCGATCCCAGGCCATCTCGAGCTGGGCCTGGGCCTGTGCCCGCCGGATCTGACTGGCGGTGCGCTGTTCGCGCGCCTCTTCCTGTTTGTGCTCGGCCGCGGAGAGCATCTCACGCGCGCGTGCGACCGCGGCTTCGCGATCGGCGATTGTGGCGACGATCTCGCGCGCGCTCGTTCCAAGCGTGTCGAGACGTGATGTGGTCGCAGTTTCGCGCTCGGTCAATCTCTCGATGAGCGCGCGCGCTTCGGCTGCCTCGCGTGCCGCGCGTTGATGTTGTCTAGCCAAGGCAGCAGAGCGGTCCGCCGCCTCTCCGCTGGCTCGCACGGCCTGTGATGCGGCTTCCTCCGCGACGATCGAGGCGCGCTCCGCGGATGCGAGCTCGGCCTTCCCGGACTCCGCGGCGGAGCCTGCGACGTGACGCGCCGATGCGCTGTTGGCTACTGCCCGTTTGAGCTCCACGATCTCGGCACGGCGGCGTAGCGGCCCAGCGCCCGATTCAGCAGCCGGCAGCCAGATCGCGCCACGGGCATCGACGAAGGCGGTCCCACTTTCCATCGATGTTACGCGTCCCAGGAGCGAGCGCACCCATCCACTCGCCGGCGACGACGACTCGACGAGACTCGCGAGGCCAGACGCACCGTCGGAAATTTCCGATTGCTGGTCGAACAGGGAGTCGACGGGCAGCAGGAGCAGCGGACCCGGGGCTGCTGACGCATGCCACGCGCGCACGGCTTCTGCGACCGATCTGTCCCGAACGAGAACGGCGTTGACAGTCGCGCCGAGGAAGCGCTCGACGAGCGACGCCGAGCTTGCATCGGTGCTGATGAAATCGCTGAGGGGGCCAAGGACGGCGCCTTCGCCGAAGATGCCGCGCTCCTTGAGAAGTCGCGCCGCCGCTGGGGCGAGTCCGACGCGCTCTCTCTCCAGGCCCTCGAGAGCGTTGAGCTTCGCGCTCAGAGCCGTGTGGAGATCTTCAGCGCGGAGCAGATCGGCGCGCGCAGCGCTCTCCCGCTCTCGCGCCTGCTCGCGGACATCGCGGGCGTCTTCGGCGGCGGCGGTGGTGTCCGCCACCCGGGCGGCGGCGATCGCCGCGACATCTTCCGCAGCGGCAAGATCCCGGCGGGCTGCTTCCGCAGCGTCGAAGAGCTGGGTCTGCTCTGCCTCGAGCGCGGCCTTCCGCTCTGCCAGCTCCTCTCGCTCGCGCTCGCTGCTCTGGTGATCGAGCTCCGCGCGGTGAAGCTTTTCGCGCAGCTCTCGGAGGGAGCGCTCACCCTGCTCGAGATTCGAGCGGGCGATGCTGAGACCGGCGCGAACTTCCTCCTCATGGAGTGCGTGTGAACCGAGTGCTTCATCGGCCGCGCGCCGAGCGCCTTCGAGCTGCGCGAACTCGGTAGACGCGCGCTCCAGCTCTCCGTTCACGCGACCGGCGATCGCATCTCCCTCGCGGCGTTCCTCTTCCGCGCGCTCGCGGCGCGACGTGGCATTGCGCAATCTCTCTTCAGCGACGGCGATCTCTCCGCGGAGCTGCTGGGTGCTCTCGCGCTGATCCGAGACGAGTCGGGCCAGCTCGGCCCGCCTCGCTTCAGCTGTTGTCCGCTCGCCCAATGCGGTATCGCGCGCGGCCTCCGCGTTTCGTAGGCGCTCCTCTTCACCGGGCACTTGCGTCCGCAGCAGCGTGACTCGCTCCTCGAGGCGCACCAGCTCGCCTCGCCACGCATCCATCTCGCGCGATGCGTGGGCAACCTCGAGAGTGAAGCGGCGAGCCATGAGCTCAGTGTGGCGCTCCGCCCGCTTTCTCTGCCGCGTCAGCGATCGAACCTGGCTCTGCACTTCGGCGATGAGATCGTCGATGCGTGCCAGGTCGGTCGCCGTTTCCTCCAGGCGTCGCTCAGCGCTCCGCTTCCGGTCGCGATAGAGACCGACGCCGGCCGCTTCCTCGAACAGCTCGCGACGCTCGTCCGGTCTGTCGGAAAGCAGTGCGTCCACCATCTTCCCTTCGATGACGACGCCGGAGTCGGCTCCGAGCCCTGTGCCGCGCACCATGTCGTGGATGTCGCGGAGGCGGCAGGGCGCGTTGTTGAGGAAGTAATCGCTCTCGCCCGAGCGGCTCAATCGCCTCGTGATCACTACTTCACGGAACGGAATGTCGAGCGCTCCGTCGTCGTTCTCGAAATAAAGGGACACTTCCGCAACGTTCACAGCACGACGCGCGGACGAGCCCTGAAAAATTACCTCTTCCATCTTCGCGCCGCGGAGGGTACGCGCGCGCTGCTCGCCCAGCACCCAACGCACCGCGTCGGAGACGTTGGACTTTCCACACCCGTTCGGGCCGACGATCGCGGTCACGCCCGACTCGAAGACCATCTCCGTGTGATCGGCGAAGGATTTGAATCCGTGAATCTCGAGCTTCGTTAAACGCACTAAGGCGCACTCCCGGTTCGGTAGACGAGTACGGGGTTCAGTCCCGCACCGCGCAGTATTCTAATCAGCCCGGCCGACTGCTCGGCTGCCCCGAAGGCGCCTGCGTAAATGCGCGCGCCCCCGTCGTCCTGGATCAATGCGTAAACCGCCAGCCCGCGATCCCTATACTTTTGCACGGCGGCGCGAACCGCATCGACAATGCCACCCTGCGACGGAACGCTGTCGACAAGGAGCGCCAGCGGCGCTCGCGCGACGGTCCCCGCGGAATCGGTGAGAACGCTCGACCGCCGTAGCGCGAGCAACAGCGAATCAGCCTGATATCTCCTGGTGTAGGCTCCAGCGGTCACCTTGTACCATGTAGATCGCTCCGGGTCGATTGCAACGGGCGACACTGCGGCGACGGGAAGCGCCGCGCCATTTTTCCGCACGAACAAGTTAGCGCCTTCGGCGGTGTTTGCGACTAGCAATTCGACTGTGAATGCCGACGCCGACGCGGAGTCATGGACATTTGCGGGGGGAGCGATGTACAGAGTTTCGGGAGACGGCCGCGGAGGAGGAGGCGTCGGCGCGGGGACGGCCGTCGTTGCGACCGGTCCCGGAGTACGCGTAGCGCGCCCCACACGCGCGCGCATGAAGACCAGGGCCAAGGCCGCGAAGAGAAGCAGTCCGACGGCGCCAACTGCCGGGTACAGCCACTTGTGCTTTTTCCAGCCCGCGGCGCGCGCGCTGAATCGGTGGAGAGGGATCTTGAGAGTCGGAGTAGGAGCAGAGACGCGCGCGAGTATGAGCGCTGACGGCGCGCCCGGCAGGTCAGGATCCCTGACGAGAACGACTCCATCGACCTGGTCGGCCAGCTCGGCGAGTCCGGGCGCGTCCCGCCGCGCGACGAGCAGAAGCAGCGCTCCCACCTGCGTGAACCCTTCCGCGAACTTTTTCCATCGCGCGCTCCGAAAGATCTCTTCACCGATCGTCGGGTCGGTACCGCTCGGCATTACATGCAGGTTCGCCCTTCCTTCGACCTCGTAGCCGATCTTGTTGAGCGACACGCCGTAAAGAAAGCTGTCGCTGATTCCGTGAGGATCTTCGTCTTTTACGAGGGACCGGAGGGGAGGGACGTCACCAATCATGTCTCCGATGACTACGCGTCTATGTGTGGCTTCTGCGCGAGCGATACCGAGTGCTACGTGCGCTGCGGCAACCGGATCGCTAGAGGTGATGACTACTGCGGAGTAGCTCCCCAAGACTGGTGCGATCTGCCGGCCGGCGTCTTCCCATGCAATCGGGCGTCCGCCGGGGACATTCGGTTTCAAGGGGAGCCCTCGTAGATCCAGTACTCGCGCTTCGATGCGCGTCCAATCTTGTCTGCTTCGTCGCGGCTGGAAAATGGTCCCATCACTACGCGAAAAATCGGCGAGCCGGCGGTGTTGGTGGACACGACGTGCGCTTGCGTGCCGCTGACCTTGATCGAGCTTGCGACCTGCTGCGCCTTTTCTTCACTGAGGAGAGCGGCGAAAGATACGATGAATCCGGTAGACGCGGGCCTGGTCGCGGGAGATGCAACCGATGGCGGAGCTGTCGGCGCAGTGTCTCGACTGACCAGCGGCGTCGACGAGCCGTCGGTGCTCGAAGCGGTGGAGCTGATCCCCAGCGAGTCGGCGGGCACGCTGTCACTGGGGAAAGTCACCGGCTGATCGAGCCCCCGCGCGCGCGGCCGGAATCCATCCCAGGCGAAGAAGTACCAGAAGTCCTTTGCTCCGCCGCTGATGGTGGATTTCACGTCGAGCTTTTCTGGGTCCACGAGGGTCACATCCTTCGCCCCGAGAAGGGCGAGACGCCCGTCGGGAGTAATCGCTGGTAGATCGCTCTCCCAGCGGGTGGGGACGGCGCCCACGAGCCTGTTGGTTCCGATCGCGACCACCCACGCTGAATCCTGCTGCGGAAAGCGCGCGAGCAGATAACGGCCGAGGGCGTCCATCCGGAGATCAGACGGCGGCTGAGGCAGGGTGATGCCCGACTGCACGCGTCCCGTGTAGCGATCGACTATCGAGATTCCGCTGTCCGCCATCGTAGCGACGTAAAGCCGGTCGCCGCTGGGCGTCGGAGCCAGTGCACGTACGCGGCTGGCGAGCTGAACGGCTCCCACCGGAGAAAGATCTTTCGCCTTCACGCCGACGAGCCCGCTGTCGATCGTGAAGTAGATCCGGTCGCCCACCTGGGTCCTGACCGCGCGGCCTGCCAGCGGGAGGACCGCGCTATCCTGCGCAATATCGTCGGGCGGACGGACTCTCCAGACGACCGTCTGCGCTCCCCTGTTCGCCGACACGATGAGATCGCCGTTGGGCTGAGCGAAAACCCCGCGGGCCGGAACGGGAGGCTTGAACTTCCAGTCGCTGCCGTTGGGGTTCAGGCGAACGATCTCTCCCTTGGCGTTGACCCCGTAGATGTCGTTGCCGTTCGCGGAGGAGAGCGATGTCAGCTTCGTTCGCGCTGCTTTGAGGACATCGGTCTCGCGGAGATCCAGGCGGCCCGGATATCCCTTCGAATCCACAACCGCAATGCTTCCGGCGTCGGGATCGAACGCGAGCACGCGGTCGATCGCAGGCGCCTCGTCGACGGCCCACACGGTCGAGTCGAGCCTCGGATACCGGTAGACGCGCCCGGTCCCTCCTCCACGCGGAACTCGAAGGAGGAGTGGTTCGGGGCCGTGACCTTCTACTACTGAAGGAGTGGTGCTGTCAGGTGCTCCCCTGTCGTCTTTGCAGGCTGCACAGAGCAGGGCCAGCAGTAGGAGCCGACGCAACGGTTAGTAGCTCGCTCCCAATGAGAACGTCCAATTTGGCTTGCGTCCGCCTATCAGTGGGTGCGCGTAGTCCCAGCGGAGAATCGCGAGGTTGAAGAGATTCACGCGAAGTCCGGCGCCGTAACTGGTGAGCGGATAGCGATCCTTCGTCGGATCGTTTCCAGCCGGCGCGTTGCCAAGGTGCGGCGTCTGGTTCTTGCTCCACGCCAGGCCCGCGTCGTAGAAGATGAGTCCATCTACCGGCGGAAGGCCAAAGCTGCTTCCCACATCAAAGCGCCGGATGATCGGGAATCTCAGCTCCGCGTTGAACACAGCCACACGGCTTCCTGCCAGCTGTGCGTTGTTGCAGGCCGCCGTCGAGCCTATGACGGAGGTGCAGTCGTAGAAATTGAAATTCGCCCTGTCGTATCCGCGGACGAAGTCCGGACGGCCGATGTACTTCGGGAAGAAGCCTTCGTCCGGCCCGACCGAGATCGAGGTGAGGAACCGGGTCGCGATTGTCAGTGTGTTGAAGATGATCGGATCGTACCGCCGATAATCAGCGAGGAAATCGCTGAACGTCAGCTTGCCCAGGTTCTGCGATGCCTGAAAGCGCATTCTGCGACCCATCACGGGCCCGGTGGTGCCGAAGAGCGTATTGTCGGAGACGAAGGCGGTCGTGGGGGTTACGTAGGTGATCGTCGGCAGCTTGGTGCTGTCGTTGAACTGAACATCGGTACAAAAGCCGGCGCTGTTGCAGGTCTGAGAAACCTCGACGATCCCCTGCGTAATGCTATTGAGCTGCACTCCCGTCTCGACGCGGGTGAACCGGTTGAACGGGTATTGCCCAGTCACGAACACGTTACGCACAACGTAGCGCAGATAGTCGGTGAAATATGTCTGCACATTCTGGTCTCCCCTCCTGCCGCCGTTGAGCGGGACGTATACCGGGTCCTGCGAAATGCCCGTGATGTACTGGAAGCGGCGGCTCAGGTTGGCGTAGCCGACGAAGGCGCTGGCGTCGCTCAGCCGACCGTAGACGTTTCCAGAAACGGCGAGCATGTGGTTGCCGAGCAGGTCGCTGAAGACGAACGCCGTACCACCGGCAAATGTTCCGTAACCCGTCGTGTACCCGACCGATGGGTCGGCGATGTAATCCGGGTGGAACGAGACGTGGTACGGGTGCTCCTTGAACCTGCTCGAGTCGGGAAGGCCGAACAGCGGATCCGAGTTGAGCACCGCAACGCTCGCCGGCAAATCCTGAACTGCCTCGCTGGGCGGCAGCACCGACGACTGCCGTGTTCCCGCGGCGCCGCGGTAAGTCGATGTCGGCTCGCCGGCACGCGGCCTGAGCGTCAGCGAATCCACTGAGGGCCGCGCCGCTGCGGGGGAATCCGTCGGAACGAGTCTCGCAGCGAGGTTCGTTCCGGTCGGACGGAAAGCGGTTTTTTTCAGGCCGCGCGGATTGTCGAACGCCCACACAGTCCAGTCGCCGCGCTCGTAGTACGTGAACGCTATCCTGTCGGCAGTGCGCGCCCAGGTGATCGCCGGGCTGTATTCGGTGATGGCGGACACGCCGCCAAGTACGTTCGTGATCTGATAATGCTGCTGATTGCCGAAGTCGTATAGGAATACGTTCGGAATCCCGGTGCGATCGGAGATGAACGCCAGCTCCCGTCCGTTAGGGGACCACTGCGGGTTAAGGTTGAGCCCGCCCTGGCCGGGCACCACTTCGATCGCGCCTGACTGCGCATCCATGACGTTGATGCGCCACTTCGAGATCTTGAGAATCGACAGGTCGGTCTCAGGACTGCGGTCGCTCGCGAACGCGATCCTACGTCCGTCGGGAGACCATGCGGGCTGGAGATCGCCGTACATGTCGTTCGTCATCTGACGAAGGTTCTTGCCGTCGGCGTTGACGATGTAGATGTCACTGATCCCGCCGTGCGTTCCGCTGAAGGCGAGCTGCCTGTCGTCCGGTGACCAGACGGGGCTCGTCACTGCGTCGAGTGGAAGGTCGAGGCGGGCCCGCACGCTCGCTTTCGCCACGTCCATCAAATACAACACGTCCTTGCCTTCGCGCTGCGCGGTGAACGCCAGCGTGCGGCCGTCGTTCGAGAATGCGCTCTGCGAATAGAGAAGCCTCAGCTCCTCGAAGTTCGGGTTCGTCGTGCTCTCGACGAGGCGCTTGATGCGCTTCCCGGTGCGTGCATCGGCGAGCCAGAGATCGATGAACAGCTCACCGCGCTTCTGGTCACCGTTTGAGAGGAACGCGATGCGGTTGCCGTCGCTGGAGAGCGAAGGCGCAAGAAAGATCTGACCTCCGCTCTTCTTTTCGGTGAGCAGAGGCTGCGAAAAGGTGCGCGGCCGGTCCAGCACTGCTGCCTGTGGCAAATACTTGGCGTTGACCGCTTCACGCCAGTCGTCGCTCAGCTCATGGAGCGTCAGGCCAAGCTGCCGCTGGAACGCGCGGGCGATCCCAAGCGTGGTGGAATTCTGTAGGATCTCGCCGATCGCGGCGTCGCCCCAGCGCTCGCCGACGTATTCCCACAGCCCTTCGCCGTAACGATAAGGGAAGTACTTGTCCGGACGCTCCGTCATCTGCTCGATGGTGGGGAGGTTGCCGTTCACTGCCGCGTCGCGGAGCCACGAGGCCGTCAGGGGGTGAACCGGGCCGATCGACAGATACTCGGCCATTCCCTCCATGAACCAGAGCGGCGGGTTGACCTGATTAAGGGTCTGCAGATTCGCGCCTGCCTTGCCGCGCGCAAAGATGTCATACTGGAACTCGTGCACCATTTCGTGCGCGAGAACGTGCTCGAAGCTGCCCAGATCTCCCGTGAGCGGGAGGATGAGGCGGTGGCGTGATCCTTCGGTGACTCCACCCGTGCCTTCCCCGAGATCGCCGGTGACGTTGTTCTGCGCGAACTCGGCGCGCGACGCGAACAGGATGATCGGCTTCTTCTCTCGGAACTGGTGGTCGAGGATCTTCGACAGCCGGGCGTACGAGCGCTCGGCCATTCGCGCCGCGTCCATCGCGCCGGCGCGCTCCTCCGGGTAGTAGTGCACGAGGAAGTGCTCAGTCTCTATCACCCGCCAGTCGAAGTGCCTGTACTGCACCTGGTTCATGCCGAAGTACTGCTGCGCGTCGAGGCGAGTCGCGAACAGCAACGCGGCCAAGGTGGCCAGAATCCGCACCGCTTTCATGTGCTTCACTCCTGTGGTTCCAGCGCCACTGTTTCCGCGTCGCTCCACAGCCGCTCTATCTGGTAGAACGACCGAAGCGTGGGATGGAAGATGTGAACTACGAAATCGAAGAAATCGAGCAGCACCCAGCGGCCCTGTTGTAAACCTTCAGTGTGGTGCACGGTCAATCCCGCTTTCTTCATCTCCGAAATCACGTGCTCGCCGATGGATCTCACGTGGGTATCAGAGGTTCCGCTCGCAATCACGAAGTAGTCCGTCATGTCGGTAATGCCCTGCAGATTCAGAAGCACTACGTCGTTTGCTTTCATGTCCAGGCAAAGCTGGGCGGCGCGCTGTACTCGATGCGCACCTTCGCGGGCGGAGACAGATGGGAGGGATGTAGCCATGCGGTTCAGTGAAGGTTTCGAGGCGGCGCAGAGCAGCGCATCTCTGCTATGTAGCTTACCAACTGTGCAAAAGTTCCGTGTGGGGTTCCAACTCGCATTTCGCACGCCACGTATTCAACGAAAAAGACCTGGCCGCGCCACGATGACGCAGCCAGGTCTGCCGTAATCGGGTGACTACTGCTTGATGACCCAGACTTTGATCTCTGGATGCACGTCGGCGTGGAGGCGGATCGGAACCCGGTAGACTCCCAGGGCGCGAATCGGCTCGTGTAGCTCGATTTGCCGCTTCTCGATAGTGAAACCCTGTGCCTCGAGCTGGTGAGCAATGTCCGAGGAGGTGACGGACCCGAAGAGCTTGCCCTCGTCGCCGACGCGCGCCGAGAAGGTCAGCGAGACCTGCTCGAGCTTGGTGGCCTGCTCCTGCGCCGACCCTCGGCGCTGCTCCTCTGCCTGCTCGAGGCGCTGCCGCTCCTGCTCGATTCGCTTCCTGTTACCGGCCGTCGCCTCGTAGGCGAAGCCGCGCGGCAGGAGATAATTGCGGGCGTAGCCCGACGAGACCTTCACGATATCGCCCGGGTGGCCGAGCTTTTCAACCGCCTGCCTGAGTATGACTTCCATTGGAGAAATTCCTTCAGTGATCGTTGAGAACCGGGAATTCTAGCACAAAGCTGGAGTGGATCGTACGGTCAGCTCGCCCGGGCGCGCCGCCGGAGGTCGAGCCAGGTGTCGCCGAGACCGAGCGCGAGCGCCAACAGGCCGAGCAGAAAAATGCCCTGTGGTATGAGACTGAGCACAATGATCAAGAGATAGCGTCCCTTTGAAATCCAGGCCAGAACGCCCAGTCCTCTTACCGCGTACAGCGCGCCGAAAAAAAGAAGCAGATTGAAGCCAGCGTTCCGCCCTTCGCTGAATGCGGGAAGGAGACTGAGCGTCAACCCAACTGCCAGCGCCCAGATTATCTGGTCGTTGAAACGAAATTCAGTCAGGGGTCCCAAGCTCGGCCCTATTTTTACGGCAGAGAGCCGGTGATAGACGCTCCACGCAAGCCCCAACGCTGCCAGAGACTCGAGGGCGAGCAGCGCTGGAAGCAGGGGGATCGTATGCTTTGGTATCTCCCGCTCGAGATCCGCCGCCCAGTCGTCTGCGGACTGGAGCAGCGGCGCCTTCGCGGTCAGATCCTTCCACTGCTCGGTGTCCCACTTTTGCTGGAACTGGTTGAGGCTGGCCGCCGCCCGCCTCGTGAATTCTTCCCCGCCAGCGTGCTGAAATCGCGCAATACCGCTGGGCGAGGAGAGTGCGACCGTGAGCCCGACTGCGAGAGCAATTCCCACCGCGCCAAGAGCGCGCACGAAAAAGGGAGTTGCGGAGCTCAAAAGACTGACCAGGCCGAAACTAGCCGCGAGCACGATCGCCCATGCCCGTGCCATCTGGTTGTAGGCCGTCCCGGGCGGGCCGGCGGGTTGAAGGAGCATCCACACCGCGAGCGCCAACCAGATCACAGCCAGTGCGGCGCGGCCTCCCGATCTCCATCCGATGATCGAGCAGACGGCGAGCGCGGGAACGAATAGCAAGAGAGTCTGCTGAACGGGAAAGATCACATCCCCCAATGGTACGAGTGGCAACAAAAGGAACGCAGCCAAGCCCCACAGCAGTGGCCGCCACGACTGACTCTTCTTGTCGCTCGTGGCGGCGTCGGCCATCTACGCCTGATGACCGCGAATGTAGGGAATGAGCGCGAGGAAGCGCGCTCTCTTGATTGCCG